>JBKQVI010000129.1:0-32228 GCA_052139985.1 Terriglobia bacterium
AATCAGCTTGATAATGGCATCGAGCTGGGAAAGTGCCTTGAGGAATCCCTCCAAGATGTGCGCGCGCTCTTGCGCTTTGCGCAGGTCATACTCCGTCCGGCGCCGGACGACAGTGACCCGATGATCAATGAACAGTTGCAGCGCGTCCGTTAGCGGCAACGTGCGCGGCTGGCCGTGGACGATGGCCAGCATGATCATCCCGAACGTCTCCTGGAGTTGCGTATGCTTGTAGAGATTGTTCAGGATCACTTCCGGCTGCTCGCCGCGCTTCAACTCAATGACAATCCGCATGCCATCGCGGTCGGACTCATCGCTGATGTCGGAGATGCCCTCGATTTTCTTGTCCTGCACGAGTTCAGCGATGCGCTCAATGACCCTCGATTTGTTGACATGGAAGGGAATCTCCGTGATGACGATCTGCACCTTTTCCTTGGCGGGGCGCTCGATGGCGGCCTTGGCGCGCATGGTGAACTGGCCGCGGCCCGTCCGGTAGGCATCTTTGATCCCGCTCTTGCCGTAGATGTAAGCGCCGGTGGGGAAGTCGGGGCCGGGAACGAGCGCCAGCACCTCGTCAATGGAAGCGGTAGGCTTGTTCAGCAGAAGGATGGTGGCCTCGATGATTTCCGTCAGATTGTGGGGCGGAATCTTGGTGGCCATCCCCACGGCGATTCCGTCCGAACCGTTGATGAGCAGGCCGGGAACCCGCGTGGGGAGGACGGTGGGCTCCTCCGTGGACTCGTCGAAGTTGGGTATGAAATCCACGGTGTCTTTTTCGATGTCGGCCAGCATCTCCTCGGCCAGTTTGGCCAGGCGGCACTCCGTGTACCGGTAAGCCGCCGCCGGGTCGCCATCGACGGAGCCAAAGTTGCCTTGCCCATCAATGAGCGGATAGCGCATGTTGAAGTCCTGCGCCATGCGCACCAAGGTGTCGTAAACCGCCGCGTCACCGTGCGGGTGATATTTCTTGATGACCTCGCCCACCACACCCGCGCACTTGATGTAGCGCTTGTCGGAGGTGTTGCCCTCCTTATACATCGCGTAAAGAATGCGGCGGTGGACAGGCTTCAATCCGTCACGCACGTCGGGCAGCGCCCGGCCAATGATCACGCTCATCGCATAGTCGAGATACGACTTGCGCATCTCGTCTTCAATGTTGACGGGAATATCCCGCGACGGCTTGATTAGTTCTTGATCTCCCATGAACTCAGTGCCTCGTTAATCGACCCAATGTTCCGGATGTAGGTCTCGGATGTAGCGCCGGGCTTTAGCCCCTGCATGTGCCGCCCTAAAGGGTGGCGCTACTCAGTACTCGTGAATCGTTGACCCTTCTATTTTAGCGGATTTCAGCACCAAGTGGGGGTTATGTTTGGGCAGTTGTTCCCCGAACGGCGTGAAAATCCTTTGCGGGTTTTTGTTGCTAACCTCTTGTGTTTTCATAAACATCGTGGCATTAGTCAATATGTCACTTCTTTCTTCCTTTGTTTTCATCAACATCGTGGGACTATCCGGTATTTTTTGTTTCCCCTTTTCCCTTTGCCGCCAACGCAACCAACGGCTAACGCATTTCGATTCAACGACATAGGTTTTTGCCGATTTTCCACGGTTGGCATTTAAGCGCCTTTATTTTCTGCAACATCGTGGGCTACGGCATCGCGAAAAGCCGTCTCAGCAGCGCCAGTTTTGGCCGCGTGCCGTTGGAGTTTGAGGAGCAAATTCGCGAGCCGCCGGACTTCCCGGATGTTGGCATCCTGCGTTCGGCGCAGCAGCAAGGCTTCGGCATTGCCCGGGGCCATTTCTGCGGCGAGTTCGTAGGGCGAGGGGCCCGCTACCGACTCCTTGAGCAGGGCCTTACGCTGCGCCTCACAGGCTTCCGCTTGCCGGCTCAGGATGTTCTTCAGAAGCTTGCGGGCCCGCTCGCGGGCCATCCAGTCCTCCGCCGTAATCTTGGGGTACCGGTCGTCCTTTTCCGAATCGTCATCCTCATCACTCGCGGCAGTCCCCTCGCTTTCTTTGTAACCTTCCGGGTATACCACCATTTGGTCTCCCGCAGGGGTCAGCATCGCCACCGGTGATTCTATTGGCTCTATCCCAAAGATTGACCGCATACTGTTGACGACGCGTCTTCTCTTCTCACTTTCGGTGACGCCGTCCCCATCCGTGCCCGGCTCTTGGAGTTGATAGAAGAGGTCCAAGGCGATTTCACCCATTTCGGCGGCTACCCCTTCTTCTTGCAGTTTCTTCATGACGTCCAGATCCTCGCGGGTGGTGACGTAGTGCCAGCAATTCACCGAGCGGGCGAGCGAGCGCAAGGTTTCCGCCGTCATCTTGAGCCGCATCATGCGGGCGTGCAGGCGATTGTCGCGCCCGTTCTCGGCGGATTGGGCGCGGCGCAGGGCTTGGCCTTCATGTGAGCGCTCGGCGCGCTCGACCAGCAACAGCACCCGTGCCAGGCGGTTAACGAGTTCCTGCTGCAACGTGCCGTGCGGCGCGAACTCCTGGTAAAGTCCGTCCCGTAATTCCTCGAAGCGGGCGGGGTCCTGGCCTAAAGGGCGCAGGGTGGCGTCCGGCGCCTGGGCATAAAAGCCGTGGCGAAGCCGCGCGGTGCGGATGCGCTCCATTCCCCCCTCCGTCACCGGGCCTTGGGAAAGAGGCCCGTTGAACTGGTTGGCGGCAATTTTCTGTTCGGTCATAGCGGGTTTCTTGACGAGACACATGGGAACCTCCTGGGTTCTGAGTGCGGGGTGTTGGGGGCTAGGCTCTAACCTGGCTTTATCGCCACATCATGGAAAGACTGGAGCGAAGCTTTGGAGTTAAGTTTTGGAGCGCGTGCAGCTTGCTGCCGCTTTGGCTCCAGCCAACTCGCTGGCTGGCCGAGTCTGTCAATCGTGGCAAGAAAGCCGAAATCCGTCACGGTGTGGCGCTCACGGTTGAGATTTCCGCAAGCAAGCTTGCGGGAAAGAAAGCGGCAGCAAGCTGCACGCGCTCCAAAACTTCGCTCCGCCTGCCATTCGAGAAGCGCCTAGCCGAAGAACCTAGCGGCGGGGTGCGCGATTCCACCCCGCGAGACAATACTCCAGTTGATTCGTTGCAACGTGGCGTCCAGAGGCTAGTCAAAAGGGGACAAATATCCCGTTCGGCGGAGAGACGATGTCGATTTTACGTCAACTTTTCCTACCGGTAGGAAACGGCATTCGGGACAGCGGCGGAGCCGCAAACAAAGCGGTAGGGACCAGCGGCGCTGGTCCCAGGCCGAACGCCGTTCGGCCCTACATTGTGCGCTAAGACGCGCAGATGAGCACCGCAAGACCGGCCTGGGAACGCGTGGCCTTGCAGCGCGGCAGGGGCGCAACCTAACGAAGGGTTGGAGGCAAATTAAGCAACCCCTCACCCGGCGGCGCATGGCCGCCACCCTCTCCCCCCGGAGAGGGTAGGAAACTGGCACTGCGTCCCTCTCCAGGCAAGCGTAATTCCCTACCTTCTCCCTTGGGGAGAAGGTGGCTGAGGTACGAGGCCGGATGAGGGGTTTGGTAAATCTGCAATCAAGCGCCGGGTCTTGTCAGCAGGAGGGAAGAGCCGCGGTCGCATCAAACAAGTCCGTGCTATGGGTGCTATGCGGCTACGGCTTTCGCCGCCGCCTCCCCAGACGGTCATATCTGGGTGCACGAATCTTCCTGACCCAAGCGGAAGGGTCTTTCATGTCCTTCCGGTCCGCCCACATGCCGATGGCAGGGTGGTCCTCAAGTCGCATCGGCTCTCTTGACCTCGGAGCGGACCGCTTAGCTCCGGGTTCGCGAGGTCGTCCCTCACTTACCATCGCACGCACGCTCATACGATCCGGCTTTACGCGCTTCCGCATTTCCCGCATCCCCTCAACAATCTCCTCATGCGTAAGCTTACCTGCCGCGTCTTGAATGGGGACCAGCATCGCAGCGGGAATCCCGCGCCGCGTAATCGTGATCCTTTCGCCCTTCGCCACGCGGTCCAGCAGGGCCGAGAGGTGCGTCTTTGCGTCAAAAGCCCTAACAGCTTGCATAAACATCCTCCAACCAGTGAAATAAAAGAAGAGGCCCGGGGTGAGGCCCCATAGGAGGAATTATCACTGGAGGCTTTCGATCCGTAGCCCTTCGATGTTTTCGAAATGCCTACGATTTCGGTTTTGCCCATTCAAATAATCGATCGCCCAATCGGTATCCATCAGGTAGGCCGCACTCATAGCGTCGGCTCCGGTCGGGTTGATATTTGGCGATCAGAGTAAATGTTCCGAATCAGTGCCTCCGCATCGATCGTGCCTTTCCACCTTCCAAACGCGCGCCGGAACGCCTCGCGATTGGCCTGCGGAGAGACTCTGATGATCGTGACCAGGACTTCCTTTCCCTCAGGAAGGTCCAGCTTTTCCAGTGGTTCCAAAACGCCGCCTTTTACGCGGACCCGTATCGTTTCACTCATACCCTACTCCTCTGCCCGCTTTGAAGGTTATCCCAACAACCACTCTAAGCGTATCATGCCCATTGAAACAGTCAAAACCAAACCCCGTAGGCACCCCTTGGGGAGAATGTGGCTGAGGTACGAAGCTGGATGAGGGGTTTTGCAAATCCGCAATCAACCGTGGGGTCTTATCGGCGGCAGGGATGAGGCGCGGACCGACACAACAGGGCGCTGTGCCGCGCTGACCCATGTGTCCGCACCCCGTTAAACCTGAAAGCGCTGCACCACTAGCCCTGGAATAAAATTGAAGTGCTTCAAGTTACCTGTGGCGACCGTCTCTTTGCGGTCGAGAGCAGTGGCCGCAATGAGCATGTCGTCGACACCAGGACGGTGGGATAAGGCGAATTGCGCCATCAGCGAGACTGCGGAATCGCCAATTTCAGGTTTAAGGGGGACAACTTCTGTAAACCATTCCTCCATGAATTCCCTGAAATCATTGGCCTCGAGCCGATTGCGGCAACCCCGCAGGACTTCCAGGTGGGAAACAACGGACACGTTGCGTTCCGCCGGGTCAATCGTCCGGGCGAAGCGCACCGCCTTGGGGTGCCCGCGGAGCATCCATATGACGACGTCTGAGTCAAAGATCAATGTAGTTGGTAGCGAGGTTTGCGAATTTTTCTGACCCAAGCACTGGGATCTTTCATATCTTGTCGGTCAGCCCACATTCCGATAGCACGATATTCCAGCAGATCCTTCGCGGGCTTCTTCCCTACCAGCGAAGAGATTCTTGCAACGGGTTTGCCTCTCAGGGTGACGGTCACTGAGCCCGCGCGCTGCACTGTCTTCAGGATCTTTGAGGTTTGCAGCCGGAGTTGTTTAGCAGTAACAACCATAAATTACCTTCCACGCCCAAGTGTACACTACGGAGTATACACTTGGCTTGAACTCGGGTCAATCTAACCCACAGAGAGTTAGATATCCAAGTTCTTCACATCCAGAGCATTGTCTTCAATAAACTGCCGACGGGGTTCGACGACGTCGCCCATGAGCACGGTGAAGATGGAATCGGCCTCCACCTGGTCTTCGACCTTCACTTGCAGCATGGTGCGCTGGTCGGCGTCCATGGTGGTTTCCCACAACTGCGTGGGGTTCATTTCTCCCAATCCCTTAAACCGCTGGACGGTGAAGGACTTCTTCCCCACCGACATGACGTGTTCCACCAATTCCTTGCGATCCTCGATCGTCACCTGGGTGCCGTTGGAAGTAATGGTGAAAGGAGGCCGGTCGAATTCGTGCACACGCTTGTGCAGATCGAACAGGCGGCGGTATTCCGGGCTGGATAGGAAGTCCCAATCGACGGTGCGTTCCGGCTGCGTTTCGCTGTGGAACAGCAGGAAATGGATATTGTGTTCTTCGTCCAGCTTGATTTCCGTTTTGAAACCCTCCGCTCGCAGGTCCTTCGCCACCTTTTCCAGCTTCTCCTGGCTTTCGAGTTCGGCTTTCTTGGAGAGTTCGGCGCGCAGCAGGGCGTCAATGGGCCGCCCATCGCCAATGCGTTTCTCCAGCTTGATGTAAATCTCAATGTATTCGCCAAAAGCCATCAGGAAATTGGTTAATTCGCCGCCTTCCAGTTTCACCTTCTTGCTGCCTTCACCGAATTCCACGGCGTGATCCTCGGTGGCGCGGCGCAACACTTCCCGGCGGAACTCCTTTTCGTCGTGAATGTATTGCGTTCTCTTACCCTTCTTAATCAGGTAGAGCGGAGGTTGCGCAATGTAAACGTTGCCGCGCTCCACGAGCTGCGGCATCTGGCGATAAAAGAACGTAAGCAAAAGCGTGCGGATGTGCGAGCCGTCCACATCCGCGTCGGTCATGATGATGACTTTGGAATAGCGGAGTTTCGCGATGTCGAAATCGTCCTTGCCGATGCCGGTTCCCAGCGCCGTGATGAGGGCGCGAATTTCCTCGTGGCCCAGCATCTTGTCGAAGCGCGCCTTCTCCACATTCAGAATTTTTCCGCGCAACGGCAGAATGGCCTGGTAGCGGCGGTCGCGTCCCTGCTTGGCGGAGCCGCCGGCGGAGTCGCCCTCAACCAGGAACAACTCGCACCGGTCGGGATCGCGCTCCTGGCAATCGGAAAGCTTGCCCGGCAGGCCCCCGGAATCGAGCGCGCCTTTGCGCCGCGTCAGTTCGCGAGCTTTGCGCGCGGCCTCGCGGGCACGGGAAGCGTCCACGGCCTTGGCGCAGATCTTCCGGCCCACCGTCGGGTTCTTCTCGAAATTCTCCATCAGCTTCTCGTAGACGAAGCTGGCCATCGTGCTCTGGATATCGCTGTTGAGTTTTCCCTTGGTCTGCCCCTCAAACTGCGGCTGAGGCAACTTCACGCTCACCACCGCCACCAGGCCTTCGCGCACATCCTCGCCCTGGAGGTTCTCTTTCACGTCCTTGAACAGGCCCTGGTTCTGCCCAAACTGATTGATGGCGCGCGTCAGGGCCGAGCGGAAGCCGGATAGGTGCGTGCCGCCGTCGACGGTGTTGATGTTGTTGGCAAAGGAGAAGACATTCTCCGCGTACCCGTCGTTGTATTGAAGCGCGAACTCCATGTGGATGTCGTCGCGGTCGCTTTCCGCGTAGACCGGCGTGGCGTGCAGCACATCCTTGTTTTTGTTGAGGTGCTTGATGAATTCGGAGATACCGCCATTGTAATGAAACTCGCTTTGCTTATTGGTGCGTTCATCCTTGAGGCGGACGGTTAATCCTTTATTCAGAAAGGACATTTCGCGCAGGCGTTGGGATAAGGTATCAAAGTTAAATTCAATCGACTCGAAGATCTGCCGGTCAGGCAGGAAAGTAATCTTCGTGCCTTTCTTTTCGGTCTTGCCGGCTCGTTTGATGTTGGCAAGCGGATTGCCGCGTTCATACGACTGTTCCCACGTATAACCGTCGCGCCAGATTTCAAGCTCCAGTGATTCGGAAAGAGCATTGACCACGGAGACGCCGACGCCGTGCAATCCGCCGGAGACTTTATAGCTTTTGGAATCGAATTTGCCACCTGCGTGCAGGACGGTCATGACGACTTCCGCAGCGGAGCGGCCTTCTTCCTTGTGCAGGTCCACCGGGATGCCGCGGCCATTATCGGTGACCGTAACCGAGTTATCGGCATGCACGACCACAGTCACGAGATCGCAATAGCCTGCCAGGGCCTCATCCACTGCGTTGTCAACCACCTCCCAAACCAGGTGGTGTAATCCTACGGGCCCGGTCGAGCCAATGTACATCGCCGGCCGCTTTCGAACCGCTTCCAGACCGCCCAGAACCTTGATGCTATCGGCATCGTAGGTCTCGGCACCGTTCACTTCGAGTTCCTTCTGCTTGCTCACGTGACTTAATAACCTCCTGGCTGATTCTCTTCCACCTCACTGTTGTGGCAGGTTTGCCCCGCCATGGTGACGTCAAGCCGATTCTGGAGTTGGCCTCCCTAAACAAGAAAGCCGACAGAGAAGAAGCCTCCCTGTCGGCCGATAGCGCGGCAACTAAAAGCAGACGGGTATGGTAGCTTTAGTACGGTTCCCTTTTTGCCTTGGCGCACAGGTCGTTCCGAGGCCACTAGTTCGTCACCACACTCAGATGCGCATGGGCATAACCACGTAACGATACCGGTAAGCATCCTGCTCACCCGGCCGAAACTGCCCGGCGCTCTGCTCGTCTTTTAGTTCCAAACGAATCTTCCCGCCATCGCCAACAACGCCCATAAAGTCGAGGAGGTATTGGTAATTGAATCCAATCTGCATCGACTCGTGATCGTAGGTGGCGTCGAGAACTTCGTGCGCTTCACCGTACTCGCCGCTGGAAGAAAAAACTTCGATCCGGTCCTTCTCCACCTGCATGCGGATGGCGTGTGAGCGCTCGTCGGCCAGTAGGGCTACGCGGCGAATGGCTGCGGCTGTCTTTTCCTTATCCATCTCGACAATTTTGGTGTTTTCGCGCGGCAGCACCGCCTCATAGTTGGGAAATTGCCCCGTTAACATCCGCGAGATCAAAACACGGCTGCCAATTTGGAAGAAAAGATGGCTTTCGTCCTTGGAAATATCTACAAGTACTTCATCTTCCACCTCGGCAAGCAGACGGAGGAGTTCTCCCATCGCCTTCTTTGGCACTAAGAGGCGTAATTCGTTTTTCAGTCCCTGCACCTGCACGTCGCGCTCGACCAGCGCCAAGCGGTGACCATCTGTCGCCACCATGCTAGCGCTCTCGGGCTTCAGGAGCAGCAGTGCACCGTTCAGGGTGTAACGCGATTCCTCATTGGAAATCGCAAAGATGGTCTTCTGGATCATCGCCGTGCAAACATTGGCAGGGAGAGAAGCCAACGGCTTAGGGATATCCGGCAAGACGGGAAAATTATCTCGGGCCATCCCTACAAGCTTGAACGACGACCTCTCGCAATTAACCTGCACCCAATGGTTCTCAAGAAGCTTGAAGCGCACCTCAGCATCCGGCAAAGAACGAACAATTTCAAACAAGCGCTTGGCGGGAATTGTCCCCGACCCACCCTCCTTCACTTTGGCAGGACAGCCACAACGGATTCCGAGATCAAGATCTGTCGCGCTGATGCGGAGGGTTGACTCGTCAACCTCGAAAAGCAGGTTCGACAAAATAGGGATCGTCGTTTTTCGTTCGACCACACCCTGGGTAAGGGTCAGTTCCTTGAGGAGGTCGTTCTTACTAGTAGAAATTTCCATAGAAGTTATCTCTCAGGAAGTAGGTTTTAGTAGTAGTGCTGTGCATTTTGTGGAAAATACGAGAAGCTCCATAGGAGGAGCAGGTTAGCGGTGTTTCGCCTGTTGATGACTTTCTGGAAATTGTGGAAAGAGACGAAATTTTAGTTCCCCCAGTGAAATTCACAAGTCTACACTCAAGTCAGATTCGGATTCCGTACTAACTTCAGTTCAGACTATCACGTACCTTGTTGATAAGCCTGTTTAAATCTCTGTCCTTCTCGCGCAACTCCGCAATTTTATTGATGGAGTGCAACACTGTCGTGTGGTGCTTGCCGCCGAACTCCCTGCCAATCTGCGGCAGAGACGCAGGAGTCAACTCCTTTGCCAAAAACATCGCGATCTGCCGCGGGTAGGAAATTGCCCGGCTGTTATCTTTAGCTTTTAATTGTGGCAAGCTGAGGCCGAACTCGCGGCACACCGCGCGCTGGACATGCTCAATCGAAACCCGCCGCTCCTCCAGGTCAATCAGATTCTTCAGAACCTGTTGTGCCATCGTGAGGCTGACCGGCGTACCGCCGAGGGACGAGTAAGCAAGAATGCGCGTCAGGGCTCCCTCCAGATCGCGGATGCTGGACTTGATTTTGCGGGCGATAAAATCGCTGACGTCCTCGGGCAGGGTAACACCTTGACTCTCACTTTTCTTCGCCAGGATCGCCCTTTTCGTCTCAAGGTCCGGGGCCTGCAAGTCGGCTGTCAACCCCCAGGCGAAACGCGAGCGCAGTCGCTCCTCCAATCCCTGAATTTCCTTGGGAGGACAATCACTTGATATCACCACTTGCTTCTGGCCCTCGTATAAGGTGTTAAAGGTGTGGAAGAACTCTTCCTGCGTGCGTTCCTTTCCCGCGATGAACTGGATATCGTCCATCAACAGAATGTCCACATTCCGATACTTATCGCGTAGCGATACCATGCGGTCGTAGCGGAGAGAGTTGATGACCTCATTGGTAAAATTCTCGGACGAGACGTAAGCCAGCCGCATCTCCTTCCACTTGCCCTTGATCATGTGGCCGACGGCCTGCATCAAATGCGTTTTCCCGAGACCCACACCACCATAAAGAAACAGCGGGTTGTAAGCCTTAGCAGGAGTTTCCGCCACGGCTTGCGCCGCGGCGTGGGCAAACTGGTTGCAACTGCCAACGACAAAGGTGTCAAACGTATAGCGCGGATTCAACTGGTGGTCAACCGACTCAAAATCCAATTTGGCTTGAAAAGCCTTGCCGTTTCCATTCTCAATGGACTTATTTCCCGAGTCTTCTTCCACCACGTATTGAACCTTGCGGGGACCCGATTTGAGTTGAGAAAGAGCTTCATTAATCAGGGAGCCGTAGTGCTCCTGAATCCAATCCTGGAACTCACGGTTGGGAACTCGCACCACCAGTGCATCCTGGGTGACGTGACTGAAGCGAGCGGGGCGAAGCCAGGTTTGATAGCTCTGGGTGTTCACCTTCGCCTTCAAATAACCCAGGATTTCTTGCCATGCGTTCATAGTGGATTCAGAGGGAAAACAATTTGTCGGCCCCATCGGGTGGGAGCACATTCGGTCCGAGAGTAACCCCATCTGCAAGCTTGAAAGGACTGGCGTCAAAAGGGCGCCTCAATCATCGCTAACCGCGCATGGGTTGTTCCCATTTTTTGAGTATTGAGACAGACCCAAGAGGGCACTGTAACCTACCGGAAATGACCTGTTTCACTTCCCTAATATAGCACGAAATTGGGGGCAATGCCAACCCCTCCGCGGCCTTGAAAATAGCGTCTCGGCCTGCGAAAACGTACCAAAAAACACAGCAAAAGTCCGCCTTTTTGAAAGGGGTCGGCGCTTACAGAAATTGGTCGCAAAGTTTATTGCATACGGGGGCGTGCGCTTCGATTCTTTCCGCCCGCTTTCGCCCAAAGGGCGGAAGACGATTGCGCGTGCCCGCACCCCATCAGGCTGAAGGAAATTAATCAATGAACATCTTCATCAAACTTCTCTCCCTCAGCCAGCAGGCGCGCAATCTCGTCGCGTTTTGGAATACGTAATCGCACCCCGCGGCCATTTTCGATGACCAAGACGCCTTCCCGTCGCGGGCGGATCTCCCCGATCACGGTGGCGGGAACTTCCTGTCGAGCATAAGCTCTCAGCAGGCTGGGAGTGGACGCGGGCGTAGCGACCACCAGGAGCGCGCCCGAGGCGATGAGGGCTAAGGGATCGAATCCCAAGGCACGACTGAAGGCAAGGGTTTCCGGAAGGACAGGGATTTTGTCCTTCCACACGTGCAGCCCTACTCCTCCGGCCTGGGCGATCTCAGCCAAGCCGGCCAGCAGACCGCCTTCGGTCGGGTCGTGCATGGCGTGGATCTCTGCGGACCGAACCGCAAGGCGCGCAGCACGAACCACACTGATGCCAGGTTCGAAGAGCCATCGCTTGGCTCGGCTAACGGTGGCGCGGCCTACTTTCTTCTGCAACTCAGCACCTTTTGCCCGCGCAAGAATTGCGGTGCCCTCTATGGCCACACCCCGTGTCAGGATCACCAGGTCACCCGGTTGCTGGCTCTCCTTTCGAATCAGTACCGTCTTTTTGGCTTCCCCCAGCATCTGGCCCACAACGATGGGGCGACGCAATCCGACGGTGACCTCCGTGTGACCTCCGCACAGTGTGATGCCAAGTGCTTTGCAGGTGTGGAGGATCTCCTCGAAGATTCGGCGAGCCATCTCACGAGTGGCACGGCCTTCCGGCAGTAGCACCGTTGCGAGGAACCAGCGTGGCGTTGCGCCGAGCGTGGCGATGTCGTTGGCATTGATGTGAACGGCGTACCAGCCGATGCGTTCCTCGGTGAAGGTGATGGGATCGGTCTTGGCGACGAGGTATTTCGCCCCGATGTCGATAACCGCGGCATCTTCCCCGTAGCGCGGGCCAATGACCACGCCCGAGGACGCAGGCGGGCGGCACACGCGCAGGAGGCGCTGGAGAACCTCGGCCGGCAATTTGCCTACGGGCAGCATCGAGCGAGTGTGCATCGTCATGTGAGTATACCGCCCGCGAAGCGGGATGACTACGGGCCTATCTTTCCAGTGGGAGCTCCGACAAACTCTCACCGTTGCGACGGATCCTCCACTCATGTTATAACGTTGTTATACAAGGGAGGTCCTCATGATTACACAAATCCGGCGTGTAGGAAACTCACGGGGAATCATTATTCCCAAACCGATGCTGAAGGAGGCAGGGCTCGAGAAGGAGGCCGAAATCGCCCTGGAGCGTGGCGCCATCGTTCTGCGCAAACCCCAGCGGAACCCTCGCCAAGGCTGGGCGGAAGCCAGCCGCAGAATTGCCGAGGCCGGGGATGACAAACTGCTTTGGCCGGAGTTCGGAAATCGGGATGACGGAGACCTTCAGTGGTGACGCGCGGCGAGGTGTGGCTAGTCACGCTCGATCCCACGGTAGGCAGCGAGATCCACAAGACACGGCCCTGCGTGATCATCTCGCCGCCCGAGATGCACGATTTCCTGCGCACCGTCATTGTTGCACCCATGACCACGGCATCGCACCCCGCTCCCTATCGCATCGCCGTAACCTTTCAGGGCAAGCGGGGACTCATCCTGCTCGACCAACTCCGAACGCTGGATAAGGTCAGGCTGGTCAAACGGCTGGGGAGCATAAGCTCCGCGATCCTGGCCTCTACGCTCAAGACCCTCCAAAACGTATTTGCTTGACGCCGTAAGAATTCAGCTAATCGCGGAGCGGAAAGCTCCCCCGGCATTCCATTTCACGCCGGCGCAACACACGCGACCAGAGGCCTCCATAGCCATCAAACGCTTGCAAATTGATGAGTACTAAGCATATGCTGGCCTAGGTTCCCTTCGATGCGTAGAGTTCTAGGAGTAATACCGGCGCGGCTTGAGTCCACGAGGTTGCCGGGCAAACCGTTACGGGCTATCTGTGGCCGTCCCATGATCGCCTGGGTGTATGAGAACTCGCGGCAGGCGGCGTGCCTCGATCACTTGCTGGTGGCGACGGATTCCCAGGAAATCGAGTCCTATTGCCGCAAACAGGGCATTCCCGTCATGATGACCTCACGCGCCCACCGCTCGGGGACGGACCGCATGGCCGAAGTCATGGCGAATGAGCCCGCCGAGATTTACGTCAACATTCAGGGAGACGAGCCCATGATCGCTTCTGGTCATGTGGAACGCCTGTTGCGGCCTTTTGATGAAGTACCCACGACGCAGGTTTCAACCCTAAAAGTCGCGATCGATGCCGAGACTGCGTTGGATCGGAATGTCGTGAAGGTAGTGACCGACCTCGCCGGGCGGGCGCTCTATTTTTCCCGGGCGCGCATTCCCATCGATCGCGACGGCAACGGGAATGCGCAATATTTCAAACATCAAGGGTTCTATGCCTTTAGCGCCGCAGCGCTCGAAACCTTCCACCATCTTTCACCGACGCCGCTGGAGAAACTCGAGAAACTTGAGCAATTGCGTTTCCTCGAGAACGGTATTGAAATCGCCGTGGTAGAAACCCCCCGCGACACCATTGGTGTAGATACGGAAGAAGACCTTCGCAGGGTCGAGGAGTATTTCCACCGGTTGCATTCGCCTTTAGAGAGGTAGCAATCTATGCGCATCAAAAAGGCAACCAAGAAATATGAAGCGTGGCTGGCAAAAAACATTACCATCGTTCCCGCCGACCTGGCGCTTAAACACACCCGCATGACGGAAGATACCTTCCAATTCCTACGAGCCACCTTCTACCGCTGGGTGCAAGTGTGGGCTCCAGTGTGTCCGGACTTGGCGCGAGCGCCGCGAGTGCTTGCCGTGGGCGACCTGCACGTGGAAAATTTCGGCACGTGGCGCGACTCGGAAGGGCGGCTGATCTGGGGTGTGAACGATTTCGACGAAGCCTACCCCATGCCCTACACCAATGACTTGGTGCGCTTGGCGGTCAGCGCCCACTTGGCGATTTCCGCCAACCACCTTTCCCTCGCGCATGAGGATGCGTGCGCGGCTATCCTGGCAGGGTATCGGGAGGGGCTGGAAAGCGGGGGCAAGCCGTTTGTGCTGGAAGAAGATAACAAGTGGCTCCGCGAGGCGGCAACCGGTGAGCTCCGGGACCCCGTTCATTTCTGGGGGAAGATGAACGCACTTCCTTCGGTGCGCGGGGAAGTTCCGAAGAGTGCGCGCAAGGCCATCGAGGAACTGCTACCCGCGGCCGGGCTCGTCTATCGCATCGCTCACCGTGTAGCAGGGCTGGGAAGCCTGGGGCGTGAGCGCTACGTGGCGCTGGCGGACTGGGAAGGCGGACGTGTGGCGCGTGAGGCGAAGGCCATGCTCCCCTCCGCCTGTGTGTGGGCCAAGGATGACAAAGGCTCGAAGAAAATCCTGTATGAAGACATTATCACCACCTCCGCGCGAGCCCTCGATCCCTATGTTCGCTTGTGCGGCCGATGGATTGTTCGGCGCTTGGCGCCTCATTGCTCGCGCATTGAGATGACGGCGATTCCCAAGAAGCGCGATGAAGAACGCCTGCTCCACTCCATGGGCTTCGAGACCGCCAACATCCATCTGGGAAGCAAAGGCGCCGTAAAGAACGTGCGCCGGGACCTCGCGAAGCGCAAGCCCGGTTGGGTTCACGACGCGGCCAAGAAAATGGTGGATACGGTGCGAAAAGATTGGGAGGAATGGCGTAAAGGTTAGCACCCGGCCCGTTAGCGTTCGCGGGGCCGGATTGGACACCACCCACATTTGCCGTGCGGTTCGCGTGGCAGAGCGGCGAACCGCCGGCCCTCGATCTATCGTTCTCCGACCAGATACTTACAACCCTCCGGGCCCATGTGGGCGGAGTGGGGAGTCTTGCCAGGAATATCGAAGCGCTCGCCCGGTTTGTAAGTGCGGGTCTGGCCATCGAGCGTGACCGTCATTTCGCCTGCCAGGATGATGTGAGCCGAGACGTCAGGGTGCTGGTGGGGTGGATAGTCCATTTCCGGCCCGTCTTCCCAAACGTAAACGTCATCGAACCCTTCGTCCTGCAACTGCTTTGTCAATTGTTGTTCGTCCATTATACAAAATCTCCTGGAGCTCTCTCAGAAAGCTCGCCTTGCAATCCCAGGCCTTTTAACCGCAACCGTTGCTGGCCTATTTCCAGAACTTCTGAGGTTCTTCCGCTCAGACAGCTATTGTAATATA
This sequence comes from Terriglobia bacterium, assembly GCA_052139985.1. Lineage (GTDB taxonomy): Bacteria > Acidobacteriota > Terriglobia > UBA7540 > UBA7540 > Bog-366. The sequence continues at coordinate 15,363 of JBKQVI010000129.1, forward strand.
GGCTGCGGCAATGAGAGATTTAAAAAGATGCCGATCTATCGCTCGATCCGTATGACCCACTTCACGCTGGTGCTCCGCCCAAAACCGCACTAAGCTTTAGATGCAGCTCCTTGGAGGAAAGACATGGAATTTCGCACACTTCCTAAGACCGGGCTCAAGGTTTCGCGTCTTTCGTTTGGGACCATGACCTTTGGCTCCCAAACCGACGAAGCTACCGCGCACCGCATTGTGGATTGCTGCCTGGACGCGGGCATCAACTTCCTTGACACGGCGAACGTCTACAACCGCGGCGCGGCGGAAACCCTTGTGGGCAAAACCCTCAAAGGACGGCGCGACAAGGTTATCCTGGCCTCCAAAGTCCGCGGCAAGATGGGCGACGCGCCCGATGAGGAAGGCTTATCGCGCGCGGCGATGCACAAGGCCATTGACGCAAGCCTCATGCGCCTGGGAACCGACTACCTCGACGTCTATTACCTGCACCAACCCGATTACGCAACGCCCATCGAGGAAACGCTGGACGCCATGGAAGAGCTGGTGCGGGCAGGCAAAGTGCGCTTCCCTGCGGTTTCGAACTATGCCGCGTGGCAGGTTGCGGAAATCCTGTGGATTTGTGAAAAACGCGGCTACCAGCCTTACTTTGTTTCGCAGCCCATGTACAACCCGATTGCCAGGGGTATTGAGGACGAGTATCTGCCCTTTTGCCGGCGCTTCGGCGTGGCCGTGGTCCCCTATAATCCGCTCGCCGGAGGGCTGCTGACAGGCAAGCACTCGCGGCAAGGCGGTCCCACTCCCGGCACCCGCTTCGACGGCAACAAAATGTATCAGGACCGGTACTGGCTTGATGACGATTTCGCCGCCGTGGAAGAACTGCGCTCCATTGCGGCGGAGGCGGGAAAAAACCTGGTGGAGCTGGCGCTTCAGTGGCTGCTCTCGCAACCCCTCGTCGATTCCATTATCCTGGGAGCTTCTCGGCTGGAGCAACTTCAAGAGAACCTCAAGGCGGCGGAAGGCGGAAGGTTGGATTCGACCGTCCTGGAACGTTGCGACGCGGTGTGGAAGCGCCTGCGCGGGATTACACCGAAGTACAATCGATAAGGTTCAAGCCAGCGGTGGGTCCGACGAGTCCCAGAGACCGCTCTCTTCCGTGGGGGACGCGTACCTGACGGATCAAGGAGGGTGACGAGTCTCATCGCTCAAACACGATAACCCCATAATGCCGTTGCATCGACCGCGAATCAGGGTTACCCTGTCCGTATGGGCAAGGTAAAGGAATTCGATTTTGAGAAACCGGCTCCCGCCCTTGAGGATGAGGACGAGCAAACGCTCGCCGCCATCGATGAAGGAATTCGCGACGCAGATGCGGGTCGAACCGTACCTGCGGATGAAGTCCGCAAGCTATTGGCCCAGTGGATTACCGCCTCTTCTACACGCACAGGGCGCTGAACGACCTCGCCGAAACCCTCGGGCACATAGCCGAGGACGATAATCTCATCTCCCCTCTGAATGAGGTTAGTTTTCCGCAGCGCCGAGAGCTCACTAAAATCCTAAATATTCACGCCAATTCCCATTTCACCGGTCGCGTCCCCCGCAATGCGCGCACCTTGCCTTGTTCTTCCAAGCGGTCCATGTGCCCTTTCACCGGAAACATCGCGAGCAGCCAGGAATCGGGCGGCCAATCGCCCACGGCGTTCGCGACGGCATCGACCAGCTCTTTCATACTAAGTCCGGTGCGGTTCTTTTCCAGGCTGGCTAGGATAACGCGATCGAGAAACTCCACCGTCTGTCGCGACTCGGCAATGAAGTCGCGAATCTCTTCGCCGCGCATGATGGGCCAGTGGCCGGAGTAAAGCGTTTCGATAGGCAAGTGCTCGAAGAAACGGAGTGTGGAAAGGTAGATGTCAACGTAGTAGTAAGTTACGGGGATGGCCAAGCCTCCCGTGGCGTAGGGGCAGCCGCGTCCGTGAATGGCGTCGCCCACAAAAGCTGTCTTGTGTTGCGGATCGTAAAGCGCTAAGTGCCCATGCGAGTGGCCCGGAACATGAAGAACTTCAAGGTGCCAGGAGTCCGTTAAGCGAATAACCTCACCGCCGGTAAAACAGAGGTCCATCTTGCGGGCCCTGCCAGCGTCGGGCGGGGGGTCTGGCTCGAAGGCCATATCGTGGTCGGCGCGAAGGAAGTTATACCGAACATCGTAGAGAGTACGAGGGTCCTCTACCAACGTCCGGTCGGCGGCGCCGCAGCTCAGCCAAGTGCCGGGCGAGGTGCGCTTGATCGCGTCGTTGCCGCCTTGGTGGTCAAGGTCTGCGTGCGTGGTGACCGCGAGCGTCAAACGCTCTGGAGGCAGCTCGAGCGAATCCAGGTAAGGGAAGATGACCTTCTCGGGCGTTTCCGCGATGCCCGTATCGACCAGCACTGTGTGGTCGCCCACCAAGAGATACTGAAAAAGGTTCCGGCCCGCAAATAGGGATTGGATTTGATAGACGTGGCGATAGAGTTCCATGCCCAGCTCCGAAAAGAGAATCGGAGAATACTAACACTAGTCGTGAGCTGCGCACAGGCGTTTGACCACCTGTGTTTGGCCCCGCCGCCCACCGCAAGGCGGTGGTGAGGGAGGCAGCACTATGATGAAAGCGCTGCCTACTGCCTTCTGCTGACTGCCTACAATTCTTCCCGAGTCCCCAATCCCGGGCCAAACTTTTTCGCTCTTGCGCTCTGCCACACTCTCAGACATGATGTTTGGCCCGCTGCTCGGATGGTTGTGGCGAATCACGCTGGCCCGAGTCGGCCTAACAACCTTCTGCCTTGCAGAGGCAACACGCGCTTCAGGGAGGCCCCAATGTCCAAAGACAAGTTTGTGTTGGGAATCGACTACGGAACGGAATCAGGCCGCGCGGTAGTCGTGCGGGTTCGCGACGGGAAGCTGCTCTCGTCCGCACCGGTCCCCTATCCGGACGGAGTCATTGACGAGCGGCTTCCCGGGGGGCCCAAACTGGAACCCGACTGGGCGCTTCAGAACCCGCTTGACTACCTATACATACTGGAAAAAGCAGTCCCCAAAGCCTTGAAGGAAGCGAAGGTGAAAGGCGTAGATGTGATTGGGATCGGCACAGACTTCACGGCGTCCAGCCCTATGCCTGCCAAGTCTGACGGTACCCCACTCTCCGCGGTGCCGAGATATCGCAAAACTCCACACGCCTACGTTAAGTTGTGGAAGCACCACGCCGCCCAACCAGAAGCGAACCGCATTAACGAAATCGGCCGTGAGCGCAACGAGGAATTCATTCGCATTTATGGCGGAAAGTATTCCTCGGAATGGTTCTTCTCCAAACTCTTGCAGGTGTTGGACGAAGCGCCCGACGTTTACGACGCGACGGACCGCTTTATTGAAGCTGGCGACTGGCTGGTTTGGCAAATGACCGGCGAAGAGAAGCGCAACGCCTGCACCGTCGGTTACAAAGGCATGTGGGTGAAAGGGCGGGGATTTCCGTCTGGCGATTTCTTCCGCGCTCTGCATCCGCGCATGGAGAACGTGATCGCGCAAAAGGTGGGTGAAGAGTACTTTCCGCTGGGGGCCAAGGCTGGCGGTCTGACCGCATTTTGGGCGAAAAAGACCGGCCTAAGAGAAGGTACGCCGGTTGCTGTCGGCAATGTGGATGCTCACGTGGCGGTACCGGCGTGCACCGTCACCGAGCCGGGGTCGCTGGTGATGATCATGGGCACGTCCATCTGCCACATGCTGCTCGGCAAAGAACGACAGATGGTTGAGGGTATGTGCGGCACCGTTGAGGATGGCATCGTTCCGGGCTTATGGGGATTCGAGGCGGGACAATCCGCCGTTGGTGATATCTTTGCATGGTTCTTTGAGCATGGTGTGCCGGATTACATTCACCAGGAAGCAAGAAAGATGAAGCTTCCGTTTCAGGCGGCGCTGGAAAAACGTGCTGCCGCGCTCAAGCCCGGTGAGTCGGGCCTTGTCGCTCTCGACTGGTGGAATGGCAACCGCTCGATTCTGGTCGATGTGGATTTGACGGGTGTGCTCCTCGGCATGACGCTCGCCACCCGCGCGGAGGAAATCTACCGCGCTCTCATTGAGGCCACGGCCTTTGGCACCCGCACCATCGTCGAGGCCTTCGAGTCGAAGGGCGTTACCGTGAACCAACTCGTAGCGTGCGGCGGCTTGCCGGAAAAGAATCGCCTTCTGATGCAGATTTATGCCGACGTCGCCGGGCGCGAGATTAAGCTGGCCGACCCTCTGCAAACCTGTTCCGCGCTTGGAGCAGCGATGCATGGAGCCGTGGCGGCGGGAGCCGCGGCCGGCGGTTACGATTCAATTACGGAGGCTGCGCAAAAGATGGCGCGGGTACAGAAGCTTACGTTCAGGCCCAACGCCGAGTGCCACGCCAACTACGACCAGCTTTATGCGGAATACCACACGTTGCACGACTACTTCGGCCGTGGCGGAAACGACGTCATGAAGCGGCTGAAGACTATGAAACGGGAGATGGCAGCGAGATAAGCTGTCAGCTTTCAGCTCTCGGCGGTCAGCTACGGAACAACGGCGCGTGCAATGAAGAATTGTTCGCTGAAAGCTGAGAGCTGATAGCCGAAAGCTTCTTTTCCTATGCCCACACTCGAACAACTTCGGAAGGAAGTCTGGTCCGCGAACCTCGGAGTTTGGCGCGGTGGCTTAGTCACGATGCATAGCGGCAACGCCAGCGGGATCGACCGCAGGCGCGGCGTGATCGCGATCAAGCCGAGCGGTATGGACTACGACCGCATGCGTCCTGGGGACATGGTGGTGACAGACCTTGAGGGGCGCAAGCTGAAGGGGAAGTGGAACCCGTCGGTGGACCTGCCCGATCACCTGTATATTTACAAACATTGCCCGGAAGTGGGTGGAGTCATTCACACCCATTCCAATTACGCCACCAGCTTCGCGCTGCTGGGCATGCCGATCCCCACTTATCTGACGGCTATTGCCGATGAGTTTGGCGAGCAAATTCCCTGCACTCCCTATGTAGATAACCAGGCTGACCACATCGGCCAGGCCATCGTCAAGTATCGCACCCGCGCGCCGGCGATTCTGCTGGGTCACCATGGTACGTTCGCCTGGGGGCCCACGCCCCGCGCCGCTCTGAAAGCGGCGGTGATGCTCGAGGATGTCGCCAAGACCGTCCACCTTGCGATGCTCCTGGGCAAACCTGCCCCGTTGCCGCCCGAAGAAGTGAAGAAGTGGTGGGACCGCTATCACACCACGTACGGCCAGCCGGGGAAGAAAAGCAGTGACAAGTGACGAGTGAGGAGCCCGGAATTCTCATCATGCATGGACGTAGGGATTGGAAGTGTAGCGCGGACCTGTTCTGTAGGTCCGCGGCTTTTCCTGGCCCCTAATAGACAAGCCGCGGACCTACAGAACAGGTCCGCGCTACATCTACTACAATTTTGAGGAAGCGTCATGACCTTATCGCTCCCGATTCCTCTACTCATGCTATGGTTCGCCGCGCCGGATCTCACCAAGGTGGGCGAGCGCCTCATCCTTCTGCACCCTGTGGACATGGTCATCGTCGCCATTTACTTCGCCATGGTGTTGGGGATTGGCTTCTACCTGAAACGCTACACGAAGAGTGGCGAGGATTTCTTTCTGGCGGGCCGGGAGATGACGGCTTGGGTGGCGGGCCTGAGCTTTGTGTCCGCCAACCTGGGCGCCCTGGAACTGATGGGCTGGGCGGCGGCGAGCTACCAATACGGCATCCTGGCGACACACTGGTATTGGATCGGCGCGATTCCGGCCATCCTGTTTCTGGGCTTGGTCTTGATGCCGTTCTATTACATTTCCAAAACCCATTCCGTTCCCGGTTACTTGCAGCTTCGCTACGGCGAACCGACGCGCGCCCTTAGCGCCATTTCCTTTGCCTTCATGACCGTGTTGATGTCGGGCATCAATATGTACGCGATGGCCCTGGTGATGAAGGTGGTTCTGGGCTGGAACATCCACTTCAGCATTTGGGTGTCTTCCATCACGGTGGGGATTTACGTCGCTCTGGGTGGCCTTTTCTCCGCAATCTTCAACGAAGTGCTGCAATTCTTCCTGATTTGGCTAGGCGCGATGCTGATTCCTATCCTGGGCCTCGTCGAAACCGGGGGCTGGAAGGGGCTGGTGGCCCGCATCCACCAGAATTTTCCGCAAGGCGATTATACCCACCTGTGGCGGGGAATGGGCCACTTTGCCGGCAACCCCATGGGCATTCATTGGACCGGCATTGTTCTCGGCCTGGGGTGGGTGATTTCTTTCGGCTACTGGAATACCGATTTCCTGGTGGTGCAGCGCATCTTTGCCGCCAAGGACATTCGCGCCGCCAAGATGGCGCCCATCATCGGCTCCTATTTCAAGATGGCCGTTCCCTTCATTGTCATTCTGCCAGGCTTGCTGGGGCTCGCCTTATTGCCCTTTAAGTTGGTTCCGGAAAGCGCAGTGGGGATCGGCCAGCACAGTTACAATGAGGTTCTGCCGTTGATGCTGGCGCGCTATTGCGGCCCCGGCCTGCTGGGACTAGGGATCACCGCGCTTATCGCCGGTTTCATGTCGGGTATGGCGGGGAACGTTAGCGCCTTCGCCACCGTGTGGACATACGACCTCTACCGGCCGTTCATCCACAAGAACGCATCGGATGACCACTACCTCAGCATGGGGCGCTGGTGCACGATTTTGGGCGTCATCGTCTCTATCGGCACGGCTTACCTCGTCATGCATTTCGGTAGCATTATGGATTACGTCCAGGCGCTCTTCAGCTTTTTCGTGGCGCCGCTTCTCGGCACCGTGTTGCTCGGCATGATGTGGAAGCGCACGACGGCCGCGGGCGGCTTTTGGGGATTGCTGGCCGGCAGCGTCTCTTCCGTGGGGATGTTCCTGCTGGTGAAGTTTAATCACAGTATGCTTGCCTATATAGCGCTTTCAAGTGACGCCAAAGACATGGCCGAGAATATGTATCGCGCCCTGTGGTCGTGGCTGGTTTGTGTTATCGTCACGGTAGCAGTCAGCTATGCGACCAAGCCTAAGCCTGTTGAAGAGCTGACCGGCTTGGTCTACGGGTGTACGGTACTTCCGAGTGAAGGGCATTTGCCGCTATGGAAACGGCCTATTTTCTGGGCCGCAATCTCCTTGACGTTGTTTTTAATCCTCCAGTGGATCTTCTGGTAGGGGGTGACCATGGATACACAGCCGCAAGGCCTCCGTTCGGGAGGCGGCGGTGGCGCACATCGCATCGCCGTAGATCGGGAAAACCCAAAACCCGGTGAGCATCATATGATTCCCGTCTGGTTTTTTGTGGGGGTCATTTTGCTGATTTATGGGATCATCATTCTGGGCGAGGGCATCTACGAATTCTCCAGCCCGCCTCCGACCGTGCTTGCAAATACGCATCCTGCTGTCTGGTGGGGCGCGCTGCTGACTGTCATCGGCGGCATTTATGTTTACGTTTACATGCCGAAAAGGTCTTGAGGGCCGGGCGATGGGCGGACGGTCCGGTTGTCGCGCAAATTGTGCATGATACCGCCCTATGCTCGAGGCAGAATTTGACGGCTTCCTAACGCGCCAACACCTTACGAGTGATCGCGCCGGCGGCGACCGCCACACAATTCGCCGCACACGGGCAGTTGCGGCACACAACGCGGAATGACCACCTTCATCCCACTCGCCGTGCTCTTTGCCGATGCGCCCAACGCCCAGCCTCTTCTCACCACGCACTTTGTCGATTTTCTCATTATCGCTATTTACTTCGTCGTCGTGCTCGCCATCGGTTTCTACCTGAAGCGCTACACCAAAAGCAGCGAGGATTTTTTCATGGCTGGGCGGGATATAACCGCCTGGGTGGCCGGGCTTAGCTTCATTTGCGCCAATCTGGGCGCACTTGAACTGATGGGATGGGCCGCGTCCGCCTATCAGTATGGAATTCTCGCCGCTCACTACTATTGGTACGGGGCGATTCCCGCCATGCTTTTTCTGGGCGTGGTCATGATGCCCTTCTACTACATCTGCAAGACTCACTCGGTGCCCGGCTACCTTCAGCTCCGCTTTGGAGAGCCTACCCGACTGGTAGGGGCGCTGTCTTTTGTCTTCCTGACCGTCCTGATGTCCGGCATCAACATGTATGCAATGGCTTTGGTGATGAAAGTGATGTTGGGTTGGAATATTAATCTGAGCATCTGGATCTCGTCTCTTACCGTAGCCGTTTACGTTGCATTAGGAGGGTTGGTTTCGGCAATCTTCAACGAAGTTTTGCAGTTTTTCTTGATTTGGCTGGGCGCGCTGATGATTCCGATTCTGGGCATGGTGGAGGCCGGAGGCTGGTCGGGCCTGGTCGCGCGCATTCACCGGAATTTTCCCCAGGGCGACTATTCCCACCTGTGGCGCCCCATGGCCCACTTTACGAGCAACCCCATGGGCATCCACTGGACGGGTATCGCCTTTGGCTTGCTCATGGGGTCGCTGGGATATTGGACGACGGATTTCCTGGTGGTCCAGAGGGCGTTAGCGGCCAAAGACCTCCGCTCCGCGAAGCTCGCGCCGATCATTGCCTCGTATTTCAAAATGGCCGTGCCCCTGATCGTGGTCCTGCCCGGGCTGCTTGGGCTCGGCCTGTTGCCCTTCAAACTGGTGCCGGAAAGCGCCGTCGGGCCGGGCCAGCACAGTTTTAACGAAGTGCTGCCGCTGATGTTGGCCCGCTATTGTGGGCCGGGCTTGCTGGGGCTTGGCATCACCGCGCTCATCGCCGGATTCATGTCGGGCATGGCTGGCAACGTGAGCGCGTTCGCGACGGTGTGGACTTACGATCTCTATCGGCCTTTCCTGCGTAAGACTGCCCCCGACGCCCATTATGTCTCGATGGGCCGCTGGTGCACAATCCTGGGAGTCATTATCAGCATCGGTACCGCGTATCTCGTGATGCAGTTCGCCAGCATCATGGACTACGCCCAGGCGGTCTTCAGTTTTTTTATTACCCCGCTTTTCGCCACGGTCTTTCTCGGGATGATGTGGAAACGAGCCACACCCGCCGGGGGCTTTTGGGGCTTGCTTCTGGGGACGCTTTCGTCGCTGGGCATGTGGTTGCTGGTAAAGCTCGATCCCCCAAAGCTTGCTTGGATTGCTCTTTCGGTTCACGCCAAGTCCATGGCCGAGAGTATGTACCGGCTCCTCTGGTCGGGGATTATCGCCGTAATCGTCATCGTAGTCGTGAGTCTCCTGACGCGCCCGCGGCCCTTGGAAGAACTAACCGGCCTTGTATACGGTTGCACCGATCTTCCTAGCGAAGGCCATGTTCCGCTGCTCAAACGCCCCGTTTTCTGGGCAGCGGTTTCCCTGGCAATTTTCCTCGTGCTGCAATGGATTTTCTGGTAGGCGGGGGGCAAGGCAGCCCGCAACCGTTACCTAACTTTAGTTAGCCTCGATCCTCCCAAACCCAGCGGCGACACCTTGAATACGGTTGTGAGCCTCAGTTGGCGGGTAGTTCCTCTTGCGCATGCCGTGCCACACCATTCGCTCCGCCGTGTGCAGAATCGCGCCCACTGTTCACGGGTTCATCCACCCAATTCCGCATGGCGTCTGGATTGAGTTGAATCTTGATGACCACAGCCTCGGTGCGTTCCATCGAGACAATCAGCATCTCGTAATTCTGCTTGCCGCACTCGCGAGCGTAAATGTAGGTCTGCTCCCCATTGTGATTATTGTGGACTCGCACAAAGGGCTGGTAAGACCGCCCGACAGTACCTTGAAGGAACGATTCCAATTCGTTGCCGGTAGGCATCCGCGACGAATCCACGTCCTCGAAAACCGCCATCTGCAAATGGCTGACTCCGTGGGGAGTGAAACGGTTGCCAATGAAGCTGAGCAATCCCATAAAGGGCATAGGGCGTTTCTGGTAGTAGCTTGACACCCGGTCTACGAGCAAGTGAAACTCCTGGTCGCCGGCGGCTGCCGTGGCCGGAAGGAGTTGCAGAAGCACGACGATAACGGTGGCGCGCACCAGCAAATTACTTCTCGTTTTCATGGCGTCCTTCCGCTTTCTTGGAGGATTCCTTGGTTCCTTCGCCTAGATGGGGGATTCCCATCTTGCCTTCTAGCGAGCTGAGCTTGTCAATATCGATGGGCCCCACGATGTTCACCACGGAGAGTTCTTTAGGTTCGGCATCGATGATGGCCATTCCCAAGATGCTTCCTCCGTTACTTGCAGTCATCAGGTAAACTTCGGAGGTCTCACCTTCGTGCCTACTTTGTGCCGACACGATCCGGTACCAGGGGGGCGCTTGCAGTTGGCTGCGAATCGCCTGCACGTCAGCGGGGGAGTACTCGCCCGGCTTGTCGAACTCGAAATTCTTTACGTAGATGCCCTTCAGGTTTTTGACAATTTCCAGTCCTTCGCGGTCATCTTCATCCGTCATGAATCTTGCAGCGAGTTTCAGCAGCGCCCCATCCAGGTTGACGTCCACAACCTCGGAGGCTTTCTTCGCGAGTGGCTCCAGGTTCTGAATATCCAATTTGGGATTCTGCCCGAAGGCCGGCGTGAACGTCCCGAGAAGCATCGCCGCGAACAATATCAAAGCAGGTCTGTGGTAGGGTCTTCCTTGGGTTACGTGCATGTGCTTACTCCTTGTGGCCGTTCATGAACGGCGCATTACAAGCGGCGAGGAGAACTCTCCCGGCCGATTTCTTCAACCCTTCTGCGTGCAACATTGAGCTTCGCGCTGGCGATGCGCAGAGCTTGCGTGACTTGGGCCCTGGCCATCTCGCCTTCCCGACGCACTCGGTCCTGTCGCTGGTGCCGTACCAGGCCGGCCACGATCAATAGGCAGACTGCGGCCACCGCCGCCCAGCGGAGCACCGGCAGAGCGAAATAGCGGCGGAATTGCCGCCAGCCGTTTGCACCAAGTCGCGGAAGACTCTGCGTGCGAGCCAGGACCGTTTCCGCAAAACCCTCCGGAGCACCTTTGCGACGTAGCGCGTTCCGAAGCTCATCTTCAAGAGGATTCATCGTTTGACATCTCCTGCCCAGCGGTGGCACTTCTCCCGCAGGATTGCGAGCGACCTCTGCAGCCGGCTCTTGACGGTGTTCACCGGAATATCGAGAATTTCGGCGATGTCGGCCAATTCCAATTCTTCCTGGTAGCGAAGGATGATCACCGCACGCGAGTCCTCCGCGAGTGATGCCACCATGCGCCGCAATCCCTCGGAGAGCAACGGGTCGGGATTGGGGGATTCCGCCGCAGGTTCCGCAACGTCTTCCAAATGGGCCGGCGGGGCGTCGGGCAATTTCCTGGCTTCGTCGATCGAGCGGCGGCAGGTTACCTTACGAAGCCAGAAGACCAGATGGTCTCCCGACTTGATCGATGCCAGGTGACGATAAAGGCGAAGAAAAACATCTTGCGCTACCTCCTCGGCCCGTCCCCGGTCATGCAAAACGTGATAGGCGATGCTGAACACCATGGATTGATGTTCCCGCACGATGTCGCCAAAGGCCGCAGCGTCTCCCCGAAGGAAACGAGCCAGCCCTTCCTCGCTGGGCGGTAATGTCACAGTCGCCACGCTAACCGTCCGTCTGCGGTATCTTCCCTACTCACTGGATACATACGCAGAAAAGGGCAAGACGGATGCAAATTCTTTGCTGGTGGTGGGGATGCCGGCTGCTAAATTACGATTGGTGTGGTGACGGCGCTCCCTGTGTAGGCGAGGGTCGATTGGGAGTGGGCGTGCAGTGCCGCCCGCCACCGGGAAATCGTGTGACGCCGATGGCACGAAGGAAGTGCGGCCTTACGCTTCGGGTATACCCAGGTCTTTTGAGCCGAGCGGTGACATCTTCGTGTCCGGCGCGTATTCTTCGAGCAAATCCAGCGCGATGCGCGCGCGGTGCAGGCGCTCGCGCGCCATCTTCACCGCGAGATCTTCAATGTGCAGTCCGGAGGGATAGATGTCGGGCGCGTTGCGCAGTCCGAACTTGAAATAGACCGGCGCGGCCACCTGGATGATGTTGGGCATTTCGTAGTAGCGGACGAAGCCGCCGAAGTTGTCCGGTACTTCGATGTAGAGATCAATGGGGATGTCGACCGCCTGCCGGATCGCGCCCATCTGCGCCGGGCTTAGGTCCGTGGGAATGTTCATCGTCGACACGCCGCACTGTTCAAAGATCACGGCGGTGGCGGGATTGGCGGCGGGCAGGGTAACGGAACTCTTGATGACCAGGTTCTTCGGCAATTCACCTTTCTTCTTCATGGCGTCCAGCACCCAGATAAGCCCAAGGTCGGCGGGGAGAATGCTGCGAATGCCAAGATCGCAGGCGCGCCGGACGTCCTCAATGGCGTAAACCAGTTGATCGGCGCCCCGGTGCTGGAGACCAATGACTTTGCCGGCCGCGGACGCCATCTGCGCGCCCGTCTCGAAAGTGGCCCGCGGCCCGACGAACAGGCAAACCTCAATGCCTTCCTCGTGACCGATCTTGGCCATCTCGCGAATCTCGCCGCGAGTCAGCAGCATGACGCCACTTCCCTGGCTGACGCGGTGAATGGGCACCTTGTAAGCTTTGGCGGCTTCCAGAACTTCGTGGAATACCCGCGGGCCTTCGACGCTAGGGATTTCAATGCGGTACTCGCCCCCGTCTTTGAAGCGCTTCGAGCTAGGTTTCAACGCATGGTTGTCTCCCGTAGGCAGCTTGAGTTTGGCGAGAAATTGTTGCGTCTTCTTCATCAAAGACCTCCATGGGAGCACCGGTAAAGTTCCACTTCCGTCAGCGAGCGTGACGCGCCGGGGATCACGATCGACCGCGGTTTTCTGCCCTCGCCCAGCGCGCTGCGCCACTGGGACAGCTTCTGTTCATACGGCATTCCAGCGTGGGCCGGGCTGGTGGAGGGAAGCACGGCATAGCGAATTCGCTCGAATCGATTGCACGGCTCTTGCCGCACCTTGCGGTCGTAAATCTCTTTGGCTTTCTTGCCATTAAAGCAGATCAGGTCAATGCGGGCGTGTGCTTGCAGAAACTCGCTTAAATCGTTCGCCTCGACGGTCGCGAGCTGAATCGACGAGTCAAGACTTCCGCCGCGGCACCCTGCTGCGCAGACGTCCCAAAGCGCGATGCCATTGTCTTTGAGCTTTTGAAGCCGGTAATTATAGGGACGGTCAGGGGAGGCTCCGACGAGTTCCCCCATGATGCGCCAGAAGGAATTGTAGGGCTGGGCATAATACTTGCCGCGCTCCAGAGAGACTTTGCCGGGTAGCGAGCCCAGAATGACCACCCGAGCGTCGGCCCGCGCTACATAACTAAAACCTTTGGACTTCATTATCTTGTCCCGTGAGTGCAACTGACAAAGGACCACGGACCACGGACCACGGACAATGTTCTTTTACGCATACTTCATATAAACCGTGCGCGTTTCCGTATAGAAATCGAGCGCGGCCGGTCCTTGTTCGCGCATGCCGAAGCTCGATTCCTTGGTGCCGCCGAAGGGAAGCTGGTATTCCACGCCCGCCGTGGGCAGATTGATAGTAATAAGCCCGGCTTCGATTCTGTTGATGAACTGATGAACGCGCGTCAGGTCGCGGGATACGATCGAAGCCGAAAGGCCAAATTTAACGCCGTTAGCCAGGCGCATGGCGTCTTCGAAATCGTCGGCAACCATCAGGCCTAGCACCGGCCCGAATACTTCCTCCTGCGCGATGCGCATTTCCGGTTTCACGCCAGTAAAAAGCGTCGGCTCGACGAAGTAACCCAAATCGTAGATTCCTCCGGTCAAGCGTTTGCCCCCGCAAACCAGCTTGGCTCCCTCGTCCTCGGCGATTTTGATGTATTTCAAGTCGGTTTCGAGTTGGGCGGCATCCACGGCGGGGCCAATATCGACGCCGGGCTCGAGGCCGTTCCCGACCTTCAATTTTCGAGTCTTGGCGATAAGCTTCTCGATTAGTGGCTCATAAACGGATTTTTCAATGATAGCGCGGCTGCACGCAGTGCACTTTTGGCCAGAGGAAAAAAATGCGCCGTTAACCAGAACATCCGTGGCGAAATCCAGGTCGGCGTCTTTCAGCACCACCGTGGGGTTCTTGCCGCCCATTTCCAGTTGCACGCGGACTTTACGCCGCGTCACTCTTTCGTAAAGGGCATTGCCGACTTCGCACGAACCGGTGAACGAAACGGCGCGAACGGCGGGGTGTTCGACCAGTGTGTTGCCCACCGCGCCGCCCGCCCCCGTGACGTAATTCACCACGCCCGCGGGGATTCCGGCCTCGTGCAGCGCCTCAACAATCCGGTAGCCGCTGAGTGGTGCCAGCGACGCCGGTTTGATCACCACGGTGTTCCCGGCCACGAGGGCGGGCGCCATCTTCCACACTGGAATGGCACTCGGGAAGTTCCAGGGAGTGATGAGCGCTACGACCCCCAACGGCTTGCGCAGTGTGTAGCAGAACACGTTGTCGCGTTCGGAAGGAATCTGGTAGCTGAACTGCCGCGCGCCTTCGCCGCCAAAGTAGCGCATGATGTTGATGGCGCGTTTCACTTCGCCTTTGGCCTCGGGCAGAGTTTTGCCTTCTTCGCGAGTCATCTCTTCACTAATCTTCGCCAAGCGGCTCTCCAAAAGTTCCGCCGCCTTGAAGAGATACTCTCCCCGCCGCGGCGCGGGCGCAGTGCTCCAGGCGGGGGATGCCTTCGCGGCCGCCTCACACGCGGCCTGCACATCCTCCGGACCGGAGGCTTGAAAGACTCCAACGACTTCCGCAGTATTCGCGGGATTCGTGTTCGGGAAGGTCTTCCCGGATTTGCAATCCACCCACTCGCCAGCAATGTAATTGCGATAGACTTCCGTCATTCACAGACTCCTTGCCATTGGCAATGGCAGCAAGCAACGCCTCGAAAACTCCATTATCGGTAGGCGGCGGAGGGGTGTCAATCAACATGTCCCTCCACCACCATGACCTATTACGGAACTACGGGTACGATCAGCGCCGACGGATGCCCGTGATCGTGGTAGACGGCGTTCGTCGCCTTCACCATATCGTCGGAATGGCTCTGGTCCTCGCCCGTATTCAAGTTCCGGTCAAAGCGTGGAAAGTTGCTGCTGGAAACTTCCAGCCGCAGTTTATGACCTGCCAGAAACACATTGGAAGTTGACCAGAGGTTGAGCGTAAGCTTGCACACTTCGCCCGGATTCAAGAGCTCGGCCTCTTCCCGGGAATTTCGATAGCGCCCGCGCAAAATCCCTTCCGTCAGATTCCGAGCGAAGCCGTCCGGCCCGACGTCGACCACCTTCCCCGTGAAATCTGTGTCCACCGCTGAAGTGCTCACGAAAACTTCGAGCGTGATGGGCCCCGTCACTTCCGTATCCTGCTTAAAAGCGGGAGTGGTATAAACCAGCACGTCTTCCCGGTTTTCGACCGGCCGCTGATCGAGAGCGCCCGCAGGCTCATGAGTAGCGTCGCAGCAGAGAGGCCCACCGCGGGTCGGCGCGGGGTTGGCGGGGTCGTAAACATATTTGTCCCCGGCTTCGGATTCCGGCGCCGTCGTGGTCAGCGTTCCGTCACCGCTCAGGGTGTTGGCTTTTCCCGAGGAGTGCAGGTAGTAGCTCGTCTCCTTGGCGCGCGCCAGGGGCCAGCCATCTTCCTGACGCCAAACGTTCTTTCCCATCACGAAGAGTTTCACTGGCTTTTCGCTGCCCATGCCGTTATTGATGCCCTTCAGCAGGTAATCGTACCAGGGCAAGATGACATCGTCTTCGAGGACAACAGAATCCTTGCCGAAATCGACGTCGCCGATGATCGGTCCGTCACCGGCGTGGCCGCCCACGATCACCAGCAGCCGCTGGCCGTTCCGAGCCGCTTCGGTGCCGCCGTGGGCCTTGATCCCCAAGTAGTTTCGGAATGTGCCATCCTGGAAAAGGTCGTACCACGCGGCAACGTGGAGAGCGGGCACCTTGATTTGGGAGAAGTGCTCTTCAATCGACCACTGCTTCCAATAGTCGTCATACCTGGGATGCGCCAGCCAGTCGAGATAGTAACTCGCCAAGCCGGCGGGAGTTCCGAGATCCAGCAGGGGATAGTCCGTCAGCGGGAGCGTCGTGTCCCAGCGCGTCGCGTAGGAATCCTTGCTCATGCGCCGATCCAGAGTATTCTCCGCCAGGATCGTCGTCCATGATTGGTCAAACCACTGTTCAAACGCGCCGCCCTGGTAGGTCCAGTTCTCATGATAATTGGAGGCGGTCACGATCGGCAGGATTCCGGCCAGGTGCGGCGGGGCGGCGATGGCGGCGAGCATCTGCGTGGCGCCGACGTAAGAGCTGCCGAACATCCCTACCTTACCGTTGGAATAAGGAAGTGCGGCGGCCCACTCCACGGTGTCGTAGCCGTCCTGCGATTCGTTCTTGAACGTGTACCAGTCCCCTTCCGAGGTGTAGCGGCCGCGCACATCCTGAGTGATCACCACATAGCCGCGCGCCGCAGCCATCGGGCCGAAGTCCATTTCCCCGCGTTTGTCGTAGGGCGTGCGGGTGAGGAGCACCGGGAATTTGCCATCGGCTTTGGGCCGGTAGATATCCGCGCGCAACACCACGCCGTCACGCATTTTGGCCGGCACGTCGCGCTCGACAATAACATCGTAGTGTTCCTCAGCTCGAGCCATACCCCCTGCCAACGCCAAGGTTACGAGCAATGCGCAAGTCACACGTCGGTTCATCGGATCCTTTCTTGAAACTCGATGCATTCTTCGTTTGAGAGAGGGCATTATCTGCGACTGCGGTATTCAGCGCAAGAGGGAGGTCGTACAGAGTGTAGCGCGGACCTGTTCCGTAGGTCCGCGGCTCGTTCCCCCTCGGCAGTAAAAGCCGCGGACCTCAAGAACAGGT
>JBKQVI010000130.1:0-11816 GCA_052139985.1 Terriglobia bacterium
TTTCCAAACTCCCGCCGGAGTGTCTTCTTTCTTCGCACCCCACAACCTGCCGTGGCCTCGCACCTTCTCCTCCCGCCGTAATTGCCCCGCCCATCCCTTCGAACGCGCTTCCCTCAGCCCCGATTCCCTGTGCAGTTATCCAAAATCCCAAACCCGCCTCCCTTATCGGCGGATTAGGGCATGACGTTTTGGAAGGATACCTTTTCGCTTCCCAATTTGTTGAGCGAAGACAGCGCCAGAGGGGTGACTGGGTTACTGGGTCACGTCATGGTCACAGTTTTTGCGTGGGGTATCGCTGTGACTCTTTTCTCATTCGGCTTAAATGCAATAAGAAACCAACAAGTTAAGCATAGGTGGCTTCGAATATGTGCCGTGTTTGTCTTCCTCCCAGTCGTCATCATTGTCGTTCCTGTTATTACGAACAGAACGTGGTTTTTCTAAACACAGCGCAGACTCTCGGGTTGTGAGAGCAGGTAGCCACGGCACCGGTTTTGTGCCGTGGGCCTTTGGGGGTGCGGAAACCTGCCGACCCACGGCAAAAAAGCATGCCGTGGCTACAACAATTAGACCCTGGAAAAGGAACCGATGAGGCGCTGCCCGATTCAGATGGATTACGTCCGCCTACCGGAGGGGTATCATGGTTGAAAAAGCCCGCGGCACAAAACCCGTGCCGTGGCTACCCGCTCGCCCTGTCACGTCCGCCGATGGGGCGTGAAACGGGGACGAGAACTGCGGACATTGAAAAGCATGACCGCGCTACTTGCTTGCTATGCCCTTCCGCAGGAGATAAGATCAGAAGCCGTCATGACGAACGAAACCCAGCAGCCCGCCTTGAGCCCAGAGCAAATAGAGCTCTTCAGAAAGCTCGAAGGGATTTTCATGCCTCACGTGTGCAAACAACGAGATGATTTCTACCACAGGGACGCAGCACCTGGCGACGCTCCTAAGTCCGCAAGATTTGCTCACTATACGACAGCGAAAGCCGCATTGAGCATCATCAATAGCAAACGTATTTGGATGCGTAACACCGTATGTATGTCCGATTATAGTGAAGTGCAGCACGGCTACGATATATTTCACAAGTTCTTCTCGGACGAAACAAATAAATCGGCCTTCACTGACGCACTCGACTCATGTGTGCCGGGAGCGGCGCGGGAGTCCATCGACCTATTTAATCAGTGGTGGAACGACGTACGGTTTAAGACCTACGTTGCATCGGTTTCTGAACATGACGCCAAAGAAGACCTACACGGACGGCTCTCCATGTGGCGGGCGTTCGGTGGCAACACTGCGCGCGTTGCTCTTGTGGTGAATATTCCATGGAATGCGCACGCAGCGCTCCCTCTGAGACTTATGTTTAGTCCGGTCGCGTACCTGACCGAAGAAGAAGCCCATACCGCACTTCGCCAAGCAACAGCTAACATCAATGCAAACCGCGAGTTCCTGCGCACAGTTGACCGTCAGTCGGTTGTCGGGTCCGCTTTGACCATGCTTGTGGTCGGGGTGACCGGTCTAAAGCACGAAGGCTTTAGGGAGGAGCGTGAGTGGAGAGCCATTTACTTACCCACAAATTACCTTCTCCTATGATGGAATCTTCCACCGAAGTTATCGGTGGGGTGCCACAGCCTATCTACAAAATACCTCTTGATGGAAGTCTCTCGCCCGCCCTTGCCGGTCTGGAATTCTCGTCGATATTTGACCGCCTGATTATCGGCCCTTCCGAGTATCCGTTTCCCATGTACGAGGCATTTACGGCGGCACTCATCAACGCCGGTGTCCAGCAAGAAACTGCTAAGACACGAGTCCGGATTTCTGGAATCCCTTTGCGAGTCTGAGGCTACACAACGCGTGTGGTGCATACCTCGCCCTTTATGTGCCCGGCGGTGGCCAACCCCAAGCGGGTAGCCACGACGCGCGTTTTGTGTCGTGGGCTTTTGGGTCACCCCCGGTACCATTCCGGCAAATGCGCGTAGTCAATCTCAAGAGGACAGGCGGCAACGCTTTCCTTCTCCCGTGCGAAATTATTGTAACTCGACCAGGGCCAATCTTCCGGCCGCTTCACCAACCCTTTCCGCACCGGCTTCAGGTGCATATATACAAGCCGCTCATTAAATTCCTTGGCGTGGCGTACAAAGCGGTCCCAGAACTGATGCTGCCACACCGAACCAGCGGTTGCCCGCGAGCGATTCAGCGCCCTCGCTGCAAGCAAGTAGCGCGGTCATGCTTTCCAATGTCCGCGGCTTTTCGTCTTGCGGAGGCCCACGAGGGCGCGTAGATTATCGCCATGTCGCATTGGCACCGGCCGTTTCTCTACGAGCGCTTCTTGTTCGTTAGGGTGAAACTCCTGCCGTGGAGAACGCGCTTAGACGAAGAAGACTTTGTTCGTCTGGCCAATTCCCTCTCCCGCATGCGGCAGAAACACGGCTTTCTGCTCACCGCCTGGGTATTCCTTCCCGACCACTGGCACGCCATCATCCATCCGCCTTACCCCCTCACGATCTCCACGGTGTTTAAGGCCGTCAAAAAGAGTTCGACGATGGGCGTCAATGTCCGGCGGCGCGAGTTGGGAGGGCTTTGGCAGGAACGGTTTTTCGACCGGGCGCTGCGCACGGTGAGGGAATATCACGAAAAGGTGGAGTACATTCATCTCAACCCGGTGCGCCGGGGATTGGTGAAGGGGCCCGAAGACTGGAAGTGGTCCAGCATGCGGGAATTCGCCGGAGTAAGTGGGGAGGAACAGGAACGCCACTGCGGACTGCGCATCGATCGCGTCCCGCTTCCGCTCGACGTCCAGGCGCGAATAGGAGACGCCAAGGCGCGATGCCGGATCAAATGCCGCGGACATTGGGAAGCATGACCGCGCTACAGATTCGTCGTGCGCCGCGAAGCGGGTAGCCAGTCAGCGCATTTCTGACTGTGGGTTTTTTTCACGCGCGCATCCCCAATTCGAATCGCGTGATCCTCAGCGGACGTGCACGTTTTTGCAAGGAAGAACCCGCGATCAGGAAAGCGCTGACCGCGGCTACCAGCTACCACGCGGCATATTCACGCTGGGACTTCCACGTAGGTGGAATACGAGTGGGGTTGAGGCACGCGGAGCCCTTCGAGGCGCAGGCCCTGCAAGTGAAACTCGATCGCCTCCTGCATGTTCTTTTCGACTTCTTCGCGCGTTTGCCCGGTCGAAACGCAACCTCCCAGGTCGGGAGAATACGCGGAATATCCCGTAGAGGTCTCTTCGATGATCACCAGGTATTTTTTCATGGCTTCAACCCTGCCTGTTTCAGGATAAGGATAGGCGCGCCCCCCTCGGAAGCCAATCCGCGTCAGCGGCCGGTAGTAGGGGTAGGGCTTGCCCTACCCGGCGTTCCGCATGGTGAATGCGGAACCAGGGGGCGGTAGCGCAGGGCCCGCTCTCCGGCCCTGCGGCTCCTCCAGCGGTGCGGGTTCTTGCCGCGCCGCCACAAGATAATCCGTGTTCTCACGGCCCACGCCGCCCGATTCGCGTCTCGGTGGAAAAACCGCAAGGCTGGAGAGCGAGCCTTGCGCTACAATTCATCCTATGTCGCGCTCCGCGCCAGCCAGCCCCGCTCATCCCGGATTTTGCTTCTGCAAATGGTTTGCCAAGCCGCAAGTCAGTGGGGTATTTCCCGGGCACGGAGGGTGCGTGGTTAGGGTGAAAGGAGGGACGTGAATTCTCGCAAATTGCTCCAAAAAGCGCATTCCTCTCCTGCCAAGCTTCGGTGAAGTTTGCGCGCTGGCGCGCGCCTTCGGATTTCATCTTTCCAGGGTGAGCAGGAGCCATCACATTCTCGCTCACTAAGGCGTACGGGAGCTCGTGAATCTCCAGGACGTGGGAGGGAAGGCGAAGCCCTTAAACAGTTGCTCGACCTCGTGGAGCGGTATAATCTGCCTTTCGGCGGTGAGGAATGAAAGACTACCAAATGAACGTTTTTTTCAGCGAAGAGGACGACGGTTACATTGCCGACATCCCCGATCTTCCCCACTGCGCCGCTTTTGGCGAAACGCCGGAGCAGGCTTTGGCGGAAGTTCTTAAGGCTAAGGCCGCCTGGATCGAAGCTGCCAAGGCGGAAGGCAAACCCGTTCCCCCCCCTTCCGGCCCCTCATTTATCAAGTCTCCGAAGTGCCGGCGTGATTAGGCGTAGAGAGGTTTACGTACGGTCACTAATTGTGTAACCGTGGGCCTTCCCGCCGCCACAAGATAATCCGGATTCTCACCGGCCACGCCGCCCAACCCGCATCACGGTGGAAAAGCCGCAAGGCTGGAGAGCGAGCCTTGCGCTACAGTTCCTCCGTGGCGGGCCTTCCCCGCGCCTGTCGCCGTGGGCCACAAGCCCTCCGCCCCAACGGGCCGAAGCCCGCGCGGGAACGACTTCGGACAATTAGACGTCCCCTTTTTACGATTTTTTCCTATCGGTATTAAATGGCATAATAATGTACTTGACAAGCCTAAGACTAATGATACACTAATAGCTAAGACCAGCCCCAACTGGCCGAGGTGCAAGGGCGCAGACCTATACAAAGGGTCGGCGTAATCCATAACACAGTAGGCAGTAGGCAGAAAGCAGTCGGTCGTCGGCGGAATGCTGACGGCTTACTGCTAGCCACTTACCACTAACCACTAGCCACTGCCTTTGGAGGTTTTTATGTCTTTAATTCACCCACAAGAAATGACCGAAGAGAACCTAGCCGCGAAGCGCGCGAACGGAGGCATGTCGCAGGGTCCAGTAACGCCGGAGGGCAAGGCCAACTCCGCGGCGGCCAATTTACGCCACGGATTCTATTCGAAGGCGCCGAACGGGGCGCTCGCCGCCTTGGGGGAAGACCCGCAAGAGTATGCCGATCTCATGAACGCCCTGGAGAACAATTTGGCCGAGGGCCTGGAAAACGAATTGGTGCAGCGCATCGGGCGCGCCCTGTGGCGGATGAAGCGCGCCGAGCGGATACAGGACGGCCTGGCCCTGAAGCGCATCAAAGCCGCGAAGGAAATCCGGGAAATGACTGCTCTACCCCAGCGCGTCCGGGCCCATGAAAGCCTGCAACGTTACGAGGACCTGGCCGAGGCGCTGGCGCGCCGCAGCGGCCCCACTCCCGATGAAATCCACGCCTTCGTGGAAGGCTTTGGCGACGATCCTCCGGAGGAGATGCAGGAATTCTTTGCTCTTCTCAAGTCCTTGAACAAGCTGCCAGATGGCCCGGAACGGAAAGCCGCGCGGCGCAACGCCCGGGAGCAACTGCAGCAGATGACAGAGAGTTACCGAAACGGCTGCATCGAGTTCGCGAAGCGACTTGACGACATGGAATCACCTGAGAGCCTCGCGGCGCAGATAGCTCCGCAAGACGAGAAAGCACTGCTCATGCAGAGGATGGAAGATTCCAGCCTGCGACAATTGTGGCGGCTCACCAATGTGCTTTTCAAAGTCCGAAACGGGGCGCTGGCACATAAAAAAGATGTTAAAAATGAAGATCGAACCGACTATGTGCATGAAAACAAAGGAGACGATGACACAATGTCAGGCGAAGAAGACGGCTTTTTACACGAAAATGCAGCAACTGCGCCATAATCGACAAGAATTCGTCGGGCTTCTTGGCCGAAAATGCAACGATGGCGCGATAATTTGGGGTCGCGACATGCTGATGCAGCGCCGACCTTGAGGTTTGCACCTCCTGCACCAAAGTTCAGTTCTGCAATGAAAGCCTTCGGGCGAGAGATGTAAACTAAGATCCATGACCCGCTCGGCTGGCGGGCCGCCGCTGGCTGAGATGGCACAACGATTCGATCCCCGTGCGGGGAGGCATTTAACCATGACCAATCTTCGTGCTGCTTGGCGATTGGCGCTAGTGATGTTCGCGATGATGTTGGTGTGCGTTCTGCCCCCCCAGGTCTTGCTCGGGCAGGCCGGCGCGTCATCGCAGGCCGCGACCATCACCATCGACGCGCAAGCGCCCTCGCACCCCTTCCCGCACTACTGGGAACGTATGTTCGGGTCTGGCCGCGCCATTCTTTCCTTGCGTGACAGCTATCGCCGCGACCTGCGTGCGGTGAAGCAGGCCACCGACTTTGAGTACATCCGATTTCACGCCATCTTTGACGATGAGGTTGGGCTTTACAACGGTTCCGAAGGGGTCTCAAGTGTTCTCAACTATTCCTATATCGATCAGATTTACGATGGCCTGCTTGAGAACGGTGTGCGACCTTTTGTCGGGTTGAGCTTCATGCCGGACAAATTGGCGTCAACGCCGTCGCGCCAAGCCTTCTGGTACCATCCGTTTAATTCGCCTCCCAAGGATTGGAGCCTCTGGGGCGACCTCGTCCGACATTTTGCCCAGCACCTGGTGGACCGTTACGGCATTGACGAAGTGTCCCAGTGGTATTTTGAAGTCTGGAACGAGCCCAACATTGACTTTTGGGCGGGTGATCCCAAGGAATCAACTTATTACCACCTCTACGATGTTTCGGCGCGCGCGCTGAAGAGCGTCAGTCCGCGCCTGCGTGTGGGCGGACCGGCGACCGCGCAGGCGGCTTGGGT
The DNA here is from genome assembly GCA_052139985.1 of Terriglobia bacterium. Taxonomy (GTDB): domain Bacteria; phylum Acidobacteriota; class Terriglobia; order UBA7540; family UBA7540; genus Bog-366. The sequence goes on from JBKQVI010000130.1 coordinate 6,549, forward strand.
GGATCGCTTCATCCAGCATTGTGCGGACGGCAACGTGCCGGTGGACTTTGTGTCGACACACGTCTATGCGAACGACACCGCCAAGGACGTCTTCGGCACGGACGAGAAGATTCCGCGCGATCAAATGGTCTACCGGGCGGTCCGCAAGGTCCACGATCAGGTGAAGGCCTCGGCCATGCCGGATTTGCCCCTGATCTTCAGCGAGTACAACGCCACCTACATGAACGAAGTCGATGTGACGGACTCCGCCTTCATGGGTCCGTGGCTCGCCAACACGATCCGTCAGTGCGACGGTTTGACCGAAATCATGTCGTATTGGGCTTTCTCGGATGTTTTCGAGGAGCAAGGCGTGGTGAAGCGGCCCTTCTACGGCGGCTACGGATTGATGGCTGCGGGTAATATCCCCAAGACTGCGTACAACGACTTCAAGGTGCTGCACGAACTGGGCACCGAGCGCCTCAGCGTCAGCTCAGACTCGGCACTCGCGACGCGCCGCCCGGACGGTTCGCTCGCCATTGCCGTCTGGAACTATGCTTCGCCCGGCAGCGGCGGGTCTCCGAAACAAGTCACGCTCGCGCTGAAAGGAATTGGCCCTTCGGGTGAGGCGCGAATTCAAGTCGTCGATCCGCAGCACGGCTCCGCGTTGGCGGCGTGGGAAGCGATGGGCAAGCCGGACTTTCCCACACGCGAGCAGCAGGCGACGCTACGGAAGGCTGCGGAACTCGGCCCGGCGCAGATTCGTTCGCTGTCCCCGGCGAACCCATCCACGCTTACGCTGACACTCTCGCCGCACAGTCTGGCCTTGGTTGAGATTTCGATCTCGCCAACAAGGTAAGAGTGCCCGGTGAGATCCGCGGCAAGATCAGCCCCATCTCGAGTGGGTGTCTCACGTGTCGCCGTTTGCAGATCAAGCAGATTAAGCGAATCAGGGCAAAGTAGGATGCTTAGCATGGTTGGAGGAACAAAGCTTCCCTCCGCATGCCCAGTTCGCTCTTTCTGGAACCCCAACCCTTCGGATCCGTGGTGCGAAATCCCGGCTACTCTTCCTCCACAATCGCCACGTCCCAAGGTTTGAGCGTGATCGATTGCGAATGGGTAATCGCATCGTTGGTCAGCAGATCCTTTCCCGCCGCATAAGAGTAGGCAAACGATTTCGCTTCAGTCGAATAGTTGAAATAGTAATGGAGCCGCTTGCCGAGGCGGTTCACGCCGTGCCTTACGCGAACCGCAGAGGGAAGTTGCTGGTCCGGCCCCGCGAGCGCGGCTTCCTTCAGCACATCCAGCAGCACGTTCTTTTGCAGCGTATCGGAAAGGTAGGTTCCCTCGTAGAGAAGCGTCCCCGATCCATAGTGGTTCTCGGTGATGGCCGGCCAACGTCCGAAAAATGGATGGTCGTACCAAGCGCGCGCCTGGGCGTGCTCCGGCATCAGGAATTCCGCCCAGTAGCTCACCTTGTTCTCACCTCCCGCATGGAAGGGATCGCCCTTGAGAGCCAGCGGCTGCTCCAGATTGGAAAACTCCTGATAGCTGAAGCCAGCCGCCTCGCGCAGCGGTCCGGGCGCCCGTACCCAGCGCACGGCGGAATTCTCATTGGCGAAACCGCTCTTGAAGGTCATCACCACATGGCCGCCGTTCTTCACGTAATCTGCTATACGATTCAGTAGGGCGTCATCGGCGATATAGAGCGCCGGAACCACCAGCAGTTTGTAGCGAGAGAAGTCCGCCGTCTCCGGAAAGACAAAGTCCACGCCCACGTTCAGTTCGTAAAGCGTCTTGTGGAGTTGCCGCACAAGGGAAGCGTAGTCTGCCGTCGGATGGGCCGATGACCATTGCGGCCCGCCCGAAGTGAAGGGCATGAACTCAATCGCATTCAGGGAGTCGCGGCTCCAAAGGATGGCCACCGGGTTCGTGATCTTCAGGTCCACGAGGTGCGGCCCGATCCTTTCAAGTTCGTGAGCGGTTCGCGAGACTTCGGCATAGGCGCGATTCGGTTCCAGATCGTGCGACAGTACCCCCTTCCAGTAGGTCTCCTGATTGGCCGCAATCGACGCCCAGTGCCAGTACTCCACCATGTTCGCGCCGTTCGCAAGATGCGTGTAAACGTCGGCCCGCAACTGGCCGTCATAGGGTGGGAACTGGAAGGACGAAGTCCAATCCGTGGATTGCGCGTTAGTCTCGGTGATCAGGAAATTCGTTCCCCGCAGGGAACGGGCAAAATCCTCGTTCAGGGCCTGCGCCACTCCGTCGAAGTGGTCCTGCGTGCCGTGGTAGACGTTGATGGCCGGGATGTCGAGATCGGCGGCAATCGCTTCCTCATTTACATCCGGACGCATGGCGCCGCCAAAATCGGTGGTAACGAATTGGTCGGGCCGGCGGTGTTCGCGCACCAATGCGGCCTGCCAAGCCAGAAAATCTGTGACGCGCATCTGCTCCCAGCGCGACCACTCCAGTTTGTAGCCGGTACTCTGCGCACTGTCGCGCGTGGGCAGGTCTTCCCAGGCATTCACGTCCTCGCCCCAGTAATTCAGGAACCAAGCTTTGTTCAGGTTGTCGGTTGTGCCGAACTTCTCGCGCAGGTGATTCACGAAGCCCACGAAGACGTCGTGGTTCGAGGCGCCATAAGCGGAGGTCTCATTGTCAATCTGCCAGCCGATCACCGTGGGATTGTCCTTGTAATGTTCCACCATATTGCGAATCACGCGTTCGGCATAAAAGCGGTAAACGGGGCTATCCGTATCCATATTCTGCCGCATGCCGTAGGACGTCTCGCCTCCGCCCAACGGTCGCACCAGAACTTCCGGATGCGAGTGATAGAGCCAGGTCGGAATCGAGTAAGTGGGTGTGCCCATGATCACCTTGATGCCCGCCTTGTCCATGGCGGCGACGACGCGGTCCATCCATGCATACTCGAAATGCCCGTCGGAGGGCTCCCACAAGCTCCAGGTAGATTCCCCCATGCGCACCACGTTGAAGCCGGCCTGCTGCATCAGAGCGACGTCCTTATCCAAGCGCTCGTACGGCATATACTCGTGATAATAAGCAGCGCCGTAGAGCACGCTCGGCAGCGAGGGGATGGCCGTAGAATCCCCCGTCTGAGCCTTGGCCCCTGCATTTCCTAGGCATAAATAGAAAGCGATCACGGCGAGAGTGGTGATCCGCCGCCTCCCCGGAATTAGGGCCTTCACTGTTTCGAGCATAAGCCGACCTCCCACGTTAATCCGCTCCACAAATAGCATGGTTGGGATTTGCGCTCTCGATCTTTGACCGGGCGATAACATACACCGCACCGCAAGCGAATTCAATCACGCCGCCGGAAAATGATCGGTCCCCCCCGGTGGCCGCCACGAGGGCCAAGTCGCACCAGTCATCGGCATTCCCGGTAGTGTCCCGAAATCACTTTGAGGGGGGATCGGCCTCTTACTTTTTCGAAGTTATTTGCGCAAGGATCTTTTTGACATACTCAGGCGTGGGTTGCTTTTCTATCTTGGCCCGACTCCGCAGTTCGTCGTGTACTTCGACTTCCTCTCCCATCCACACAAGATCGAGCCTCCGTGAATCCTGCATGGCGACGTGTCGGTAGTCCTCTGGGGACGCCCAATAGCAGTCCCCACAAACTTCGGGGGACTTTCCTTTTGTCGAATTCTCGCAGTGTTCACAGGACCAGGATTTAGCACGATTGCAGGAGCCACACACGAGCATATAAGACTGTGTGTTTTGTTCATCGAATCGAAGGTCGCCAGCAACCTCGTAAGGAACTCGGTGGTCGATCTGTAGGTAACGCTGCTTGTGTTGCTGAAGGCATATTTGGCAACGGCTGCCGCTTGCTTCAATTAGCGCGGCCTTGAAAGCCTTTGAGAAAGCTTGCCGCCCTCCGATGAACCCGTCTCGAACCGCTGACGGGTCGCCAAATCGGTACGCTCCTATGCTTCTACCGTCGCTCTTCCTTTTGACTCGAAAGGTTTCGAGCGGGATGCCGCATTCCCTTACGTCCCTCGCAGCACGAGGAGCATGGTCATAGCCATACTCAGTTCGCAATTCTTCCGTGGTGACGAAGCCGTGTTTGAGGATGTGGTCGATTACCCGCTTCGGTCGCAAGGATGTGACTGCGGAGATCCGCTCACGGAATTCTTTGGACAGGTTCTGCTCGGTCATTCTGCGGCAAAAGACTAAACTGTTTTGGCGTTACGGTCAAATGCCTTTTGCTGATTGAGTCGATACGTTCGATCAAAGCGGGTGAGAGGTATAGTGATTCGTAGGTAGTGTGATCTCGGCCAAGTAGGGTCGCCTGCGAAGATCTTCCAGCATCAATTTCGATGTGCGTGAGACGAACGTCGTCTGGCATCGGTCGTCCGTATGTTTTCGCTCCGGTCTTGCCGTCGTAACTCAAAATGAAAGAAATGTGGCGGCCATTGAGGTCTCGAAGGCTCTCGGTAAATGAGTCGAAATCCAAAAGGCTTATGTAGCGTGGATCGCGATTCAGGCACACGCCTTGATATGGCGGGTCCATATAGACCACGTCTTGAGGTTGTGCCAATTCAAGGCATTGGCGGTAATCACCGGCAGTAATCTTAACCTTTCCCTTCAAGAGCCGCGATGCCGCCGAGATGTGCCATAGCATCGTAGCGGGATTCATGCCCAAACGCCTGTTGTCGGGGCTTTGGTTGAACTCGCCCACAGAGTTATAGCGCACGGATGCTTTGACGCAACGAGCCAAGAGGTAAAGGAGAGAATCGGGCTCGTGGGTTTGGTTGAACTTGGCGCGAATAGCGTCATAGTATTCTCGCGGCTTGCCCAATTGTGCCTTCCACAGCCGTTCGTAGCCCAAGGCAATTGTATCGGGTGATTCGATGATGATTTCCCACAGGCGCATCAACGGTTCATTGATGTCGTTCAACAGAAACCGGTCCGCCCGACCAAGAAGGGACGCAGCAATTGAAACCCCGGCTGCCCCAGCAAAAGGTTCAATCAATCGTACGGGGTTCTTTGGGAAATACGCTAGGATGGCGGGAGCGAGCAGCCGTTTGCTTCCTTGGTAAGGAATCGGATGCGGGGCTTTCATGACACTATACTATCGGCATCTTCTGATGGGAGCAATAGGGTCCGTTAAATGATTCTAGGACACCATCGCTGCTGTCTCCCATACCCGTAATCCGTCCGTAAGTAGATGGGTTCGACTCGAACTTGGTAATTTTGCGTTAGCCACGATAAGAATGAACTTGCCCGGGGCCGTCGAGGGCGCGAGGGCGGCGCAGTTGGCCCTTACTCGTG
>JBKQVI010000131.1:0-2567 GCA_052139985.1 Terriglobia bacterium
AAATATCCCTGGGTGGCGTGGAACCACGGCTACACGGCCATCAGCCAACTCGATCGTGCGTATGCGCTCCTGGATCGCTGGTCGCTGCCCAAGGCGTATCGCGTGGTGACCGTCTGCCGCCCCTTCGCCGACGACCTGGTGAAGGTTGGCGTAGACCGCGACAAGATAATGATCTTGCACAATTCGGTGAGGCCGTTCGTGGCACCGCCGCAGGAAGAGGTGCAACGCGCCCGGCGGAAGCTGGGGATTGCGGACGACGAAGGCGTGATTCTCTCCATCGGGCGGCTTTCGCAGGAGAAGGGCCATGCCGATTTGATCCGAGCCGCAGCTGTTCTCAGCGAGTTGCCGGGAGTGCCGCGCTTCAGTCCACGTCCGACACCAGCAGCACGCCCAAGATGGCCAAAGCAAATGAAATCCAAAGGAGGCGGCTCATCTTCTCACCCAGGAGGAGCGTGGCGAGGACCGCGGTCATGACTGGAATCGACAGAGTGATGACGGAAGCATTGGAGGCCAGCGAGAGTTTGACGCCGAAAGTCAAACAGAATTGCGCCAAAAAGCAGCCCACGAGTCCCAGTATGGCGAAGTTCAGCAATTGCCAGCCGAAACTACCGCGTTCCTTTAGAACATCTTTGCGTTCTCTGCCCCGCCGGGAGAAATGCAGGATGCCAAGGAGCAACGCCGCCATGGCCATGGGCAATAGCGTTACGGTGAAGGGGCCGAGTTTCCGCGTCGCGATGCGGGCCCCCGTGTACTGGAAAGCCCACATCAGATTGACCAAAACGAGCAGCAGAAAATACCACGTGGAGCGTCGTCCGCGACGCACACCGCTTTCATTCATCTCCATCTCCTTTTCTGGACCGGGCGTTTCCGGCGTCGGCATGCATCACGGCAATATTGGCCAGGGGCGTGCCCACCAAAGTATCATGATTTGGCGCCAGATGGCGGACCACTGTTAAGTCAGGGTAGAGCCTTGCTCCCGGCGGCAAGCGGTTCCATCATCCACACGCTGCCGGCCAAGCCGCCTTCATTTGTGCCCTGGAGAGTTACGCGAACCGTGTAACGGGCGGCGGGCTTGCGTTTGCCGAGCTCCAACCAGCCGATGGCGACGTCGTTGCCTTCCGTAATTGGTCCGGGGAAGACTTCCCGGCTAATTTCCTTGCCATCTTCCAACAGTTCGACCGATCGCACGTATACCGGCTTCTGCCCTTCTTCCCGCCGCACTTGCACTTCGTACTCGCCCGCCCTATTTAGAAGTGACGTCGCGTCCCACTCAAACAGGCGTGGGGCATTGCCGGAAAGATCGGAAGCCTGCCATGCCCCGATCTTTTGGCCGACAGATGCTGGGTTGAAATAGCGGATGCCGAGCAGTTGGAAGCGTCTAAAGTGGCGGTCCAGGCGGGCGTTAAAATCGGACCAGTCCCGGACCTGTTGCGGAGACCAAGCCACCTCCGCCAGTGCGGCCAGGCGCGGATACATTTGGTAGTCAATCGCCTTCTCGGTGACCGCGATGTGAGTCCACATGCTGCCTTGCACGCCCAGGATGCGCTTGGCCATGGCGCCAGTGAACTCTTTAGGCGCCGGATCGTAGGCGTAAACTTTTTCCGTGGGCGTTGTATGGTAAGAGTAATCGAAGTAGCAATTCCAATTGGGCGTCATTACCACGTCATGCCCCAAGTTGGCCGCGGCCACACCACCCTCGGTCCCACGCCAGGACATGACCGTCGCGCCCTGCGCCAGTCCCCCCTGGAGAATCTCATCCCATCCGATCAGCCGTCGCCCCTTCGCCGCAATGATCTTCTCGACGCGCCGAATGAAATAACTCTGGAGCTCCTCGACGTCTTTCAGCCCTTCATCCTTGATTCGCGCCTGACACCTCGGGCACTTGCTCCAGGAATCTTTCGGCACCTCATCCCCGCCCACATGAATGAATTCGGACGGGAACAAGTCAATGACTTCCGAGAGGATGTCCCCGTACATCTCAAAGACCCTGTCGTTACCAGCGCACAAGGGCGGCGAGAACCCCGGCACACCTTCCCAGAAAGGATGCACTTCCAGGGGTTGCCGCCGGGGGAGGTCGCAGGCCAACTCCGGGTATGCAGCCAGCGCTTCTATGGAGTGGCCGGGCATCTCGATCTCCGGAACCACCGTGATGTTACGTTCTTTGGCGTAAGTGATGAGCTCGCGCATTTCCTGTTGGGAGTAGAAGCCACCACCGCCGCCGTAGCCGTCGGCGAACCTCGCGCCCACCGTGGTCAGTCTCGGGTACTTCTTGATTTCTAACCGCCAGCCCTGGTCATCCGTCAGGTGCAGGTGGAGAACATTCAATTTGTACAAGGCCATGCGATCGATAGTGCGCTTGACATAGGCCAGGGGCAGAAACGTTCGGCTGCAATCCAGCATCAGGCCACGCCAGCAGAAGCGAGGGGTGTCCTGGATGCTTACGCACGGCACTTCCATTCGTTCTTTCCGGGGCGCGCGGGATTCGATTTCCGGCGGAAGCATCTGGCGCAGGGTCTGGACGCCATAGAACAATCCCGCCACTGTGCCCGCGCTAATGCGAATCGTAT
>JBKQVI010000132.1:0-47973 GCA_052139985.1 Terriglobia bacterium
CCCCCCCCCCCCCCCCCCCCCCGTGACCAAGGTCCAGTTCCGAAGATTGTCCGTTCGTATAAACTGGGATTAGAGAGTTAGGAGCGTAATCGTACCCTGAGACGCCCATGCCGAGGCCAATGCCTCCCCCATAGTAGGTATTGGTCCACATGTTGTCAAAGATTCCGAAGCTGCCGCGAACCGACCAGTTGTTCTTGGGTGCCCAAGCGAAACCAATGCGCGGCTGAAGGTTGTTCCAGAGGGTCGCCTCCGAGGCCTTACGACCGTCCTGCCCGCCATACCACATAGCCCCCAGTGTGCCAGTGGCGGGGTTCTCTATTGTCGGGTCGAAGCTCCCCAGCCGGTTGAATTGCTCTGTGATCCCGCGTTCGATCAACCAGCGCAGGCCGATGTTCAAGGTCAGCTTGGGAGTGACCTTGAAGTCGTCCTGACCGAAAAACTGGGTACTGCCGATCCGGCTGCCCCAGGCTGGGGTCCAGGAATCGGACCAAGTGCCTGCCGCGCCAAGCAAGAAGTCGGCAAAGCCCAGTCCGGTAGCGGTAGGATTTTGCGGGTTCGCGGTGAACTGCCCGGTGAAGCTGAAGTCGCCGGCATTGATATCACCCCAAGACTGGTTGTCCCTGCCGCTGTTATACTCGCCGCCGAATTTCAGGATGTGCTTGCCTCTAACCAGGCTGAGCGAATCACCTATAGAAATCGAGGCATAGGCAAGCAGCGCGTGCTTAAACGAGTTACCAATGCTAGTGGGGGCTCCCGTCCCCCCAATGCTGATACCGGGGAACGCGTTGGCGGTGAGATTGGGTATGTTGAGTGTGGTGCCCCAGTTCTTGCCTACATCCCCCATCGTATACGGGTCGTGGTTGCTCAACACGCCCGCCCGAAATTCGTTGACCGTGTTGGGAGTGAGGCTCCAGACATCCGTGATCACGTCGTTGTGTGAGAACGTACCCTGGGAGTAGCAATCAATCGGGCAGGTCGGCCCGTTATACAGGTTGGTAGGAATATTACCGCTTTGTAAGAACTCGGAGACGTTTAGGCGGTTCCCCGAGGAAATGTTGTAAGTTACCTTCCCATTGTAGCTGTATTTGGACGACGGATTCGAGATGGTGTAGTAGTCGTTATTGTAGAATCCCGGTTGGTTCGGATTGGGGTAATACCCCATGATGGCCTTCGCCACTGGGTCAATCGTCGTAATCTGGTTCCCGGGAAAAGGACTATTATTCGAATAGGAGCCGTCCGGATTCTGCACTAGGCCGGCGGGATTGTAAGCCTGGGGCAGGCCGCTGAGATTCCCCTCTCGCATGGCAGCGGTAGGGTAGGTGGCCAGCCCAAAGCCGAAACTATTTGTGGGATTGGCCTGGAAACCAAAAAAGAAGAAGAGCTTATCTTTCTTGATGGGTCCGCCGATCGTACCACCGTACATGTTCCAGCGAAGTGACGCTACGCTGGGCGAGAAGAAGTTACGGGCCTCGAATGCGTCGTTTTGGACATATTCATACGCCTCTCCGTGGAATTGGTTGGTGCCGCTCTTCTGGATCACGTTGAAAACTGCCAAGCCGTTGCTGTACTCGGCGCCGAAATTGCTCACGTTAACGGCGACTTCCTGAATGGCCTGAATCGGAACCGAATAGTACTCCTGGCCCGACATGAATGTGGAAATACCGCCATCCATGAGCCCCATCATCTGAAACCCACCTTGCCCGTTGAAGCCGACGCCCCATCCCGAGGGGGTGTTATATGAAAAAGTGGTTGAAGCGCCCATGTTGACACCCGGTAACAGGCCGGTGAAGTCCATCCAATTCTGACCGACACTCGGGAGTTCTTCAATCGTATCGGAGGTAAGAGTTAAACGCTTATCCGAGGTTTCAGTCTGGACGAGTTCTACCCCCGCCCTAACTTCCACCTTCTGGGTTACCGCCCCCACTTCCAGGGTGGCATTCACTGTGATTGCTTCCGCGTATAAGACGATATTGCTCTTGATGAACTCCTTGAAGCCCTCCTTGGCAAAGGAAACGGTGTAGGTGCCTGGATCCAGGGACACCGCATCATAGACACCCGTCCTATCGCTGGTAAGCCTGGTGATCACGCCGGTGAGCGTATTCTGAATGGTAACTGCGGCCCCTGGAATGAAGGCGCCCGTCGTGTCCGTAACCGTGCCGCCAATCTCGCCCGCGCTCCTATTTTGGGCGTAAGTTGACGGAGTCATTAAGAGGCCGATCACTGCTAAGATTGCAAGAAACCTTGCAGCGAATGCGACCTTGTTAAACAGCTTCGAAAGTTGCCACTCATTCTTCGCTATCATAAATAGCCTCCTCTTTTTTTTGAAACCCAGACCCGGCGCAATGCCTGCTAATAATCTTCAGTGATACTTCCTTCCAGAACACCTCAACCGCCACCCACCTGAGCGGATTCCTTCCTCAGGCACGTTCCCGATTCCGTGCTCCCGGCGTTTTCCTTCGCCTTTTCGCCTTCCGAACGGTGTAAGCGCATCAAGGCCTCAACACGCAGGCGCCGGATTCACGTCGAAGGACTCAGGGTTCAACATTCCACTAGATAGAACGCTTGCTTGAGTACCGATCGACTTCAACAAAGGCCCTTATATCTTGTCGCTGTGGCCGTGTCAACGAAAATTATTTTGGCTGTTCCATAGTATAGAACACCCCATTGTGCCCGAAATCTGGGCCGGCGGTTTGTCGAAGGGAAGACAGGCGGCCCGCAGTTGGCGGCATCGCCGCAAGGCCGGGGACGAAGAAGAGATGCCCCAAAGCCGGGGCGCGATCCGCTCCGGCCGGCGGCCTTACGTTCTACAGCGTGGCCGCGTTCAATCCCCTGCAAGGCCGAAAAAGCAGATGCGGCATAGGGCGAAGATAATTCTATAGGATAGAACGCGTTCTAAAAACCATTGAAAAAGATTCCTAGACAAGTTTGCCAAAGCTTGTTAGTCTCAGACTCGTTATGCCGACCAACAACTACATTTCCGTCGTTGACAAGACCATGCGAGTGCTGGAGGCGATGCGCGGCAAGCGCGAAATCCCTTTGGGCGAGATTGCCTCTTCCAGCGGCCTGATCAAGAGCAACGCCTTCCGGATTCTCTTCACCTTGGAACAGCTCGGGTACATCGCGAGGAGTGCGGGAGGCCGATACTCGTTCACCGCACGCTTGGCCCGCCTTACCAATGACGACCAGCCGTCCGCAGACCTCGGCAACTTGTCGGTGCCTTTTATGGCCGACTTATTGCGGCGTTTCCGGGAAACCGTCAATCTCGGCGTGTTGGACCAGGGCGAGGTTCTCTATATTCGAGTTCTGGAAAGCTCCCACGCGCTCCGGCTGGCCGCGCACGCCGGCTTACGCAGCCCGGTTCATTCCACGGCGCTCGGCAAATGTTTGCTCTGCCGCCTGCCGCGTCAGGAAATCGAGGCGATTGTGAAGAGTCATCCTCTGCGGCCGGCAACGCCCCGGACGATCCGGGATCGAGCCACTTTCTACCGCGAACTCGAGCGCGTCCGGTCTCGTGGATTCGCGCTTGACAACCAGGAGGATTCGCGCGGCGCCCGCTGCCTCGCCGCGCCGATCTTGACTCCCGCAGGCGATGTCTGCGGCTCGGTGAGCATTTCGGGCCCGGCGGCACGGGTGACTCCGCGAAGGGACAGGGAAATTGCCGACGCCCTGATCGAAACCTGCGGGAAGATTTCCAGGCTGCTCGGTTATACCTTGAGCCCGCAAAAAGACAATGGTGGGGGAGCCCAATAGCATGGACCTTGCTCTTTTCGGCGGACGGCCTATACGACAGAGGCCGTTCAGCCCATGGCCAGTGTACGGAGAAGAAGAGGAAAAGTCGCTTCTGGAAGTTCTTCGCAGTTGTTCCTGGGGCGGTTACAGTGAGAAGGTGAAGGAGTTTGAAGCGAACTTCGCCCGCCTTCAGGGAGTCCAACATGCCATCGCCTGCGTAAATGGAACGGTCGCCTTGGAAGCCGCGCTGGCTGCTGTTGGCATCCAGTGTGGAGATGAAGTGATCGTTCCACCCATCACCTTTATCTCGACCGCCACGGCGGTGTTGTCGCGCCACGGAGTTCCGGTTTTCGCCGACATCGATCCCAACACCCTGAATCTTTCGCCGGAAGCGGTGGAACAAGCCGTTTCCCCACGCACCCGCGCGATGATCCCCGTTCACTTCGGAGGACATCCTGCGGACGTCGATGGCCTAGGCGCCATCGCCAAGGAACACGGGCTAGCGATCGTTGAGGATGCGGCCCATGCCCACGGAGCATCGTGGCGAGGCATCCCCGTGGGCAATTTTGGTGTCGCCGCGACGTTTAGCTTCCAGGCCTTCAAGCTGGCGACCGCCGGCGAAGGCGGCGCGATTGTCACGAATTCGGACTCGGTCGCCGAAAAAATCTGGGGCTTCTGCAATCTTGGCCGCCGCCACGGTGGCGGTTGGTACGAGCACTTTACTCTCGGCACCAACTACCGCCTGACGGGATTCCAGGCCGGAGTGCTCTCCGCGCAACTGAAAAAGCTGCCGCAGCAGAACTGCGTGCGCGCGGAAAACGCACGGTACTTTCGCGAGCGGATGCGAACGTTCAACGGTCTCACGCTCGGCCAGGACGACCCGCGCGTGACCAACCATACCCATTACCTGGTCACACTGCGCTACGACCCAGCCGCGTTCGCCGGGGCGCCGCGCGAGGTGTTCCTGCGCGCCTTGCAGGCGGAAGGAATTCCCGCCCAGCCAACCTACCCCTACCCTCTCTATCGCAATCCGCTCTTTCAGTCGCTTTCCCCCTGCGGCTGCGGAAAGTGGAGCGCGCCGCAGGATTACCGGTCTCTGTTTCTCCCCGAGAGCGAGCGGATTTGCAAGGACGGCATCTGGCTTGAACATTATATGTTTCTAGGGACCCATCAGGATGTTGACGACGTTATCGCGGCCTTCGAGAAAGTTCAGCGCCAGGCGGGTTCCCTCTTGCAACTTCAGGAGAGCTCTCCGGGATCGCGGCTATGATGCCACAAAAGCCTCTTGCCATCGCCATCCTGGCTCTATCCGCCGCCGTTTGGCCGGAGGCGCAGGCGCGATCCTCACCGCAGGACGGCCTCCCAGGTCCCTCCGATTTCACGCGCTGGACCTTCCGCGAAGATTTCAGCCAGGGCATCCCCGGGTGGGTAAGCTTCCCGCTGTCCCAGGATGTGGGCTATGACCCTACGATTTATACCGCGCCCGGGGTCGGCTCGCCGGCGCTGGTTCGCGACGCGACCTCCCACGGCGAACGGCTCCTGCGTGTGGGCATGGCGCGGCCAATCGGTTTTCATGTGACCCCCTCTTCCTCCTTTCGAATCGTTTACAACTTCGAAACGTGCGGCAGAGTCGTGGGATTGCATTTCACCCTCGGGGTTGCGGATGGGCGGCGTTACAACCGTTCGTTGTCCTTCCAGACCGGCGTCCATGCCAACGAGGTGGATGGCCGCCAATTGGCCATCCCCGCCGCCGGCGCTGACGTCGAAGTCGTCGTTCTTGAGGCCGAAGTTGCCGCGCCTCCCTTAGGTTCCCATAGCCGGCTGACCGTCCGCGCTCTGGAAATTCAAGCCGAGAGGCCGTCGAGCATTCCGATTCGCGCACCGAAGATGGACCGCTCGGAGGTTGACGATATTGCCGTGGCGCAAGAAGTGGTAGCGGCGGGTAACCCCTTGAGGATCGAACTGGGCTCCGGCGCTACGGCGCGAATCGCCGTCTACGATGACGCGGGAGAGTTGGTACGCACCGCGACCGTTCCGGCGGGGGAATCTCGGAACGCGCAGCTTGCCGCTCCCGACAATCCCGGCCTTTATAAGGTTGAAGTCACCAGCCGGCCGGGGAGGTCGGAATTTCGCTTCCTGGTAATAGGCAAGGTTCCCGTTCATCCTCGTGTTCTCCTAACCCGCGCGCGCCTGGAGCAATTGCGGTCGCAATCCTACTCGAACGAATTGCTGGCCACCGCGCGCCGGCGCGCCGCCGAGCTGCGGAACTCCCTCGCATACAATCCCAAAGCTGGCAGGAGCATCGAACTGCTTTCCGTGGACTCCGTGCATCCGGGCCTCCCCGAATACTTTGCCTTAATGGAAAGTTATGGCAACGCCATTTCATTTAACGCGCTTGATTTTCGCATTAGCGGTGACCGTCAGGCGCTGGAGGCTGCCCGCCACGCGCTGCTCACGGTTGCCGCCTGGCCGACTTGGACGCCGACGTGGTTCCTCGCGAGAGGGACCCACACCTACTACGAAGCCGGAGTGTTCACGCAGCGGGCGGCGCTCGGTTATGACCTGATCGCGGACGAGCTTTCGCCGGAAGAGAAAACGCAAATCGCCGAGGCATTCTGGAAGAACTCCATCCGCCCTACCTTAGACGAATACTTCACTTACGATCGGCTGCCCATCGCCGCCAGCAATCATGAGGCCCAGTCGGTGGGTGGCGCTATCGAGGCCTGCGTGGCGCTGTATGGCGACGTCCCCGATTGGACGACGAGGCTGGGACCGGCTTTGGCCGAACTCGTTGTGTTGTACGAGCGCCTGCTCGATGGCCTTTTCCCCGGCGACGGCAGCGAGACTGAGCCTGCGGGCTATGAACACTTCACGATGGAAGGGATGTCATGGGGAATGGCCGGGCTGCACGCCCTGGACATTCGCCCTCGCGGTTTCGAGAAGATGATGGAGAGCTTTTGGTGGCTTCGCTACGCCATGGTTCGCCCGGACTTAGTGCTTGATACCGGAGACTTCGACTCGGAGCTTAAGGCCCACTCGGGGTACGCCTGGGGCGCGGAATACGCCAACAACCCGGCTCTGCAAACGTTCTACGAAACAACCGCGACTGACCTGACTCGGATGGGAGTCTCAAAGCTGCACGATACGGGGCGAGCACTCGAACAAGCTCCGGAACTTCTGGACCTTGTCTGCTGCACACATCAATCGGAGGTCACGCCGGAACCACCGCTCTCACGAATCTTTTCTGCGCGCGGCAGCGCAGTGATGCGCAGCGGATGGCTGCCCCAAGATACGGTAATTTCCCTGCGGGCCGGTCCCTGGTTCAATCACGAACACCACGACCAAGGGAGTTTTCGCGTCGCAGCTTATGGCGAGGAATTGATTGCCGAGGCGGGTTACGCGGATTACTATAAAGACCCTCGTTACGCGGATTACTTTTCTCAATCGCCGGGACATAATAGCGTCATTGTCGACGGCGATCCCTTCAGCCAGGAAGATTACGACGGCCGATACTGGACGGCGTTTCGGAATTTCCCGAAATTCGAGCGGCACGTCTTCTCCCCCGGCATCGATTACCTTGCCGCCGACCTCGCTCCCGCTTATCGCGACGCAAGCCGGATCCAGCGCCTGACTCGCGAGTACGTCTTTATAAAGCCCGGCATTCTCATCGTCCACGACCGCATTGAATCCGCAGTGCCTCATGCTTATTCATGGTTGCTGCACATTCCGCCAGGGGCAAAAACTAACACCGATGCCGATCGGGCGCTGATCCGGCGCGAAGGCGCCTTTGCCGCACTCACCGCCGCCGGCGAGAACACCCGCTGGAACGTGCAACCGCAGCCGGTCCCCACCAAGGCTTACGTTGACTTCGACCGAATTCCGGTCGAGCCGCGTGAAGCGTTTCGCCTCGATTCCCCGCGAGAAAAGGCGAGCGACTTTCTTGTCGCCATGCATTTCCAAAAAGGCTTGGAGGAATCGGCGCCGCTCGTGCCTCTTCGCACCACGTCCGCGGACGGATTCACGGCTCGAAACGCGCAGGGTTCGACAACCGCTTTTTTCCGCCGCGGCGCCGGACCGTTGGTGGCAGGGGAAATTTCTGCCGATGGCAGCATCCTTGTCGTAAACGAGCGGGACGGTGCGGAGGAGTTCTTTGCCGCTCAGGTGCGCTCCTTGCGCCGCGGCTCACAGTTACTGCTGTCCGCCAACCCTGCGGTTGAACTGGTGTTGGCGAAGAACCCCGCTGTCGATGATTTGCACGTGGTCTGCACGCGTGAAACGGATTTGAAGATTCCTACAGAACGGCAGCCCGTCGCGGTCATGGTGGATCAAGTCCGCGCCACTCCCATCGTCGGCGGCCGATTCGTCTCTCTCGCGCATCTCGCGAAAGGAGAGCATGTTGTCAGAATCAGCTATTGACCCCACTTTCAGCGAAGTCTCTGCTTGGGACTTGTTTGATGCGAACGTGCGGGTGGGCCCTTCCAGGGTGCAGGGAGACCTCGCGCTCGAAACCGACGGTCTACTGGCGGAAATGGATCGCTTTGGGATCAAGCAGGCATTGGTCTCACACTTCACGGCGGAGGAGTACGACGCGGAGGAGGGCAACCGAGCCCTGACACGCGGCCTTCACCCGCGGATGGTGCCGGCGTGGGCTGCCCTGCCGGACCCGGCATTCATCGAGCGGCTTTGGACCCTCCGGCCCGCCGCGGTTCGCCTCTCCTTTGGAGCGAAGAAACACAACTTTTCCTCGGCCCCCTGGTGTTGTGGAGAACTTTACGAAAGACTTCAAGAGCGCTCCATCCTGGTGACGATGACGAGAGAGGACATCGAGTGGGATTCACTCGCTTCGGTGCTGGAAAAGTATCCCCGGCTTCCGGTTTTGCTGTTGGAAACAGGGTACCGCGCCGACCGCTATCTTTTCCCCCTCTTGCAACGCCACTCCAATTTGTACATCGATTCATCCACCTACCTGGCACACCGGCAGCTTGAAAGCTTTGTCGATCGGTTCGGGCCCACGCACCTGGTCTTCGGCAGCCGGCTGCCGCTTTACACGCCCGGGGCGGCGCTCGCAGTTTTGGCAAGTGCGCGAATCTCGGACGAGGCAAAGCTTGCCATTGCCGGCGGGACGCTGCGTCAGCTCCTTCGGAGGGCCGCCGCATGAAATCTCCCGTCCCCATTTACGACTGCCATGGACACCTCGGCACACACCCGGACTTCCCCTCGGTTAAACACAGTGCAGAAGAAATGATTCAGGTGATGGATCTCCTTAACGTCGAAGTCCTCGCCATCACCTCGACGCTCGCTTGCTACAGCGACTGCCCGCGCGGGAACGCGGAAGTGGCAATAGCGGTCAAGCAATACCCCGCACGGTTTCGCGGCTACGTTACCGTCAACCCCCATCGCGAGGGAGAGGCGTTGCGGGAACTCGGCCGCTGGACCTACTTCCATCGGCCGCCGCTGATCAAATTGCATCCGGACCTGCACCATTATCCGGTCAACGGGCCCCAATACCGGCCCGTGTGGGACTATGCCAACCAGACGCGAGCCGTGGTGCTGGTGCATACGTGGGACTCCGACGCCAATTGCGGCCCGCTGCTGCTTGGCCCCATCGCGCGGGAATTCCCTCGGGCCAGGATCCTTCTGGGGCACTCGGGAGTGACCTGGCGAGGATATGAGCAATCCTTGGAAGTGGCCAAGGCGGCTCCCAACACCTTTCTCGACATTACGGGCTCGCAAAGCCACCGCACGATTATCGAGCGCGCGGTGGGTGGGATTGGGGCTGGGCGGGTGCTTTTTGGGTCGGATCTGCCCTACCTTGAAGCAGCCGTATCGCTGGGGCGAGTCCTGTCAGCCAGGATTTCAGATGCGGAGAAGGAACAGATCTTGAGGAAGAACTTCCTCGGCCTGCTCGAAGAAAGTGGCGGCTATTGAGGATTGCAGAATGTACTGACACGCTCCGTAGCGCCGGCATCTTGCCGGCACCGGAAAATGCCGCCAGGATGGCGGCGTTACGGAAGTTGCATGTCACTCTATTCTGCAATCATCTGTAGGAAGAAAAATCCTTTCCCGCGCGGAACGAATAAAGTCCCAAGGGGGCACGATGGAACGCACACGAATCGGCATAATCGGTCTCGGAATTATGGGCAGTTCTTACGCAAAAATCTACTCGGCGCACCCGCTCGCCGAAGTCGTCGCCGTGTGTTCGCTGCGGCAAGACCAAGTTGACAAGGTCCGCTCGCTCTACGGGGTTGTTCACGGATATACGGACTACCGGCAAATGTTGGAGCGGAAAGATTTGGATGCCGTGGTCGTGGCCACGCCGGACCGGCGCCACTTTGAGCCTGCGCGGGCGGTTCTGGAGTCGGGCAAGCACGTGCTGGTGGAAAAACCCTTTACCACCACCACCGCCGAGGCCGACGAGTTGATCCGTATCTCCAAGCGGGTGGGTAAGACCATCCAGGTTGCCTTCAACCACCGCTGGCTTGGGCCGTATTACCAGACCAAAGTTTCCATTGAGTCGGGTCAAATCGGGATGCCGCTCGCGGGGTACGCCCGCAAGAATGACACCATCTTTGTGGCCACCGATTACATCGCCTGGGCCGGCGAGACCACCTCCGCCTGGTTCCTGTCCTCGCATGATATCGACCTGATGCGATGGTGGCTTGCTTCGGAGCCGGTGGAGGCGCGAGCCTGGGGCCGCAAAGAGGCCCTGGCGGCAAAGGGCATCCCTACTTACGACATTATCCAGGCGCAAGTAAAGTTTGCCTCCGGCGCCTTCGTCACCTTTGAATCCGCCTGGGTCTATCCGAACACTTTTCCCTCCATCGTCGATTCCTTCATGGAAGTCATCGGGACCACCGGCCACATCCATCTCGACCGCAAGTGCGAATCCATGGAGATCAGCACGACGGAAAAGTTCTCGTATCCAAAATTATTCTTAAATACGGAGATCTTCGGGCGCCTGCGCGGCGCATTTCCGGCCTGCCTTGAGGATTTTCTCTTCGCCGTGCGCGATGGAACCGAGCCTCACGTGACGGCGGCTGACGGCCGGCAAGTCACGGCGGTGCTCGAGGCGATTCACAAATCTTTGGAGACCGGCGGGACAGAAAAGATTCCCCCGCCGCCCCCCGAGATTGGAGCGCGTTATGCGCGGGGCTGATTTGGCCGTCCTGGTTTCTTACTTCGTGACCATGATCGCGATAGGATTGGCTTACTCGCGGCAGATGAAATCGCTGGATATGTATTTCGCCGGCGGCCGGCAACTGTCCTGGTGGCTGGGTGGCGTTTCCTTTCTGATGGCCTACGTGAGTGCGCTCTCCATCGTCGTGTATGCCGGTTTCGGGTATCAATACGGGCTGGTGGCGCTCACGATCTATTGGACCACCGTGCCGGGAGCGCTGCTCGTCACTTGGCTTTTTGCCCGCCGTTGGCGTCGCGCCGGCGTGTTGACGCCGGTCGAGTTCCTGGAAACGCGATTTTCACCCGCCGTCCGCCAGGTTTTTGTGTGGTCGGGTATTCCGCTCAAGGTGATCGACGAGGGCCTGAAGATTGTCGCGATTGGCATCTTCGTCTCCGCCAGCATGAGGATTTCGCCTTGGGTCGCCATGATCGCGGTCGGCGTCATCACCTTGATCTACACCATGCTCGGCGGCCTGTGGGCAGTGGTCATCACCGATTTTGTCCAATTCGTCCTCGTCACCACCGGGGTCCTTCTGCTTGTCCCCCTCACCCTCAACGCGGTCGGCGGCTGGCGCCACTTTGTAGCGGCAGTCCCGGGGGACTTCTTCCGTCCCGTCCATCCGCCTTACGACTGGACCTATGTGGGCGCGTTCCTGGTCCTCAGTACGCTGTCAGTGGCAGGAAACTGGTCATTGATCCAGAAGTTCTATTCCACCCGCAATGACCGCGAATGCCGGGGCGTCGGTTGGCTGGCGAGCCTGCTCTTTTTCCTCCTGCCCCCAGCTTGGATTTTCACCGGGATGTTGGCTCGCGCTTTTGTGCACCTTAAGGTGGCGGACCCACAGACCGTTTACGCTGGGGTATGCTCTGCCTTGCTGCCACCCGGCATGCTGGGCTTGATCGTTGCCGCACTGTTTGCCGCAACGATGTCGGTGCTTTCGTCGGGCTTTAACGTCATCGCCGCGGTGCTGACCGTCGACGTCCATCAAAGGCTGGTCCGGCCGCAAGCCTCACAGAAGGAACTTGTGGTTGTGGGACGAGTATTGACCGCGGTCGTTGCGACCCTGGCGCTGGCCATTGCGCTGGCCGTCACGCATTTTCACTGGACCATCTTCGACACCATGGTCGCGGCGTTCGGGTTTTTTCTGCCTCCGACGGTGCTGCCGGTTTTGGGGGGATTGCTGAGCCGCAGGCTTTCCGCCGCCGGAGCGATGGCCGGATTTTTTGCGGGGATCGGCATCGGCCTTGCGTTCCTGCTCTATAAGTGGACCTTTAAGCCGGCAAATATCGGTACGTTCCAAGCTGCCAGCATCGTGGTTCCGGCGGGCATGACGGCACTCGTGCTGGTGGTTGCAGCCTACGCTTTCCCCGCCAAGGGTGAGGCGGCCGAGCGCGCATCGCAATTCTTGGGGCGGCTTGGGCGCACTGCACTGGCGTCGGCAAGCCAGGCTAGCCCGGCCCCTGTGGCTGGGTTGGTCATCGCCATCATGGGACTGGTTTTGGTGGTGACAGGTTCCGGCGTCGCGGCCGTTCCAGCTAATACGCTGACGCTTGGCATTGGGACGATGCTGGGCCTGATTGGTTGGGTGATGATGAGGTCGGGAGGGTCTCGGCGGCGCTGGTGGCCGATTGCGGCGACAAAAGAGCCTTAAGCCGCAATTGGATTCATGCTGGCCGGCCGCAACGAAGGGCAACCTCCCAGTGGAAAGGGGAAAAATGTCTATATCGAGAAGATGGGCTCTGGGCTTGATCGTGGCGTGCTTAATTGTCGCAGGGCCGGTCAGGGGTGACGATTTGTCCCCCGATCAATGGTCAAGCCGCGTCATCCCTCTTCCCAAACAACTGCAAGTACACGGTTCCAAAGCGGTGTCCCGCGCCGACGCGGTTTTGGTGCTCCCGCGATCCCAGGACCCGCTCCTCGCCACCGCGGCAGGCATCCTGGGACCGTTGGCCACCGGGGCTAAGGGCTTCGAAATCCGGCTGGTGCTAACCACTGAGGCGTCAACGCGATGCCCGCCAAATCTTCTGGCGTCGCTTCAAAATCTCCCCAATCGCGACCAGGCTTACGCCATCCAGCCGATCGAAAAAGGCGGACAGTTTGGCGGCCTAATCCTCGCGGCCAATACTCCCTTGGGGCTGCTTTATGCGGCTCGCACGCTTGTCCAATTGGTGTCTCCCCCTGCCCAATCGTGGGCAATCGTGGACTTTCCACGATGCTCCCTCCTCGATTGGCCCGACGTGGCCGAGCGCGGCGAGTGGTTTGCGGGTGATAACTTTCCGGACTTGCAATGGATGGCGGACCGCAAGTTTAACGTGATCGAGATCCAGCCTCATCTGGGTTTTGGCGACGACGGCTCACCGCAGGGGAATCTTGACCAACAGGTTGTGGACAAAACCACGGCGATGGGAATCGAACTGGTGCCGATTATCTTGCACATGGAGCAACTCGCCAGCACCGGCCTCTTCCGTTACCACCCTGAGGTAGCTTCCACACCCGACCCAAGCAAGCCTCTCCCCGTCGACTATGAGCCCGGGGTATGTTTCTCTCAACCCAAGACCGTCGAAATTCTCTCCGCATGGATGCGGCAATTTCTCGCCATGCCTGGCGTAAAGGAGGTCATGGTCTGGGTTTCGGAAAACGCATCGCCGTGTTATTGCCCGCTGTGCAAAGGCCGCGAACCCTACGGCACCGAAGTGAAAGGCATCCAGGAGGCCTTTGAGCGCGCCCGCCAGGGGAGGCCCGGGGTCACCCTACAAATACTCACCACGCAGGGCAGCTACGAGGTGAACGACAAGATCCTCGCGGCAGCCTCGCCCGACACCAGAATTGTCTACTACGACGGCGGAAGAACCTATGACAGCTCGCACCGCCCCATGATCTATCCACTGATGGAGAATTTCGCCCGCTCCGGCCACTGGCTCGGTGTCTACCCTCAACTCACGAATTCCTGGCGCACCGTCTTTCCCTTCACCGGACCGCAGTTCATGCACGCCCGCATGCAGGAGTTTGTAGACAAGCGGCTCAGTGGGGTGATCGGGTATGCTACGCCCTCAAACCGCTATTATGAGTTCAATATTACTGCGTCTGCTGAGTGGGCGTGGAACAGCCGGGGCCGCAGCCCGCGAGAATTCTCGGAAGCTTACGCAAGCAGCGTGGGAATTCCTCATCCCAAACGCTTTGGCGAATGGGCCGAGATGATCGGTAACGTCGGGTGGGACTTGGCAGGCGGCAGGGCTATCCAGGAGCTTATCCTACCCGGCCAGGTGCTCTTCAACGATAAGAAATACCGCGACTCACACAAGCTTGACGACCTGCATGCCATGCGGTTCGGCCAAGGGCTTCTTTCGGAGTTTCCCGATCGCGCATACTTCGAAGCGCGACTCGCTTTAGCTACTCAGGCGCTCGACCTAGCGCAAGAAGAAAGCGATGAGCGCATGGTGGAAGAATCCCAGAGCGTCCTCGGCGCGCTGCGTCTTCTTGACGGCCTCGTCGAACTTTCGGATGTACGGGATCTCCCTGACGAACGACGGCAAGCGGTGGCCACTGGCGCTCTCGCGAAGCTTGACTCCGCCGCACGGGTGCTGACCAACTCCGTGTACGCCTGGGGCACGACGGTTAATCCGCTACCGAAGGGCGATCTTCCCTCGCGCCTGCGCGACACGGTTGATTTTGCGCCCGCGGTTGCAAGTGCGGCTTGGGAGATCGGTAGAGATTTGGGGATAAGAGATCCTTACCCAGCATTTCGTTTGTGCCCGCTGCGCGAATGGAACACGGAGGATATTTCATCGATGGCGCCCGCCACGTTGTGGGCCGAGGTGCCCCCCCTGCTGAAAGGGCCCGGGGAGTATGACGTGAGGTTTCAGTTCTTGGATGGCGACGTAGGTCTGGACACTCACTCCGTTGCCCTACTCGGCGCGCGCGGAAGGAACGAGAAAAAACCCCTTGATGAAGACCGATGGAATTGCCATGTGGACGCCCCGACCTGGGTTGACTACTGGCTCTCTACTTCTAAGGGGAGCGGAAGTTCCCGGAAACCGGGTGATCCGCTGTTTTTGCGGCTGGAAGTCTCCGCCCCATCTCTTGCAAGCGTTGCCGGCAAGCGAAGTAGCCACGGCGTAATCCTGATCCGCAAGTCGTGGCGGGGAGCAGGCGAGGTTAGACCTTGATACAAGGATCGTTCATGCCAATGACGCGCAGAGAGTTTCTCGCTGTTGCCGCCGTTGCGGGCGTAGCGTCTCCAGCCCTGGCTGCGCAGGATTCGCCGCGAACGCTCCTCGACCTCGCAGCTCAGTCTATCCTGATTGAATTCCCCGGCCAACCGGCGCGAACTCTTCGGCCCGGCGCACCCGAACGAAGCATGGGCATCCTGCGGACCGAATTTCCCAAGGCGGGCCCATTGGTTATCCGCCAAGTGCTTCGCGAGATTCGCCCCCATCTCCTGGAGCGGTGGATTGAGGTGCTCGCCGACGGCGAGGCCACGTTTAACATCGAGCTTCCGTACGACTTCCCCAGCGCAGATTCATACTACATGACTTCGCGCCTCGCGCTGGTGCTGGACGTGGACAAGCATGGCAAGCCCACCGCCGCACAGTCAGGATTGCCGTTGCCCGGACGCTATTCCAAGAGGGGCGGTATGAAGACGTCTATCAGCTCTTGAGGGGAGTTCACCTCGATAACGCGGAAGGTCTTTAATGCCTCACGCCGTGCTTTGACCGGGGCATGGAGACACGCCGCCCGTTGACCGCCGGACTGTCACCCGGCATCTGTTGGGTGATAGAGCTTGGCGCCGAATTTCCACGCAGAGCGCGGATTGGTAGTGGTGCAGTTTGATTTCGTGGCGGCGAGTTTACCTCGCCATGTGGCGGCGTAAAGCCGCCTCTACGTCAAACTGCACCACTACCCGCGGATTGGGTCTTCCCATTTCCAGCCCGTGCGATGGTATAACTTGCAGCCCTGCCTGACGAAAGGTTAACGTCACCCAAATCTGTCACCTGACAAGGGAGGTAACTTGCGGACCATTCGCGTGATCGTTTGTTGTTGCTTTGCCGGAATCTTGACCGCCTCTGGCTTTGCCGAGATTCCTGGCCTGGACATAGCACCATTTGGGAAGCGTTGCTGCGTCCAGGATCAAAACACCTCGCAGGTAGCCTTCGATTATGAGGAAGCGAGGATCGCCGGACAGAACGCCGAACGAACTGCCGACGGTCGTTATGTCTATGGCGTGCAGTGGGCGGAGGAACGAGACATCCGGGAGGTTCGCGTGCGCGTTCGGGCTGGCAGCCACGCCCCGCAAGCGGACTTGGAATACTGGTTCCGAAATTGGCCTTATCCACCGCCGCAGATGCCCACCATTGAGGATCCCGTGGATGATCCGTGGCAGGGGCGCTGGTTGAAGGCATCCACCAGGGTGGATTGTAAGGAGGCAGAATGTCGATACACGTTCGCGCCCCTGGAAAAGACAGAAAACCCCCTTGCGCCGAACCTGCCGGGTTTGGACTACCGCCGGACTCTGAAAGTGCGGCTAGTCTTTTTGTCCGACCCGCATATCGAGGCAGTGCAAGTCTTTAGCGGCTCAAGAGTGAAAACCGTAAACGTGCGAGTGGAGTTGGGGGCCGGAGAAGCAACGGCCGACAACTGGGACGGTTCTGTAGCAGTTTATAACGGCATGGTACGGGATCAGACCCTTTGGAAAGGATCGGTGGGGGACTGGGCCCGCGGGAATTCCTTCCATTTGAGAACATCCGGCACTCCCAAAGGGTTGACGCTCAATCTCGTGGCGGCCGAGCCTGCGCTGCCGGGTTCCCACGACGTTACGGTGGTGACTCTCAACTTAGGGGAGCGAACTTTCTCCTTCAGCGTTCCCGACGCTGAAAAGGGCCCTGTCTACGTCCCCGATTTTCATGCTTACGTAACCCTGGGGTCCGACCCGCGAATCTTCTCTCCGTCGATCGTCAAAGCCGGAGAGAAGATTCGCGACAAGCTGGCCCGGGAGCCTGAACAATCTTACGAGCGAGCCTCGAAAGAGATTCCGCCCTTGGACCCTGTGATACGACAAGGCGGGCGGCTTTACTTGCCCCTGGCTGCCGACGCCAGTTGGCAGAAATTTGCTTTCGAGTGGGGCGGAAACATCACGATCTCGAAGGACGGAACCAAGACAAAGGGCAGGGAAAGGGAGCGGCTGGAGTGGGCTGGCGATCAGATCTCTTGGCGGATTGGAACTGGAGCAGTCCCCCAATACCGACCTGCCTCGAAGGACTCCCAACTCTCGATTCTGGATGACTACCTGCCGGTTGCCAAAGCGACTTGGTCAACTGACGGCATCAGTTACGACGAAGAGGGTTTCGCCACGCTGCTCTCCGGGCCGCTGGGGCCCGACGATCCAGGGAGGAACGAGCAGACACCGGCGATCCTGATGCTGAAAATCCGGGCCCGAAATCCCGGCACTCGACTGGCAACGGAGCACTTTTGGCTCGCAACCGATCCTGCGGAGAGTGTCTCTTTCGAAAAGGGGGACCTTCTCGCACATGACGGCCAGTTGGTCCGCGCCCATGTGAGTTTTCCAGAATCAGCTCTCGTCTCATTGGGTGACGTAGTTGACGGCAATAAGGGGCTACAGGGAATTCACGCCGAGATCTCTCTTAAGGGAGGCGAAGAGAAAATCGTACTGGTTTCGTTGCCGTTTGTGCCCAGGCTCTCGCCCACCGAACGCCAGCAACTGGAACAACTGAATTACGACCACGAGCGCACTCGCGTGATCGACTATTGGCGGCAAGTAACAGACACGGTTGTTCCGTTCGAGGTGCCGGAGAAGAGGTTCGTGGAGTTTGCAAAAGCAGTTATTCCCCATATCCGGATAAGCGCCACGAAGGACCCGAAGAGCGGGATTTACATGGTGCCGGCAGCGAGCTACGCCTACGACGTTTTCGATAACGAGGCGGCGTTCCAATGTGTTCTTCTGGATGCCATCGGTGACCACAAACTCGCCGAAGAGTATCTGGAGGCATTCATCCGCTTGCAGGGCTCCAAGCCTTTCCTCGGAACTTTCACAGGCGATCAGAAGGATGTGTATCACGGGGCGCGGGTCGATAAGGAATACGATTACACCGCTTCCGAGTACAACCTCGACCATGGAACCGTCCTCTGGGCCCTCGGCGAGCACTATTTCTACACCCGCGATAAGGAGTGGTTGAAGCACGCTGCGCCCAGCATGGAGCGCGCCGCGAATTGGGTGGTTGAGCAGCGAAAACTCACCATGCTGCGGGATGGAAATCAAAGAATTCCAGAGTACGGTCTGCTCCCCGCGGGGCGCCTGGAAGATAACGAGGATTGGGGCCACTGGTTTTCGGTGAATGCCTTCGCGGCCGCCGGCATGACGAGCCTCGCCAGGGCTTTGGCAGACGCCGGGGCTCCGGAAGCCGGGAAATATGCCCAGGAAGCCTCGGCGTACACTGCGGACCTGCGGGATGCCGTGCTGCAGGCCTCCCGATTGTCTCCGGTCATCCGGCTGCGCGACAATACCTATATCGCCTACGTGCCCACCCGGCCTTATCAGCGCATCCGTCTATTCGGTCCTCTTCGTGTCGCATATTACTCGCGCTATCCCCAAAAGGTTTTGCCAACCTACCGGCTTTCGGCTACACGCGAAGTTCTCTACGGGCCCATGATTCTACTAACCACCCATGTATTCAACGCGGATGAGCAATTCGCGAATTGGGTGTTGGACGATTGGGAGGACAACGCGACCATGTCGTCATCATTGGGCCTTCACGTACACGGCTGGGTGGATGACAAGTTTTGGTTCAGCCGCGGAGGGATGGTATTCCAGGCCAATCTGCAGAATCCCATCCTGACTTATCTACGGCGCAACGAAGTGCCTGCGGCCATTCGCAACCTCTATAACGATTTTGTAGCGTGCTACTACCCTTCCGTGAACGCCTTTACCGAAGAGTATCGCCAGTGGGGTTCCCCGAGTGGGCCTTTTTACAAGATTCCCGACGAAGCGAAGTTCGTGAACCGAGTGCGGGATTTGCTTGTCCGGGAGGATGGGAGCACTTTGTGGCTGGCGGCTGGAACCCCCCGGCGGTGGCTCGCCCCGGGGCAGAAGGTAGAGGTCCGCGAAGGGCCGACCTATTTCGGCCCCGTGAGTTACCGTCTAGAAGCGAGCGCGGAGGGGGTAGATGCCTGGGTGACGCTGCCCACTCGCAACCCAGCAGCAATTGCATGGTTGGTCCTCCGTGCTCCTACGGGAAAGGAAGTGCGTTCGGTAAAAGTGGATGGAAAACAGTGGACGAACTTTGCCCCCCGGCTGGAACGAATCCGGTTGCCCAGCCAAACCGGAGAAATCCACATCGAGGCTCGTTTCTAACCGCAGTTAGTTGCTGCTCGTGCTGGATTAGAAGCTGGCCTGGCATGGATGCCGGCCAAGGGAAAGCGTCCTCAATGGGGATCGGTAACGCGGCGGCGGTGGCGCTCTCTACAGAGCGGCATAAATTGCAGCTCCGATCTCCGATCGATCCCAAAGCCCCAGAGTTCATGGAACCGAGGCCAGGAAACATGTCTACAACTCCCCTATGCGTGGCAGCGACAACCCCTAAGCCGAGCCGCTACCGGTGGCTGTATTATTCGCTGCTCACCATCTTATTGTGGGGTGGGTGGGGAGCGATTTCAAAGGCCGTGGCGGACAATGTCAATGCCTATATGAATCAATTTCTGTTCACCCTGGGCCTGCTTCCACTCGTGTTGTTGTTCTTTCGGTCGCCGCGCCTGGCGGGAGGACGAAACCGCAAGCTGGGCATTCTCTTTGCCTTCCTCACCGGAATTTTGGGCGGGCTGGGCAACATCGCTTTCTTCAATTCACTGAGTCTGGGCGGTCGCGTCACCATTGTCGTTCCGGTGTGCGGGCTTGCTCCACTGGTCACGGTTCTGGTGGCCTTTATGGTGCTTCACGAACGAATGACGACCTATCAAAAGGTGGGATTGGTCGTCGCGCTGGTCGCCATTTATCTACTCAGCCTGTAAGCAGACTGTTTGGGAAGGATTGAATCGAATGCACGTTCAGATGTGGCTTGTTTTCGCCCTCCTTGCCCTCGTGTTCTTCGGCCTCACCGGTATCACCCAAAAGCTGGCGACCAACGAGATTTCCACGGAATTGTCTTATATATGGTTTTGCGTGGCCATGCTGATTATTGCCATGTTCATCTTCGCGCTGGCGCCGCTTGACTGGCACATCCGGAGGAAGATCATTGCGCTGGCGATTTGCGGCGGAGTGCTGAATGGCTTCGGATGCGTGACGAGTTTCAAGGCCCTCGAGGTGGGAGGCAAAGCATCCATCGTGGTTCCCCTGTGCTACCTCTATCCGCTGGTCGCCATTTTTCTGGCCGTGGTCTTCCTGCATGAAAAGTTGACAGACGCGGCCATCGCCGGAATCGCCCTGGCGGTGGTGGCCGCGTTCCTGCTTTCTCAGGAACGTCCCACCGAACCTCCCGCGGGCGGAGGGGGGCAGTTGCCGTAGTTTGTTTGGCTGCAGAAAGTACCACTTAACGGTTGGAAGCGCACCAAAGCCCGCTGAGCGGGTGTTGTCCTTTCCCCACGGCCGGAGCGGAATGTTCCGGGCTCAAGCCCGGCGCTACAACGGAAGCGAGATCGTCCGCAGCACCTGTAAATCCTCTGACGCGGAGTTCAGACATGAAACTTGCCCTGATGAAAGTTCTTTCCGATGCGGAAATTCTCCAGATCCATGAGGCCACCCTGGACATCCTGGAAAATTGCGGGGTCAAAATTGGCAGCCCACAAGTGCTCTCTCTCCTCCAGTCCAAGGGCCTTCCCGTTGATGAGGAAAAGCAGATTGTGCATTTCCCCAGAACCGCCATTGAAGAGGCCCTGAGTCATGTTCCGGCGCAGTTCGAAGTTTTTGATCGCGACGGGAAATTCGCCTTCGTGTTAGGCGACGGCGACCCGAAAATCGCGGCTGGGCATAACGCGGTGTTTTGGGTGGACTCCGATACCGGCGAGACCCGTTACTCCACCGTGGCGGACGTCGAGCTCTTCTCCCGCCTCTGTGACAAGCTGGAATGCATCGACATGATTGGCATTCCGGTGATGCCCCAGGACGTGCCCAATCTGCGCAATACCCTTCCGTACGGCGTGCGCGCGGTCGTCCAAAACAGCCGCAAACCCATCTTCTTCTCCACGGACAACGCGAGGATCAACCGAGCGGTCATCGACTTGGCCGAGGCAGCTTTCGCCGGAGATTTTCGCAGCCAGGTATACGGCATCACCCAATTGTCGCCCACGAGTCCCCTGTTCTGGGAAGGGGGCGTGCTGGAGGCCATCCAGGACACCTTGCAGACGGGCGTGCCCGTGGCCATTCTTCCGGAGCCGAATGCGGGGCTCTCCGCCCCCTATACTCTCGCCGGCTTGCTGACCGTCAACAACGCGGAGTGCATTTCCGGCCTGGCGATGATCCAGATACTCAAGCCCGGGACCAAGGTTCTATACGCCAATTCCTGGACCGTAACGGACATGCGCGATGCTACCGCTTTGGTCGGTTCGACGGAAACCACCATCTGCCGTATTGCGGGAGCTCAACTGGCGCGTTTCTACCACGTGCCGTGTCATACCACCGCGCCGAACTCCGATAACCACGCCCACGATGAGCAGAATTCATGGGAGAAAACTTTCAGCATGTTCTGTTCGGTGGGCGCCGGAAATGACCTGATTGTGAACTGCGGCATGTTCGCCACGGGCATGACATGCAGCCACGAACAATTGATTATGGACGAGGAGATTTCCGCAATGTCGAAACGGATAGCCGCTGGCGTTACGGTGACCCCGGAGACTCTAGCCACCGACCTAATCAAGCAAGTCGGTCCACGCGGTGACTATATGTTGGTGGAGCACACCATCAGCCGGCTGCGCGGTAAGGAGTTCCTGGCACCGCGCGTCTCGGTGCGGATGTCCCGCGCCAGTTGGGAGGCCGCCGGCCGCAAAGACACGTATCAAATCGCCGGCGAGCAGGCACGCAATTTGAGCAAGACGGCCGGGCAAAAGATCGACCCGAAACGCGCGGGGAAGCTGGCAGAAATCATAGAGGCACTCTAAGAGGGCTCCTCCGGCGGGGATCTCTACAACCGGCGGAGTCCTTCGTTTACATCGAATGCAAATCTAATGTGGGAAGAAACAGTACGTCCATTTCATATCGGTTCTCGTTCGGGCGGTGGAACATTGGTGAAGGCGGTGATCCAGTTGGCCCGCCTGTTCGGGATTCATTTACTTTTGCCAAGGAACTCGGCATAGCCCAACAGCTCGGATTTGATATTCATCCATGCCACGAGGCCGGAATTTTAGATCTCCTGGGATTCAGGCAGCTATCGGGGTTTGATAGAGGCCTCGGCGGTGAGATTCCCATCGATAAGACCGAAGGCTCGGAGAACCACCTCAATTTGGGCAACGATTTTACAGGCTGGCGAAGTACAGGCTGAATCCCAAAGGCGACGACCCAAAGATGTCGTCTGTGCTGACGTGGCGATTAAGTGCTTTCGTGGAGTTCGGACAACAGGAATTGAACCGGGCACGGCCCGTCCCCGGCAACGAGCTTCTGATCGTCGGCAAAGGCGCAGCCCGAGGTGGCGCATCGGACGTGAAGGCTGCCAGCGCCGCTCCCTTTTGCGGGTCCGCCATGTACGGCTATGGCGGAGAACAGGGCATCAGCCGCGCGGTTCTTCTCGAGGGGTTGCTGAACGTGAATAGGAACGGTCCGGTTACTTCGATTCATCGACCACTTCAATGGCATTCAGGCAAGCGTAGTTCTTAATGGGCACAAAAGTGAGCACGATCTTGCCTTGAGCGTTAGGTTGGAGCCCATGGAAGGTCTTCTGCAAGGATCGATTCGCTCCTCCTGCTTCCTGATAAATGTCGAAGTTCTTCAGAAGTGTGACGCCATTGCAATAAACGTCAAATACCCGGCTGCCGACTCCGCCCGGGGCTAGGGTGCCGAACCAGGCCTCGGTGAAGTAGAGAGTCACTGCATACCTTCCCTCCGCCACAGGGAGGGCGTAATCGAAAGCTCCCCAACGTTCTCCCACAAATACACCAGGATCGGTGTCACCTTGCGCCGGTTTTTGGCGTACCGTGATCCTGCCTCCCCTGAAATAACGGTCGGGGTCCCACACTTGTCCGCTGCGGTCGGTGAAAGTATTATTCTGAGCCACCAGCCGGATCGGGTTCATCTTCCCGTGGCGGCTCGGAACAATAACAAGCGCATTCAGGAAGGGCTTGCCCGCGATTCTGAAGAATTTCAGGTGCAAGTGGCCGTCAGCGGCCGGTTCGATGTCCTTGAACACACGGGCGTCGGCGATGAAGTTTCCTCGCGCGTCTGCATAGGGGTCGAACGCCGCAAGCAGCGGCTTCCCGTTCGCGTCCACGTTGAAGGTGTTCCGGTTCTCACCTCCTTCGCTTTCGACCGTGCCAGGGCCCACGTCTGTTTCCACAAAGTAGAGCCAAAGTTCATGCGGCCCCGGTTTGAGCGGAATTTCGTAAGAGAATTCACCCGTTCGGCCATAAGCAAACACGGTGGGGTCGCGGGTTCGGGCGACGTACCGCAGGTCCGGGCCGCGCACATCGCCGCCTTTGAAGAAGCGATCTCCGCTGAATTCGAATCCACAACTGGCGGTGTAACTTTCCTTGGAATAGCCGGAGATGAGCCTAATAGGTGCCCCGCCCATCGCTGCTTCATCCGCCACGGAGGCACTGGGCCGCGGTGCGGATTGATTGGCTTTGATCGTCCGCGTAGGGTGCAATCTGGAGAAGACGATGATTGCGAGGATGGCTAGAACGGAAGCAGCGATCAGCGAAATCCGCCCCCATCCCACCCTATTTTGCCGGTTGCCGTTGGGCGGAGGCAAGGGATTCCTGAGCGCTGCAGATTCAGGCGAGCCGGAATCCAACGCGAGGTCCGTCAGGAGTTCGACCACGGAGCTGCTCTGAGCGGGCGCGCGCGGATCCTCCGGCTCTGCTCCATTCCCCGGGCGGGAGGCGGGCGCTGCCGGATCGGCATCTTGCGGCCGAGGTATGAACTGGGGAATATAGCTTCCGGCGTACAGGGTGAGTGCCAGGTTGTGGTGCTGGCCGCCTTCGCTGTAATACTTCTTCAACCTCTCTCGCAGCCGGTGCATCTCCACGCGAACGATGGGGTTGAGGCTGGGATCAAAATCCAGGGGTCGCCCCAGCGCCTCGACCGCCAAATTGTATTCCTTGATCTCATCGGTCTTGCCTTCCCAGTACCTGTCGCAGATGTACCGCAGAATCGATCCCAGGTGCGGACTCCGGGAAAACATCTCTGAGCTCAGAAGAGCTTCTAGCTCCTTTCTTTCTTCCTCCCGCCGTTCACCTTGGGCAGATTTCACCATGCGCTGAGCTTATACACCCAAGCGGTGGCGAATGCAATGATCGTGGGACACCTTGAGTGGCGAAAAAATGCCTGAGAAAGCGTAGCGGTCAACCTGTCCCGCCCAATTAACTATACTGGAAATGCAGCACTTATAAAGGTGAAACGGTTATCTAACCGTTTGTAACTCGTCATATGACCCACGCTTGCTTACGGGAGGTACGGCGAGTGTGCGCTTCTCCGGATCGTCCTGAGTGAAAACAGACTGTTGAGCCCAAGTCGCCGCCTTGAAACATTGAGTTTTGCGTCGGGAAATGGGTTCGATGCGTAGGGCTGGCGTCTTGCTCGCGCCGGTCAGCGAGCACCGGCTTGTGCTCGTGCCACAACAGCACCCGTTATGGCAAGGCTTTTCGCGCGGCGTTCTGACGCATTAAACCGATCAGTGGAGGAAAGAGCCTCCTCCGCCAAGGTCACAGAGTTCCGTTGTGGCCCGCATGAGTGACAACGGCTCTCCCGGGAGGTGAGGAATGCAAGATACATGCAAGAAACTTGCTGCTTTGTCTTTGAGACTAGCCATTTTAGCGTGCTTGGCCCTCAGCCTTGCCACGCCTTTATTTGCACAATCGTACACGGCAACGCTGGAGGGCCTCGTTACAGACCGGAGTGGGGCCGTGATGCCAGGCGCGAAGGTGACTTTGACGAGTGAGGCCACACGCGTCATTCAGAGCGTGAAGTCGGACCAATTTGGCCATTACTTCTTTACGATGCTGCCACCGGCGTCTTACAAGCTGAGCGTGGAGTCACAGGGCTTCGAGACCTTTGCGCGCAGCGGCATAATCTTGGAGGTCCAACAGGCAGCCCGAATCGACGTACAGCTTGTACCCGGGGCGGTCACCACCAAGATCGAGGTGACTGGCCAAGCTCCCCGGCTCGACAACGTTAATGCGAGCGAAGGTCGGGTGGTAAACAACGAAGCCATCCTGGATTTCCCCATCGCCTCCGGCAATGGCCGCGACCCAACCGCGCTGGCTCAACTCGCCCCCACCATCGTGCCCCCGGGCGGATATGAAAACGGTGGTGGCGTGAATTTCTCCGGCAACGGCGGCCGGCTCAGCATTACCGACATTCTGCTCGACGGCGTCTCCACCAGCGTCATGCAGGAGAACAGCGGGATCCAAGGTTCACAATACCATCCCACGGTGGAGTCGGTGCAGGAATTCAAGATCCAGACCAATAGCTACAGCGCCGAATATGGAAATAGCGGCGGCGTGGTGATCAACATGGTGACGCGGTCCGGCGGCAACCAGTTGCACGGCAACCTGTTTGAATTCCACCAGGAGAACGCCCTCGACGCCAACAACTTCTTTTCGAATATGAACGGGGGCTCGGTGGGCCATTACGTTCACAATGAATTCGGCGGCACGGTGGGCGGTCCGGTCTACATCCCCAAGCTCTATGACGGCCGCAACAAGACGTTCTTTTTCGTTCAGCACGATCACCTGAAGGTTCCCGGCAGTCCCAATCAACTTTACAACACCCTACCCACCGCGATGGAGAAGCAGGGCAACTTCAGCCAATCCTTCAACAATGACGGTACACCCGTCACGGTCTATGATCCCGCTACGGTGTGCGGCGAGGACGGTAATCCTGCCTGTGCCGTCGACTCGAACGGCAACCCTATTTACGTCCGGCAGGCGTTCCCTGGCGACATTGTTCCCACCAACCGATGGAGTTCCGTAGCCAAAGCCCTGATGCCTTTCTTCCCCGACCCCACCGGCAGCGGCACGGGGCCCGCGCACACCAACAACTACTATGCCCAGGGAGATGGCACCAACGACTGGTACGAGCAGACCATCAAGATTGACCACAACTTTACTGAAAAACAGCGATTGATGGCGCGCTACAGCCTGAACTATTCCATCAGCCAGGGTCCGAATCTGTGGGGCAGTTGTCCGTCTTCGGTGGCCAGCATCCCCTACTGCGGCAATGGCGCCGGCAATTTCATGTTCCCGGACGGCAACAACACCTACAGCAGTGACCGGCACCAGAGCGCCGTAGTGGATTACACGAACACGCTCAGCCCCACAACGGTGTTGAGCCTGCGTTGGGGCGTTCAGCGTGAAAACAATCCCTATGGAATTACCGGTGAAACGGGAGGCCCCATCGATACCAGCCTCTTGGGTTTCCAAACGACATCCTCGCTGATGATTCAGCGGGCGCCTTCCTTTGGCATCGAAGGCTACGAGCAAGGCATAAACCCTGCCCTGGGACCCAGCGTCTGGACGGGCTGGGTAAGCGCCTCTTCCATCAATGACTTCGTTGGGTCAGTAACCAAGGTGACAGGCCGGCACACGCTCAAGATGGGCACCGACCTTCGCTTCCAGTTGCTCAACTACGCGCAACCCAACCTCAATACGGTAAGCTTCCAATTTTGCCGTCAGGAAACGGAGAGCGAGCCCAGCGCTCCCAATGCGGACCAGGGTAATGGACTCGCCTCGTTTATGCTCGGCTGGGGCCGCTCAAATTGCAATACCAACTACTTCGCCGGATCGAGTCAAACAGTCAACTTGGTGCCATTGGTCGCCTCGCGGCAGTACGCCTATTACGCCAACGACGATTTCCGGGTGACTCCCCACCTGACCCTCAACTTGGGCCTGCGGTATGAACTGCCCGAGCCCTTCACGGAGCGCCACAATCGTTTGAATTACATCAATCTCGATTTGCCGTCTCCGATACAGTCCGGGGTCGCCTCCTTCATGGCCGCGAACACCTCTGTTCCCTGGTCCACGGTTTGCCCCGCCTGCTCCAATCTCACCGGCGGATACGTCTTCGCCACACCCTCGGACCGCAGGGTTTTCAACACTGACTTCAGCAACTGGGCGCCGCGCTTTGGCTTTGCGTACCAGTTTATGCCCCACATGGTGGTGCGCGGCGGATATGGCATCTACTACGGCCTGAACAGCGCCGGCAATTCCGCCGAACTGGGCGATGGTTATACGGCCACCACGAGTTGGAATCCTTCCACGGACAACGGCGTGACCCAGCAGGGCACGCTGGTGCCCTCGTTTGCAAACCCCTTCGCGGCCGGAATCGTGCAACCCACCGGCGCCGCGCTCGGTGCCAGGACCGACATCGGAAATCTGCTCTACGGGCCCACGCTCACCAACTCTCCTTCGCCGCGCGTCCAGCAATGGAGCCTGTCCGTGGAGCGCGAGTTGCCGCGCAACTCGGTGGTGGAAATTGCCTATTCAGGAAGCAAGGGCAACCGCCTCGGTATGGGATCGAACCGGCAATGGGCCAACACTTATCCCGCCTCAGACCTATCGTTGGGAAGCGAGCTGAACACCCAATATCCCAATCCGTTCCAGAACTTGGTACCGGGCACCGCGTTTGCGTCAAGCCCCACCTTACCGCTTTGGATGTTGTTGGAGCCGCATCCGCAAGAACCGGAGGGAATCTACCCTCGACCCGGGCCGCCATGGGGCAATTCCCTCTACCATTCCGGGTATGTCCAATTTACCAAGCGGATGTCGAATGGGTTGCAGCTCACCGCGCACTACACCTACTCGAAGCTGATTGACGACAGCGAGAGCGCGGACGAGCCCAATCTGAATTGGCTGGCGGGGGGAATCGGCGGCAACAACGGCGCTGTTCTCGGCGTTCAGGACTGGGGCCACTTGCGGCAATCGGAGCGCTCCGTTTCCGAATTGGACATCCGGCACCGGCTGGTTACCGACTTCACCTACAAACTGCCCATCGGACGTGGCCGGGCGTTTGGAAAAAGCTGGAACCGGGCGCTGGATGGCATCGCCGGCGGCTGGCAAGTCAGCGGGTTCATGACGATTGCCTCCGGCATGCCCCTGCTTCCGGGATTGACCTCCAGTGACAATGGCTTGTCCAGCAGCATGTATTACCAGCGGCCTGATGTGTTGAAGGGGGTGCGCATGGTGAATCCCGGGTCGGTCACGTCGAAGCTGGCTGACTACATCAACCCCAACGCGTTCTGCCCGGGGCCCAACCCGGCCTGCACCACCGCCGCCGGGACTTTGCCGCTGCCCTTTACTTTCGGCACTGCCCCGCGAACCCTGGACTATGCGCGCGCACCGGGTTTCCGCGGCGCCGATACGTCCATGTTCAAGATCATCTATGTTGGGAAAGAACAAGAACGTTACTTCCAGTTGCGCCTGGAGGCTTTCAACGTGACCAACACGCCTATCTTCGCGGTGCCGAGCGCTGTGGTAGGGGCTGGCAACTTCGGCCAGATTACGAGCCAGGAGAACGGAGGCAGAACCGTCCAGTTGGGCGCGAAGTTTATCTTCTGACCCATTGAGCCTTCCACGGGACAGTCTCCGCTGGTTGACCGGCGGGGCTGTCCCGTTCTTTTTTCTCGATCCCTAGTCGGGAAATGGCCATAATTGGCTCAGCCGCATGAGCGACTCTGAAGCTCACTCGCGAGGGCGTCACCAGCATGCTAGTTTCCACGAAGCCACAATGAGTTCCCCCCTTGCGGTGACAAGGTGGGGGTTTATTCCCGCCAAGTCAAGAGGAATGCTTTCAAGTTCATGCGAGCAGCTCCGTTCAAGAGGCTCGCCAACTTCAGAGTTATGGACGGAATGGCCCTTGACGAGCTGGTTGAGGGGATAAACAGGAGGTCCGCTACAAACCTAACCCAAGGTGGCACACTCTCCTCGCCCTGGGTTTGTTACTGTCTCAGGGCCCGTCGTGATCACCGCGGCTTCCGCGCTAGCCCAGAGCTCGACCCATCAAATAGTTCATGGGCGAATATAAGAAACACGCTGGAAGTCCAGGTGTAGGCAGGGTCGTCTTGGCCGACGCCGGTCATAGCATCGAAATTCTCAGACATTCCGTTTTTGGCTACGAGTTGACAGTACTTAAGTCGCAGGTCGCGTGCGAATGCTTTTTCACCCACGGCGTCCAGGCTTTCGACAATCACCATTGTTGACGGAGCCCAGATGGGGCCAAGCCAGTATCCATGGGGATTGTAAAGCGGGCTTCGCAGGCTTTCGGTTGCCAGGCCGTTCTCCGTCAAAAACCTTCCGTTATCTTTCAGACCGGCGATGAGTTGCGTAAGGACCGGCTTGGGTAATCGGTTACCCAGGACAATGGGAAGGTAAAGGATGAGACTCTGCGAAGGGAGGGTGGCATGGCCTCCGGTTTGCGGGGCCACAAACCCGTCGCCCGTCCAGCAACGAGCCAACATCTTGGACAGTAAATCGTCCGCCTTTCTTTCCCAGTTCTTCGCATCGTCCGGCTTTTCCAGAGTGCGAGCGATCTCCGCCAATAGGTCCATTTGAACGATCAGATAGGCCGAAAGGTCGGGGGCTTCGATTGGGGGGCGAGCCATGAAAATGGACGCATTGTCCCAACCCGAGTCAAAGCCATGATTATATTCAGGCATTCCGTCGTGATCGATGTCCCGGTATTTGAAGTACCAATCGGTCCAGCGGGTCAGCGGAACGTAGACTTCAGCCAGGGTTGCCCGATCGACGGAATGGCTGTGATCGAGCATCCACCGAAGTGCCCACCCGTGGATAGGAGGCTTGGTGCAACTCCAGGAAACAACTTCGTCATTTATATTATCTGGAAACGCGCCTTGTGCATTCTGGTTATCAAAAAGGATCCGTAGTTGGTCCAAAGCTAATTTCGGATTGCCGTTGATCAAGGCCATTGCGTTAAAGCAATTGTCCCAGCTCCATAAATTCGTCATCCAGTTCTTGGACATCAGCATGGCCGGTCGGGTCAAATGCCCTTCCGGCGCCACAACACTTTCCCAATCTACATAAGCCGCCAGCTCTGCGGTTTTGGAGAACTCTTCCGGAGCCGTCGGCATTTCCGACAGCCATTGTCGGTACTCGTTTTGCAGAGCTTCCAAGGAGGAGTCAAAACTCTTGTAGCGACGGGGCTGCCAACCGCTGGAGAACTCTTCCATCGCGCCCTGAAGCTTCCCGGTTTTAGGGTCGGGCAAGAAATCAACAGCCACACGCTCAGATCTTGTTCCTTGCCAAGGCGCGTCCACTACAATGTTTCCGTCCAGGCTCGTCATCATGAATCGAATCCGTTGGGTGAAGCTATTAACTTCCCATTGAGTCTGGGAAAATGGAAATGCTTCCGCATAAATAGGATTCTCCTTATCGGGCTGGGGCATGATCAACCGAATACCCGCTTCCGTAGCTCGAACTCGTACCACCTTCGGTTCCGGGATGCAAATCTCCGCATATCCATCCGGCCCCTGGAGCCGCAGCACGATAGGTGTGGCAATTTCCTTAAAGGCGACGGGGTCCCTTCCACGAAGCAGCTCAATGCGAAACAGTTCCTTTTGAGGGTTCGCACCGTGCAGAACACGCAAATAAAGCCCCTCTTGGAGACCGCTGGATGCCTTTAGGTGGGAGAAGGCAATATACGACCCGTATCGACTGAATGGCACCTTACTCGTATCGAATTCGACTTTGCCATTGTACCCGTGAGGAATCTCAGAGGCTGCGGCGGTAATCACGAAACCGCATTGGCATTGAGCAGCAAGGATTGCGATGAAAATCCGGCCGAACTTCAACAAGAGTTGAGCGTGGAGCATTTCGAACCATTTCTGGAGCACAGCGTCACCCTCTAATCACTCCTCGCCTATTGATCAAACACTGGAGAGCGAATGGACGGCCGTTTGTTCGCGAATCAAGTGCAGAGCCTTGTTCTCAAGAATATGCATAGAAAACCTAGCGCCAAAGAGTAGCAACGGCGGGAACCCCACGTGCGGAACCACGCGAGATCTTCCCAGCCGCAGGCGGTTGGGCTTCTACGGTTTGGCCGCTGGGACCAGCCAAATGTTTCCGGAACTCTGGCCGATGTCAACTACAAGCTTGTTATCCGCGACGGAGAGTTCTAGTCCGTATGCGGTGTCGAGCGAGCTACTGCCCGTGTGAAAGTGCATCACCGCCTTCGGCGCGCCCTCGGGCTGCTTGGTGATCGGATTGAGGCGACTTGCCCAGATGCAAGTAAACCCATCGCGGTCAGAGATGTAGTAGAGCAGATTGCCGTTCGGCGACCAGCGAGGTTTGTTGACCCATGGCCCGGATTCCGTCACGGAGATCCAGTCGGGCTTGGCCGCGGCGGCGCCGTTATGCAGGGGGACCACCGTGACGCGGTGATCGTTAGGAGGAGTACGGACGACGAGCGCCAGCCACTTGCCATCCCGCGACAAGGAGGGCGAGAAAAGCGCGCTTTCAGAGGAGTGGAGGAGCGGTACCGTGTGTCCGGATCGGTCGAGCCTGCCGATGAGCGACTCGCCTTGCGTGAGCTTCTGATACAACAAGCCTGTACCATCAGGGAGCCACGCGCGCGGCTCTCCGCAGTCCGAGCAGATTTGCTTGGCGCTTCCGCCCTTGAAGGGTACCAGCCGTATCGATTCCCGAA
This sequence comes from Terriglobia bacterium, assembly GCA_052139985.1. GTDB lineage: Bacteria > Acidobacteriota > Terriglobia > UBA7540 > UBA7540 > Bog-366. The sequence continues at coordinate 31,716 of JBKQVI010000132.1, forward strand.
GAGGGGGAGCGTATCCGAACGCCACTTCGGACCCGTCGGGCGACAGAAGTGGCGAGACCTCATCCTGCGCGGTCGCCGTCAGTGCGGTTTCTGCGCCGGTTTTCAAGTCTTTTACCCACACATCCTGATTTCCGCTGCGATCCGAAAGGAACACCATCCGCTCGCCGTGTTGTGAAACCATGGGACGGCTGGAGTTCCCTTCACCGGAGGTCAGCCGAGTAATCGGTCCTCGGGGTTGTGCGGTGTCGGCGTCGATGGGGAGCACCCATGCATCGGACCTATGAGTCATGACCGAGAACACCAGCGTTCCATCCGTCGCTACACTGGGATGGTCCTCCCGGCCGGCGCCGAAGCTGAGCTGTTCCGCAGGTCCGCTGATTTGCTGGGTTCTGGGCGAGACGCGCAGCCTCCAAATGTTGGTCTGGTCCCCCTTGCGCGCCGAACAGAGGATGTACCCGGAGTCTGTCCAACCATCAGGAACGATGCGGTGGTGCGACGAGCCCGTTTCCGGTGGCGCCAACCCTTGCAGCGCGAACGACTGGCGAGCCAGCAGGCGTGTGGCGTTGCCGCCGGCTACAGGCGCGATCCACCAATCCCAATCGTCAGTGTTGGACTCCTCCCTCAACTGCTGACTTCTGCTCCCGACAAAGGCAATGTAGCGCCCATCGGAGGACCATATGGGATAGGCAGCGTAAGGGAAATCGGGAACGAAGGCAACGGGGTTGCCGCCCGACGTCGGCACGAGGAAGATCTTGGCTGCGCGAAACATCCGCTCGCCGGTCCAATAAGCCACGCGCGTGCCATCCGGCGAGAATCGCGGCCGGTAACCCCCTCGGGCAAGCAGTGTGGGGTGGCCGCCCAGTGCGGGCACGAGGAAGATTCCGTCCTCCGCGCCTTCCGCCCGATAGGCGACAGTTTCGCCGTCGGGAGAAAACGTCGGATCCACATCGTCCGCAGGGTTGTCGGTGAGGCGCAGGGGAGTTCCCCCGGACACCTGCTGTACCCAGATATCAAGGTCGCCCAGGCCGCCGCGGTCGGAAGAGTATGCCAGTAACTTGCCGTCCCTGGAGATCGCTGGCTGAAAAGTGAGGCCCACGTCCGACGTTAGCCTCCGCAGCGGCAGGGCAGGACCGCTGGGGTGTGGGCCGAACCAATGGGTAAACGCGATCGCCACCAGCGCACATGCGAAACCCGCAATGACCAGCGTTCTAACCGATACTTGCCGCCTACCCGGCCCACGCGCGGTTCCTGACCCACCTTCAACAACGGCATGCGGCGGCTGGCGGAATCTAAATGTGGGAACGTAGGCGCCCTTGGGAAGTTCTATGATGACGGCGTTATCCCGCCCCTCGGCATCATAGTAGGCAGTTAGTTTGCTCCGAAGACGGCTCGCTTCCACGCGAACGATGGAATCCACACGAGAATCGTAGGCCGAGTCGCGATCGAATATTTCCATCGCCAGCACGGATTCTTTGATCTGACCGGCATGGCCAGCCAACTGCTCTTCGACGACAAACTTGAGGAAGCGGCTGAGTCGTTCAGAATAGCGAAAGTTCTCGCTGCCGAGGACCCGGTCAAGCTCCGAGCGAGCGGCCGCGGCGGGAACCGGGCCGTCCTTCAGGCTTCGAGAATCAATGGCGGATCCGCTAGATCGCTCTTCCGTCCTGCCCTCCCCGCGCCCTTTGTTCAGACAGGCGCCAGCCGAACTATACCCCGCCCGAGACCGGTTGTGTCAAGCACTTGCCAAGCGCCCATGTGGTGAATCGATACCCCACTGTATGCGCGAATTTTCCCACCCCGACGTACGTTACCTCAAGGTTACAAGGCCGTCCGCAGGCGTCGTACCAGATCTCTGTGGCCGGGTCACACGTTACATTACGGATAAACCACGATTCCCCGCAGTTCCCCAGAGTCCCATGAATTGATTAGAGGATTCCAGTTCGGAGATCCGACTGGCACGGCTTTACAGCGACAAACTGTCATCTTCGGGTTCCAAGACGGTTGAGAAATTGCACATGTCAGCCGCAGCGAGTGTTTGTAGGAACACGAAAGCCGGTCAAATGCCTCAGCAGGGGTTTCGGAAAGGAAGGATAAACACATGTTCCAAGGATTTTTAACTGGCGGTCGTAGGGCCGGAGTCATGTTTGCGGCTCTCTTCATTTTATCCATTCTATGCGCAACGGCGCTGATGGGGCAGACGTACTTGGGCTCCTTCGTCGGGCTGGTGACGGACACAACCGGCGGGGTAGTCCCGGAAGCCAAAGTGGTACTCACGGATACCCTGACCGGCGTGCAGCGCACGACCGTGACCAACTCTACGGGAAACTACACGCTCGACAACGTTCCCACCGGAACCTATAAGGTGGCCGTGACGAAAACCGGCTTTGAGCAAGTGGTCAGCAGCGACATCATACTGGGTACGGCGGTGACCGTGCGTTTCGACGCGGTGCTACAGGTCGGCCAAGTATCGCAGAAGGTGGAAGTTACGGCCCAGGCGCCCGCTCTTAACACGGAAAATGCCCAACTCGGATCCGTCGTGACCCGCAGCGAAATCTCGGATCTGCCCATGGAAAAAAGCCCCATGAACTTCCGCTACCTTGATTCCGCGAATCAGGATGGCGGATACCTGGGCGGTCAGCGCGCCAGCATCGGCACCTATTCGGTGGATGGCGTCAGCGCCATGGCCCCGGCCTGGGGCGCCTGGAGCGGCCCGATGATGTCGATGTCGCTGGACTCGATTCAAGACGTCACCGAGGTGACCTCCACACCCTCGGCCGAGTTCGGCGATGTGGCCAATATCTCGGTGTCCACTCGCTCCGGCACCAACGTATTTCACGGCAGCGCTTTCTGGGACACGAATAACAACGCCCTGGATGCCGACGACTACTTCGCACACACGAAAGGGCATGGACCGTATCGCCAATTCTTCGGCGGCGCCATCGGCGGCCCGCTGACTATTCCTCACCTCTACAACGGAAAGAACCGGACCTTCTTTTTCTTCGAATGGGAAGACTTCAGGCAGCCAGGCGGGTATGTCACCCAGGTGTCCGTGCCGGATGCGGCCTTCCGCGCCGGCAATTTCTCCTCGCTACTAGCGCTGCAAGATGGCAACGGGAATCCGGCCCCACAAATCATCTACGACCCCACAACCTACAACGCCGCGACAGGGACTTTTAGTGCCTTCCCTGGCAACATCATCCCCTCGAACAGAATCAATGCGGTATCGGCAAAGATTCAGAGCACTCAGTACCTGCCGCTGCCCAATTTCAATCCGGGTGGCTCAATCGATTGGCAGAACAACTTCGTGGGCCGCTTTCCTAATGCGTATCCCGATTTCTACCCCACGGTCCGCATCGATCACAGCCTCCGGAACGGCAAGGACATGATCACGGGGCGCTGGCAGTATCGTCACCAGAACGAGGATGGGAACAGCGTTGGTTTGCCGGGCTATAACTATGTGCAGAACCGGAACACGACCAATGTCTACGTCTCCGAGACGCATTCCTTCTCGCCTTCGTTGGTCAATGAGGCCAGGATCGGGTTTTCCCGCGATTTCTCGGCTTATTACAACACCACTTACGGCACTCCCGTCGTCCAGGATTGGGGTCTGCAAGTCCCGGGGGCGAGCGGCCTCACCGGTGTACATGGTTTCCCGGGCGTCACTTGGAGTAACTTCGTCGGTGGTGCAAATGGTGGTTTGATCGGCACCGCCAATAACGGTTGGGCGCAAAACACCCAACAGTTTCTAGACAACGTTACGTACAGTCACGGCAAGCACGTCATCAAAGTGGGTTTCGATTTCCGCCGGTTCTTTATTGACGAACCCTCCGGCAGTCAAAACAACTTCTTTGGCCTGACGTCCTTCTCGGAATTTGGTACGCAGAGCATGGTTCCCGGCGTGGCAGGAAGCAACCCTACAGGTGGCTTCGACTATGCCAGCTTTCTATTGGGCGACCCCGGATACAGCGGCATCACCACCAAGGGGCCGAATGTCATCGACCACTACGGTTCGTACGCCGCCTATGTTCAGGAGGACTGGCGCGTAACCTCGAAGCTGACCGTGAACGCCGGCCTGCGCTGGGATCACACCCCCGGCCCGACCGACCAGAATAACATGCGCTACGCCTTCAACCCCGCCAATGGAGACCTTGTGGTGCCATCGGCGAACTCGCTCCGGTTGGTGAGCCCGGGGTGGCCCTCGGCCTTCCCGATCGAGACTGTGGCCCAGGCAGGCTGGTCGACCGGGCGCTCGTTGGTTTCGACCTCTCAGGATTTCGGCCCGCGGCTCGGGTTCGCATACCGGCTGCCCTCCAAGATGGTGATTCGAGGCGGAGCCGGGATCTTCTATACGCCCTTAATTCACTCCGCGATGATCAACAGCTACGCCGGTGGTCCGTTCACGGTGGCGCAACAGTTCACCAACGTGATGACGGCGCCCACCCCCGGCGGCGCCAACGCCAACTTCCTCTTCGGATTCCCCAATCCGTACTCGGAGGCGGGTAATCCTGCCGCTTACTCCGTGCCCGCTGCGGGGGGCCTCCTTGTCTCCACGAACGAGCCGTACCTGCGCACACCCTTGACCCAGCAATATAACTTCACCGTGGAAAAGCAGTTTGGCGATAATACCGTGGCGCGGGTCAGCTATCGCGGTCATCACATGATCGAGCTGATCTACTACCCCAATCTGAACCAGCCGACCATCTGTTCGGTTGCCGCCGGCAACTGCAACAGAACTTACGAATACACCCCAAAGAGTTTTCCAAATTACTATGAAGTACAATACGGTGTGAATGGCGGCTCGGAGTTTGGCAACCAGTTCGAGTTAGAACTTCAGAAGAGGTACGGGAAAGGCTTCACCTTCAACCTCAGCTACACTCACACCCTGCTTGAGGAAGATGTACGGACGGGGGATTGGACGGGGGCAAGCGATATTGTGAACTACCCCACCTACTCCTGGAATCGAGAGTACGACAGGGGCACCGATGTGGGGCTCGCGCGCAATCGTTTTGTCGGCAGCGGGATTTGGATTCTGCCGGTCGGCAAGGGTCAGCGATTCGGCTCGGACCTCCCCAAGGTGCTCCAGGAAATCGTCGGCGGTTGGCAGACGTCGTATATCCTGACGACGCGTAGCGGCTACTACAACGATATAGACTGCAGCGGCTGCACCGACTACGGCTTTGCACAAGAGAATGACACGCGCCTCACCTTGAACCAAGTCTTTAATTCGAGGATTGGCAACCCCACCGCCAGCCGCTGGTTCAATTCATCGGCATACGTGCCGAACCTGGTTTTGGGCAAGGAGGGTAACGCTCCTCCGGGATCCATAGTAGGTCCTGGCCTGGTCAACCTGGACTTTGCGCTTATCAAGTCGTTCCCGATCCGCGAGAATATGCGGATGAAGTTTAGGGCATCGGCGATGAACGCCCTAAATCATCCGAACCTGGGCGGGCCGAACACCGATATTAGCTCTCCCACTGTCGGCACGATCACCTACCTCGACAATACGGGCGGCCTCGGGTCGGATTCCAGCAACAGCGGCATGAGACAAATCATGCTGGAAATGCGGTTCGAATTTTAACGGCAATGTGACACGCTTTGCAGTGCAGCGGCGGACGTAAGTCCGCCGCTGCTGTTTGGGGGGGTAGCATAGGCACTCCCGCCTCTGCGGGGAGCTTGTACGTTTGCGTGAGCGTCCGATTCATATTCAGCGCCGTGGTAACAACCGTCATCCTGAGTCCCGAGTTGTTCACCGGAGTGAAGGACCCTCGTAGTTCGCTCCGCTCAGGATTCCTGGATACTACCGGGGTCCTTCGCCCAAAAAGCGGGGCTCAGGATGACAGTGCGACGATTCGTGTTCTAAAACGAATTCCGCGTTGAGGGCAGGGAACGAGCAGACTGCGGAGCGAAAAGGGACGGGCCAATTTGCAACAATACGGCCTCTCAAATGTAGAAACTCCAGGCACAGGCAAAAGTGCCGGTGGTACTCCTGACGCAGGCAAGAGTGCCTGTGCCACTGAGGAAACTTCATGAAATATCTTCTGCAACTCGCCCTCGCAATCCAGCTTTCTACCGTAGCATTGCCCGCGCAGCAACTCCGTCAAAAGGTGAGCCTTAACGAAGACTTGCGGTTCGAGCGCCAGGTAAATCCGGGATACGCGATCGAGTGGCAATTCCGGGATGCATCGAAGCCGGACTATGACGATTCGGAGTGGTCCACCGTTTTTCTCCCCCATTCCTGGGACCAGACGGCCCACCTCCCATGGGTCGTGCAGAATCACTGGCGTGGCATAGGATGGTATCGAAAGCGCTTCGAGGTCCCTGCGCTCTCCGCCGGACAGCGGGTCTTCCTGGAATTTGAAGGCGCTTCGCAGGTGGCAAAAGTGTGGGTGAACGGCCGCCCGGCGGGAGAGCATGTGGGCGGGTACACCGGATTTGTCTTCGATGTCACGAACCTCGTGAAGCCCGGTGGCGAGAACCTGCTCGCCCTGAGTGTGGACGATACCAACAGTCCCGACATCCCTCCCGCGAATGAGACGAACATCGCGATCTACGGCGGCATTTATCGCGATGTCTGGATGCACATCACCGGCCCCGTGCTGATTCCCGAGGGCGGCATTTCCATCACCACACCCAAGGTCAGCGCGGCGGAGTCCACGGTGCGGGTAGTGACCGAGGTCAGGAACTCGCTGGATTCCCCCGCCCATATCAAGGTTACCTCGGAAGTAATTTCGCGAAGCGGCAAAGTGGTTGCCACTGCCGAACAACAAAAAGAGATCGCAGCCAACACGACTGCCCAATTTGAGCCAAGCGTGCTGACGGTAACCGGCGCGGAACTGTGGAGCCCCGATCATCCGAACCTTTACACCTTGCGCAGCCACGTGTACCGCGATGGGGCGGCTGCCGACGAAGTCTCCACGCCCTTCGGAATTCGGGCTATGGGCTACGTGCCGGGAAAAGGTTATACGATCAACGGCGAGTTCATTAACATTCACGGCGTCGATCGCCGCCAGGACTATGGATACCTCGGCGATGCGCTGCCCGATGCGGTTAGCCGCCGCGACATGGAGATCGTCAAGCAACTCGGCGCGAATATGGTACGGACGGCGCACTATATTCAGGACAAGAGCATCGTGGAAGCGGCCGACGAGCTTGGTTTGCTCGTCTGGGAAGAAATCCCCAACATCAAGATTTATGACTACACGCCGGGACCCATGACCGAATTGGGAGACTCCCGGTATACGCGCCAGTACATTGACAATTGCCTTGTGGCGATGGAGGAGATGATCCGTCGCGACCGCAACCACCCCTCCATCATCATCTGGGGCATCGCCGATGACAATACCGGATACCCGTACATCCAAGACCAGCGGGAAATGGTGGAGAAGGCGCACGAACTCGATCCCACACGTTGGGTCGCCGGCCGGGTGAACCCTACGCTCACGGACGTGCGCGATCCCACCAACAATGGCTATTACGACTTTCAGAAACTCTCCGTGGAACATCCCGACTGGAAATGGCTCTGGAACGAATGGGGAGCCTTTAAGAACGAACGCGGATTGATCATCGAGCCGCAGGGAAACGACCGGCCGGAAAACGGCGTCGGCATCGTTTCCGAGTATCGCCGCGGCACCCTGCCCTCGGAATTGACGGGCGCCATCGCGCAGGAGGCGAGCTGGATCAAGTTCGAGGCCATGCCCTGGATGGCGTCGGCCAAGTGGGAAATGTTCGATGCCGGCTGCGGCGCCTGCACCGGCACGAAAGGCATTTTCGATTACTACGGACCGCCCGAATTGCGGCCCTGGGGGACGCGCTTCAACGCCGGCGACTATCGCGGCTTGAGCGACCTGTGGCGCATCCCCAAGGCCAGTTACTGGTTTGTGAAAGCGCAGTGGAGCGAAGACCCGTTCGTTCAGATTGTGGGCCATTGGACCTGGCCGGGGCAGGAGGGAAAGCCCAAGATGATTCGCGTCTACTCCACCTGCGATGAAGTCGAACTCTTCCTGAACGGGAAGTCCCTCGGCAAGCGAAAACCGGAATCGACGGAGAGCCTGGTGGCCGAGTGGAAGAGCGATGGCGTGTGGGAGCGATGGCCCAGCCTGCCGCGCGGAACCAATCTGCGGCACGGGCCGTTCATTTGGAAGAACATCCCCTACGCGCCCGGGACTCTGCGTGCCGTGGGCATAAAGAATGGGAAGCCGTATGCCGATGAGCGCAAGACAGCGGGCGATCCGTACCAAATTGTTCTTCAACCGGACCAGGGGCAAATAGCGTCTGACGGCCGCGACGCCGTGCGCATTGTGGCGGTAATCACGGATAAGGACGGCGTGCCCGTCCCCAGCGCGATGCCCTGGCTGACGTTTCATGCGGAAGGGCCGGGTAGGCTGCTCGGCACACCGGTGCTCGACGCCGTGTGGGGCATGGCCGCGATCAACGTGATGTCGAAGCCGGCGGCCGGGAACATTACCGTAACCGTCTCCTCGCCGGGGTTGAAAGATGGGAAGTGTACCCTCAGTGCACGGAGCGCGGAACGATGAGTACGTAGCGCGGACCTGTTTTGTAGGTCCGCGGCTTTTGAATCTGAGGCGTCAAGCGGCAATGCAACCCCGGACGAAGAGCCGCGGAACTACAAAACAGGTCCGCGCTACCGTGGGTGAATACGTGCGAAGCACCTTGGACTGCGGCGGCTCGACGCCGCCTTGGAATGGAACCGTGAGCGAAGACAACAGTCTTGTCCAAAATAAGAGAGTCGCATCGAGCACCGACCTGCGGCTTCGCCGTTTGCTCTGCGAAAAGGCGCAGCCTTTTCGCAGAGCAAGGGGCCAAGCCCCAATTAATGCCACGATTGCTCGCTAATTTGGACAGTGGCGTAGCGCGGACCTGTTCCGTAGGTCCGCGGCCCTTGACTTCAGATGCTCGCGTTCTCGTCGGCGGGCAATCGCATGCGATCAATGTTCGAGCAATACTGTGGCGTGCAGGAAGAGCCGCGGACCTACAGAACAGGTCCGCGCTACGTGTGCGATGGACGCAAGTGATCATTGGACGATGACAGGTGAATGCTTATGAACGTAACAAGGTATGCGGCACTCCCCGCATTGGCCATCTCACTGTTGGCCACGGCGGCGGCCGGGCAGGAAGGCGTGAAGGAATACTCGATTGCCATCGATCGCTCCGAAAGCGAATACACCATCAACGTGGGCGGCACAATGGATCCCGAGAACCTCGAAATCACCATCGAGAATCTGGGAGACACCCCGGTGGTGAATCCGCGCGTCACGGTGAACGGCCTCTACGATTGGTACGACGCCAAGTCTCTGGCCGCCGAAATCACGCGTGGCTGCAATACGGATGAGGAGAAGGCGCTTGCCATCTGGTCGTGGATCCGGTATCGCACCTACCAGAGGTCTCCCCAAAATGATGACTCGGCGACCAATCCCGTCCGAGCTTTGAATGGCTACGGTTACGGAATATGCGGCCATGTGGCTGCCTGGATGAAGTGCCTTTGGACTGCCGCGGGCGTGCCGGGGCGCGTGCAGGAGCTCGCCGGCCACACGGTCTCGGAAGCGTACTATAACGGGGCATGGCACGAGCTCGATGGCAACGTCAAAGTTTTCTACCTCGACCACGACAACCGCACCATCGCTAGTCTGGCCACGGTAGAACATGACGCGAGTCTCATCCAGCGCACCATTCATCCGCGCGAGATGGAACCTTGGTTCATCGGTCCGGATACCCCAGAGCGGAACGAAGAATTCGTCCACTACATCACGTCGTACAAGGACAACTACGAAGAGCACAGCTACGACGGGGTGATTGCCAAAGACTACAACATGGCGATGACGCTGAAGCCCGGCGAAAAGCTCGTGCGCTGGTGGACTCCCAGGCTCGGTAAGTTTGAGGGGCGTGGCGGGCGTGCGGAAGTCCCGCAGATTTATGCCAACGGACAGCTCATTTGGGAGCCGGACCTCGCGCGCGTCGATATTCGGCCTTACCTTTGGGTGCCCGAGCATCACTACCCGAACATCGCCACACGGACGCAGGACGGCCAGGGCCCGGCGATTCATGTCGGCGACCTCCAGGACTCCCTCTATCCGAATCCGGCCAGATTCGCCATTCCTATTGCGAGCCCCTATCCGATCGTGGGTGGCCGCTTCACTTGCACGCTGGTGAAGGAAGGGGGATCGAGCCTTGATACCGCTTCTATCTTTTTTGGAGAGCCCGGATGGGGGTCCGGCGACCTCTACGAATACCGGTGGGGAAGCGGCGCCCAAAAGGTCGGCCTCGATCTCGATTCCAAGCTTCTGCGTTCTCACTCGACCTACGGTTACTCGATTGGCTTTGGCATTGGCGCGAACGCCGACGACAAGCCCGCGACGCAGACCGGCCTTGATGCGTTTCGGTCCGAGACCGACCTCCAGGTTGCGCCGGAGAGCTTGCCGGCGCTCTCGCTGGGAACCAATACCGTTCGCTTCCGCCAGCAGTCAAGCGCCAAGGTCCGCATCACGTACCGCTGGAGGGAAATCAACGGCCCGCGACTGCCGGGCAAGGTCCAGGCCCCGGCGAGTCCCGGCAACGGCGGAGAAGTCTCCTCCCTTGCGCCACTGCTGCAATGGGCGCCCGCGGAACAAGTGGCGGGTTCGGACAAGGTGGTCGATTACCAGGTGATGGTGAGCCTTCGGCCGGATTGCCGCTGGCCGCTTTCCACCACGCTGCAACAAAACGTGGGGTCGGCGAAAACGGCATGGAAGGTCCCAGCCGGATTCCTCAATCCGGGGTCTACGTACTACTGGAAGGTCCGCGCGCGGAATGGCCGCGGGGACGTTGGCGAGTGGGGGACCGTCTTTAGTTTCAAGACGGCCGCAGGAGCAAGGTGATGGGTGAGCAAGCGAGCCGAAGCCGCGGAGCAAGCGTAGCGCGGACCTGCTCTGTAGATCCGCGGCTCTCCGCGGCGGAGGTTGTAGGGCTGCTTCGCGCCCGAGGCCTAAAAGCCGCAGACCTACGCAACAGGTCCGCGCTACGGGTGTTTTTAGCCGTCGCGTTGGCGCTTTCGTGCCAGGCATTGCCATTGCTCGCCCAGACGTCTAATCAGGATGGCGGGTGGTCGGTAATGGCAGGCGGCGAGGTCTGGGAGCAACCTAACGTCGAACCGAATGCGCCGGCGCTGGTCAAATCGTTGGGCGATGCCGCCGAATACGTGTTGCGGTGGAAGGCTCCCATAGATGCCGCGGAATGGCAACAGCGACGGCCGGAAGTGGAACGCGCCTTCCGCCGGGCCATCGGCTTGGAAGTGCTGCCCCAACGCTCGCCGCTCCGTGCGCGAACCACGGCGCACCACGACATGGGCGATTACACAATCGAAAACGTCATTTTCGAGAGCCGTCCGGGATTCTTGGTGACCGCCAACGTGTATCGCCCGAAGGCCGCTACCAAGGGCAAACGGGCCGCGGTTCTCTGCCCCATCGGCCACTATATCAGCGCAGGAAAGAGTGCTGCCGACGTACAGTCCCGATGTATCAAGTTGGCGCGCATGGGCTTTGTGGTGCTCACCTACGACGCCATCGGGCAGGGCGAACGGAATTTCTCCGGCAATATCCACCACGAAGCGGGCTATGCGCTGCTTCCGCTTGGCCAGACCATCGCCGGCTGGATGGTTTGGGACAGCATGCGCGCCATCGATTACCTGCTCACGCAACCGGACGTTGACCCGGATCGCATCGGCGTCACCGGCAATTCCGGCGGCGGCCTGAATACGCTGTTCACGGCGGCGCTGGATCGCCGGGTTCGCGCCGCGGTCGTGGTGGGCTTCACCTTTGAGTTCAAGAATTGGCTCAAGTACGGCGGCACGCATTGCACCTGCACCCATCTGCCGGGATGGTTTCGCGGCATGGAGTGGTTTGAGATCGCCGGCCTGATTGCTCCGCGGGCGTTGATGATGCTGCAAGGCGACCACGATGGGATCTTTCCCATTAGCGGGGCCAGGCGTGCCGGGCACGCGACCGAGGCCATCTATGCCTTGACCGGAGATGCCAGCCAGGCGCGGTTCACCGAGTTGGCCAGCCAGCCGCACGCCTACTCGCGCCCCTATCGGGAAGCGATGTACGGGTGGATGGCGGCGCATCTGCTCGGTCAGGGGACCGGCGAGCCCATCCCGGAGGGCGACGTTCACCCGCTCGACGAAAAGGACGCCCGGCTGCGATGCGATCCTGATGGCGGCATCATGTCTCGCTCGCCCACGGTAATCCAACTGGCGAGGCAGGAAGCGATGGACGCCATCGGCAAAATGCCGGTTTCGATCTCGGAAACTAAGCGCGCGACGGACGAGCTGTGGGTGCGCAATCTCGTGGCAGGGCGCGACGTCCCACCCGATTACCTTGGCGCTCACGCCGGAAACCCGACGCCGGTGCCTGGCGGGACGCTGGAGAAGATTTCCTTTGTCAGTGAAGACGGCGAACCGATCCTGGGGCTGCTATGGTTGCCGCAGCAGCCGAGGGGGCCCGTCCGTACGGTCATCGTCGCGGATTCAAAAGGGAAGCAAGCGGTGGCGCAGTCCGGCCTGGTGCAACCTCTGCTTGCGAGCGGAATGGCAGTGTTAGCTGTGGACTTGAGGGGTCGAGGCGAAACGCTCGGACACATGGGCCCGGACTGGGATACCAACTTTCGCCTCGTCGCCAACCAGGTCGAATTCGGCCAGCCGCTTCCGGGCCGGCGCGCGTTCGACCTTCTGCGCACGGTGGACTACGTCAGCACCCGCCATGATCTCGCTGCGGAGGGCTTGGCGGTGGCCGGGCTCGGCGACGACGCTCTACCTGCCCTCCTCGCCGCCGCAGCGGACACCCGCATTCAGTCCGTGGTGGTGTCGGGGTATTTTCACAGCTTCATTTCGCAAATGCGGCCCATGCAATCGCATGGGGATGACCTGGGGCAGGGCTGGAACGATGCTCAACTCAAGGGGATCCTAAAAACGCCGGATTATGACATTGACCTTGGGTCGGTGATACCGTCCGCTCTGCTGACCGTGGATGTGCCGGATTTGGTGGCTCTCGTCGCTCCCCGCAAGGTGCTCTTCTGCCAGGCGCGTGACGCGAGTGTGCCGGGATCGGAAGCTCTCGTAGCAAGATTCGGCCAAGTGACCGGGGCTGTAAGCGGCGACTGGCTCCGATATGCTCCCTCCCAGGCGCTCGATGGACAGACCCTGCGAGAGTGGCTTCAGAGCAGCGGCGGGCGATGAATCGACCAGAACATTCGGAGGACGCAATGAATCGCAGGGATTTCATGGGGACAGTCGTCGCGGGAGCGGCAGCGACGCAAGTGGCCCGTGCTGGGGTAATGACCGCAACCGATGCGCCGGCGGCGTGGCCCCGGGCGCGATGGCTCGAGGACGGATTGATTGATGCGGGCGGCAGCCATGAGACTTATCTCTTTGTCGTCCGCCGCGGAGGGCAGCGCCTGGACGCGCGCGAGGAATTGGAAAAGGCCCAAAGCGAAGAGACGCTGCGCAAGTTGAAGGCCGACGGCGTGGAGGTCTATCACACCCACCTGTACAAGGGCTTCGGCATGGCGGCCGAGAGGGCGGAGATGGAGGAGACCAAGCGCGTCGCGGCCGTGGCCCACCGGCTGGGACTCAAAGTAGACACCTACATCCAGTGGGACACCTTGATGTACGAAACCTTCTTCGCGGAGGAACCGCGCGCGCAAAACTGGATCCAGCGAGACGCCGGCGGGCACCCCATCATGCTCCGGTACGGCTTCCAGCAATCGTTTCGTTACCGGCCCTGCTTCGCGAACCAGGAGTATCTCGATTATTTGAAGAAGATTGTGAGGTACGCCGTGGAGGAGGTCAAGACGGACTTCATCCACTTCGACAACTTCGATCTCAGCCCCGAACCGGAATCGTGCCACGATCGCATGTGCATGCTAGGGTTCCGAGAATTCCTGCGCACGAAGTACACGGCCCAGCAGCGGCGCGAGAGATTCGGCTTCGAAAACGTCGACTATGTCAATCCGCCGGCGTGGAATGATTCCAACCCGCCAGGATCGATGAAAGTCATCTTCGATCCGGTCATTCAGGAATGGATCGACTATCGCTGCCAGGTGATGGCCGACACGCTGCGCGAGATGTCGCTCTACGCCAAGTCGATGAACCCAAACGTCGCCATCGAGATAAACCCACACGGCATCACGGGTGGGAACCGCGCCTGGGAAGCCGCCATCGACCACTCCCGCATTCTCAAGTGGACTGACGCGTTCTGGACCGAGGCCGATCCTGTGCCCGGCTACATTGACGGCCAACTGCTGAGCCGTATCCGCAGCTACAAACTCGCGCGAAGGTACAACAATATTCTGCTGACTTATATTGCCGGCGATCCCCTCGCCATGGCAGAGAGTCTGGCGTTCAACCAAACCCTGGGCTTCGTTGGGAGTTATCCGATGACGCCTGTGACGAAGCGCTACATCGATTTCTACCGGGAGAATCGCAAACTGTTTGTGGGCGCGCGAGACCTTGCCACCGTGGCCGTCTTGCGGTCCTACCCTTCCATCACCTATGACCAGCCGCGAGTTCAGCTCAGCACCATCCTGGTAGAGCAGGCGCTGATTCACGCTCATATACCCTTCGATCTGATCTTCGACGAAGACCTTTCAAGCCTGGCCAAATACAACACCCTGGTGCTCCCCGAAACGGAGTGCCTGAGCGACGCCCAGATCGAGTCGATCCAGAAGTTTGTCACTGCGGGCGGAGGACTGGTCGCTACCGGGACGGCTGGCCTGTACGACCAGTGGCGGAGGCTGCGCGTAGTGCCGGGCCTGCACAGCCTGATCGATTCCCAAGTTCCGGCGCGCGCCTATGAGGAACAGGTCGCCGCGTCCACCGCCGTCGGCAATCCCTCGCGGCGAGAATTCAAGAAAGGCAGAGTGGCCTATCTTCCAGCGGTCGAGTTCGATGGACCGCTGCCGCAGTTTGGGAGCTTCTTTCAGGTGGATGCGCGGTTCTGGAGAGCGCCGCGGAACGGTGCCGAGATTGTCGAGTCGGTGCGGTGGGCTGCCCGGAACCGGATTCCGGTCGAGGTCTCAGGGCCGGACTACGTGGTGTCGAACCTGGTGGAGCAGCCCGCAAACCGGCGGCTGATGCTCCACCTGGTGAACTATAATTCGCAAAAAGAAGCCTCGCTGGATACCGTACACCTGACCATCCGACTGCCCGAAGGCCAGCAGGCAAAGCAAGGAGTGCTCTACTCACCCGATATCGCAAACCCCCAAGAGTTGGCAGGGATTAGCACATCGGGAAACATCAGCCTCAATGTTCCCGTTAAGACGTATTCGATCCTTGCGGTCAACTGGTAAGTCGGCCCCATTAGGGGAGCGCCATGAGCTTTCGCCCTCAATGGTCCCCCTCCGGCAAAATATTTGACCTTACACGCACAGCCTTTGCAGAATTGCCATCGGCGGCTGGTCTCAGCGGCCCTCGGGGAAGACGTTTTCATGCCATTGAACGATACGGATAATGTTCGAATGCGGCGACCGCATGACGCTCCACAGGTATTCGGTGTCGGTTGAACTCATCGTAAGAGGCTTCGCTGAGGGTGGTTGTATTTCCGCTATCATCCTCGGCACCGGGGCCCTTGGTGCGGTCCGGGGTAAACCAAAGGTGGACGCGGTCGAATCATGTTACGTCTACAATTATGTGACCGTCAGTCCACGACTGTAAGTGAGAAATGAAGCGAGGGTGAGCCGGACACCACACAATTCTTCGTTTTTCGGGCCGAATCCCGCCTACGGTCGGCGACCGAGGCTAGCCTTGCGGGCCCCGCACGCAGCACCCGAACCGGGTTGGTGAGAAACAGCAATCCCGGCGCATGCGGGTGCCACAACAGGTCATGGCGAAGGTTTGCTGGGAGGGGCAGACTCGAGCGCTGGGTAGTAGCCATGGCGGGCGAAAATCCTGTAGGGGTGTTTTGAATCCTGGGCGCGGTCGGACAGG
Source organism: Terriglobia bacterium (assembly GCA_052139985.1). GTDB lineage: Bacteria > Acidobacteriota > Terriglobia > UBA7540 > UBA7540 > Bog-366. The sequence continues at coordinate 47,689 of JBKQVI010000132.1, forward strand.
CGGACGTCGATCGCGCGGAAGGCACGATCACGGCGGGCGTTAGAACTCTGGTAGCCGAGTGTATAGCGCTGTTTCAGCCGCGCGATGACGGCGGCCATCGCCTTTTGCGCCGATCCCACGGCAGCCATATCGATGACCTCGCCGCCCGTTTCGAGCATGATCTTGTTGACCCAGCGCGCGCCAGGAATAAAGCCCGGCTCGTCCACTGTGCCTTGCAGCCGGTCGCGTCCGAACCTGATACTGTAGACGATCGTCTGGGTCTCGAGCGCCAGCCGAATCACGTCG
>JBKQVI010000133.1:0-2597 GCA_052139985.1 Terriglobia bacterium
GTCCTCCATGCGCTCATGCGCCAATACAGTTTCGCGCTTCTGGTCACCACGCGCGGCGGAGTGTCCAGTCCCGCCTCGACACCCTCCCCGGCGCCAAGACCCTCTACTCAAGCTGGCAGGAATTGCACGCCGGTCTCGCGGCCATGCTCTCCGGCTCAACAAACATCGCCATGCAGTACTCCCCCAACAACGACATCATGTACGTCTCCATGGTCGATGCAGGCACCGTCGAATTCCTCCGCTCTCTCGGCAAGCAGATCGTCAGCTCCGCCGACCTGGTCAGCGAATTTGAAGCCGTCCTCAACGCCGGCCAGATCTCGACACACGCCGTCGCCCAGCGCGCCATCGACGAACTTCTTGCCGAAGGCTGGCAGCAAATCGCTCGCCGTCTCCGCCCCGCGCAAGGCAGCCCGTCCACCTACACCGAATTCGACCACGTCCAGTGGCTCAGCGAAGCCATGCGCCGCGCCGGCCTCGTCTGGGACGACGGCCCCAACGTCAGCGTCAACGCCAACTGTTCCGACTCCCACTACGAGCCCGCCGCCGACAATACCGCCCCCATCCGCGAAGGCGACTTCCTCCTCTTCGACATTTGGGGCCGCGTTGACTCGCCCGGCAGCGTTTACTACGACATCACCTGGACCGGTGTCGTCGGCCGCGAGCCCACACCCCGCGAGCAGCACGTCTTTGAAACCGTCCGCAACGCCCGCGACGCCGCCATCGCCGCCGTCGAGCAGGCCTTCGCGGCCAACCGCCCAATCCGCGGCTTCGAAGCCGACGATGCCGCCCGCAACGTCATCCGCGCCGCCGGTTTCGCCGATTACTTCACCCACCGCACCGGACACAATATCGCCCACGAAATTCACGGCCCCGGCGCCCATCTCGACAATTTAGAAACCCACGACGAGCGCTGCATCCTCCCCAACACCTGCTTCTCCGTGGAGCCCGGCATCTATCTCCCCGAATTCGGCGTCCGCAGCGAAATCGACATGCTTACCGCCCCCGGCAAAGCCTGGGTCACCGGCAAGATCCAGCGCGAACTGGTGCAGATATAAAAGCGGCGCGGTCTCAGAGTCTTTGTCCGGAGACAAGAATGCCGGAGCCCATTGCTCCGGCATTTCTGTCTTGCAGTTCGTTCCTGATCGATCTCCCGTTAGTCGATTTCCATCTTGACCCGCAGGTCCCGAGACGAGCCCCCAATGCTCACCATGCGCTTACCGGATGCAACCACCCACTTACCGTCCTTCGTTGACCAGTACTGAAGTTGGCGCGGAGCAACTGTCAGTGTCACGTCTTTGGATTCGCCCGCAGCCAGATGAATGCGGTCAAAGCCGACCAAAGCGCGAACCGGAAACTGCACACCCTCCGGAATCACCGCAGGCGCGCCGAGATAAACCTGCGGCACTTCGTCTGATTCCATGGCGCCCGTGTTCTTGATCCTCACGCTCACATCCAACCCGCCATCTAAGGACTTCTTCACCTTGAGGCCCGAGTACTCAAAGGTCGTGTAACTCAATCCGTGGCCGAAGGCGAACAAAGGCTCAATGTTCTCCTTGTCGAACCAGCGGTAGCCCACGTTCACACCTTCGGAGTAGGTCGTCTTGCCGTCAACGCCCTTGCCTGACCGCTCCGGGTGTTTCGGATCCGTGGCCGCATAGTCCTCCAGGCGCTTGCCCCAGATCACGGGCAGCCGTCCCGCCGGACTCACTTTTCCCAGCAGCACGTTCGCCGTGGACCATCCGCCCTCATCGCCCGGCCACCACATTTCGACAACCGCCTTCACCTTGTCCACCCACGGCAATGCCACCGGCTGGCTGGTATTCAGCACAACAATGGTGTTGGGATTCACAGCCGCCACCTCCTCCACCAGCTTGTCCTGCTCGCCGGGGAGTCCGAACGTCGGCCGCAACCGCGTCCACAGAAAGACGACAGCAACTTTGGCCTTCTTTGCGGCAGCGATGGCTGCCTCGTGGTCGGCTTTCCGCTGCTCGGGCGTATACCAGTTCAGCCGCACTTGCACGGGCGCGGCCGAGCTGTCCGGAGTCGTCGCAATCTCAATCGTATGCGGACCCGCGGTCAGGTCGACCGCGCGCCGTACGTTGTCAATGCCATCCGTTGTCGGAATCGCGTTATCCTGGTTGGCCTGCAGAATGTCCCCGTGGACATCGCCCTGCCTCACCCCCGTGCGCTCCAGCCCCTTGCCGTCGAGCTTGATGCTGGCATTGGTTCCCAAAGCCTGCAGATACAGCCAGAAGTTGCCGTCATGCGGAATCGTAAGCGTGCCCTTCCACGTAACGGTGGCGTTGGGCTTCAGCGCATTGCCGCCCTTGGCGGTAAAGTCTACCGTGGCATCGACCTGCTCACTGCCGCCGTCCGTGCGCACCAGTCCGGGCTTGCCGTCGTGGCTCAGCACATCGGCCGGAACCGTCGTCCCGGTCATATCGTCGTCCACCGCGAACTGAATCTTCGCGTTGCCCGAGATCTTCTTCATTGCCTCCCACGGACCCACCTGCCGCTCCGGCAGTCCAACCGAGCGCTCCCCATTGATGCCGATCGAATCCACTTGTCCTGCCGTCGGACCAATCAGCACCACCTGG
>JBKQVI010000134.1:0-42744 GCA_052139985.1 Terriglobia bacterium
GGTGGTCCTGATGAAGGTCTTCTCCGCGCATCTAATATCCCCCTTAGGATTATTCCTAAGGAGGATGTAACATATTTACGCATGACTTATCAAGTCAAAACTGGAGTTTTTCTGCATCCTGCTAGAGCTTTGCGACCGGCGCGAGCGGCTTGACCTTCACATCACGGAACCAGATTTCGGCACCCTCGGCTTCCAGCAGAATGCGGCCGCTCTTGAGCGGAATCATGCGCGAAGGATTCTGCGGGTCGGGCTGCTTGATGTCCCAGGCGGTGTTAACGATACGCCCATTGACCAACTGCTTCGCGCGGTCTCCCTCGAGAATCACTTCTACCGTGTTCCAACCGGAGCGGTCCTCGAAGTCTCCGGATTTCAGAACACGGCTGGACTCTCCCGGCAAACTGCCGACCCGAGTGCCGGTCGACATGTCGTCGTCGTACATGGGCAAGGTGGGGCTGATGAAGAAAGCCGTCACCGCAGCGCCGTCGACGATCCAGAGATCGCCCGTGTCGGTCTCTTCAATTTGGCATTCGAGGGAACGCGGAAAGACTCGATCGGGACCCACGGCCAGGTACAGTAAGCCGCTGTCGCGCTTGCCTTCCGAAAACCGTTTGACGCCCCACTTGTACTCGGCGTGGATACGCACGTTGGAAAATTCCTGAGTGGTGGCGAGATATCCGTTTTCACCCTTGCCAGCGGGAACATCCAAAATATGAATCGCGCCGTTCTCGACTTTAAAGACGCCGTTGGGATCGTGGTTCTTTCCGCTGGATCCCAGATAGGTGTACCAACCGTCGAAATTCTTTCCGTTGAAGAGTGGCGTCCATCCGTCGTCGGCCGCAGAGACATTGACGGAACTGAGTCCACCGGCGGCAAGCAGCAGACAAATGGAGGCAAAGAAGACCGCTGATTTCATGCCGACCTCATCTGGTCAAAACTTCTGAATCCGATCTCGAGCTTTCGCATCGTACGCTTTTCATGACCTCCAGACAACGACTTTACCACCGGCTGTGGCGGGACAGCGTGAGACGTGCAAGACAACGCTTTCTGCTTGGCGACAATTGAAAGGCTGACCATCAGAAACAGTCCACAAGCGGCCAAAACTGCACTCCGCTTTAAGCGGCCGTCAGGGATCCTCACATCGTCTCCAATTCGACAGTAGGGCAAAGACCCAGCCCACACATAATACCCGAATCTTTGCATGATAAAAATCAGGCGACGCCTGCGGTATTGATGAGAGCAGGGAATGACCGCACCGGCGGCACGGTGGCCGACCTTCCCAGTCCTGCGGAGTTCGCCATCAAAATCGTAATTCCGGTCAGGTCACCGGGCACTCCGATGCTATTCCTCTCCAGAAGTTCGCTTCGAGTACCCGAACCTCGTATCCGGGGAGTTTGCACGATTGCTGGTGGTAAAGGCTGTTCTTGCCAACTATCGTTCTCCGACGTCAGCCATGCATCAGGGAAGAGGACTTGTGGGCGCAACTTCCGAGTTCCGCGTGACCCGTCCGGAAAGTCTGGTTGCTAGCGGACTGGTTGATGAGCATTTCGCGATCAAAGTGGGGGCGTCAGCGATAACCGACGTCCGTGGATCGCGGGTTTTGGTCCGCGACAGATGGTTTCGTGAAGTCGAGCGAGTAGTTTAACAGTTCCGGGGCAAGCCGACTATGCATCCAAGTGGCGGGCCAGGAAAGCGCGGGCTGAACCGTAGTGTGCGGCTTTCAGAGCAAAGGTTCGGTCATGCCGGAGCGCGCGCGGCATCACCATTTCCTTCTGCATACACACGCATTCCCCTCAGCGCAGCAGGAGATGTGCAACGCGGGGAGGCTCTTTCGGCCGGGCTTCGAGTTCTTCTCAAACCGTACCGGCTAGGCATCGGACAAGAATTGCGCAAAGAGCTGACGGTGATCGGTCGTCTTCGGATGTGTAAGTTATCGACATTGCTGGCGAGCGGGATGAAGTTCTGCCTGACGGAGAGAAAATGTATTTCAAGAGTGTACAGTAATCTTCCCCACAGTAACTTTCCAGTTGACAACCGACCTTTTGGGGAGGATAATGCGGTCGCGTCGTAAGGCCAGGTGGAAGGGCGCAATGTGCCAAAGCGTCCACTCCCGCGGCGGTTTGGGTACACTCTTCCAGCTAGAAAGATGGGCTGATGATCAAATCTGCTGCACTTTGACCTGCTGGAATTCATTAGTAAGCTCCCAAGCTCTTGCCGAAACACCTCCCCTGAATAACTTCGAGGGTACAGCATCCTCTTTGACCGGAGCGAGGAGACCCGCATTGGTGTGCCTTCCTCAAAGCAACGAATTTTCAGCCTCGTCTCTCATCCTGGGGTTGCCAACCAATTCAACTCATGAAAGGAGTAATCCATGGCCACCATAAAGTTGACGAATAAGTTCGGCTATGAATCCAAGTTGGACCCTGACCCCCTGTCCTTGTTTGGGAAATACGTTATAAGGCAGGCCGCGGTGGAAATCGCGGCGCAATCTGATCAGGATTTGGCGAAAACCCCAGAAGGCAGTCCGTCCGAGGTTAAGGACTTCACCGTCCCCTTCGTTCCGCTTTCTTTCACACAACCCGTTTCTCTTGGAACCGGTAATGCGGAACTCACCATCCAGGCAAAAACCAGCGGATCCATGTCGCTGGGTAGCGGTAAATCGATCTTTGAAAAAGAACTGTATGACAAAGTCAATATGCCGGCGGATCAGAAGTATTTCACCACGACGGTGAAAGCTACCGTTGATACTGATTTCTCCGGTAAACAGGGCGACCTGAAATTTGGCTTCGATGCCGGCGCGGCCGCCACGCTTTCGAGTTCGCAACCCGCCAAAGCCACAGACCTGTTGGTACCCGCCATCGAGAAAAGTCTTAGTAACTTTATATTGGCTGCCGATCTTGAGGACATCATCCACATGCCGCCACAGACGGTAGCATCCTTCGAGGGAACCGGCACCTTGAAGTTGTCGTTCGATCTCAACGCCCCCATCAGCCCGGTGCAACTGGCATCCGTCCCCACGGGCGTTGCCAACATGGGCATCGAGGTTAACTTGACCCCGAAGCTGGGAGTGGCAGTCAGCCCCTCGCTGACGGGCGGATACAAAGTGCAGGTAACCAAAGTCGATCACGACACAGTGCTACTCGCCTACTCAAAGCAAGCTGGCCGGAAACTCGAGGTCACGTTTACCGCGAGTGAAGGTATCTCCGCGACCGCGGGCCAAGTGGATCTTCTCCAGCAGTTCCTGAATCTTGTCTTTCCCAAGGACGGCAAACTTCCGGAGAACGATCTCAAGGCCCTCAACATCAGCGATGACGAGATCAAGGCAATGGCGGATGCCATTAAAGGCGGCATCCAGAAGAGCCTGCAGTTGTCCCTGCAGGAACAACTGGACGCCTCCACGGAGCACGGCAACGCCTTCCTGTATCAAATCAAGCTTTCGGCCCTGAACGACGAGAGCAAACAGGCCCTCAATTACGCTATCGACGGTGACCTCTCGATAATGGAAGGTGGGAAAACATTTCCCGCTCTTGCGGGAATTGAGAGCCTCCGGAGCATTGCGACGACGACCAAGGAACAGTGCCGAGCGTTCAAGGTGAATCTGTTTGGAATACTCAATGCCGGAACGTTCCACGACTATATCCGAAAGACCACCTGGATCACGGACACCGATACGAATGCCGTTACTATCATCGACACGGACGGCGCGAGCGAGGTCGGATACGATATCCACAACCTGGCGGACGACAGCCGGAAGCTGCATTGTCTTTTGGCGGACGGCGCCTTGGCGACCTGTATTTATCGCACCAGCCAAACAGGATATCAACCCGAGATTACCGTCAAGTGCTGGGCTTTTGAACTGACTCAGTCCGCCGGGTTGCGCCAGATGAATTTCTACCTGAACGTTGCCAGCGGTTTGAATTTGGACGTCGACGGGGCCAGGCAAAAGCTGGCGACGGCTCACCACCCCTTCGGCAGAACCATTTTCAACGCCGAGATAGACCTTGAAGGTGTCCAGATTGCCCCCCTCTTTTTTGACGAACACGGCAATCCAATAACTGAAAAAACCTACGAAGTCATCGGGCGAAAGGCGTTGGTAAGGACTCTTCCTGTCGACCAGAATCCCACGATCGATACGGCGCGGCGAACCGCCCTAAACGATGACGAACTCTGGAAGCAAATGCGCGACGCAGGGAGCTTCCCCAACGTTCGGAGCTTGTTGGAAGGGCGGCTCGGTCAACCCCCGGATTTTGAAGTTCTGGCGAGCGATATCTATGGCGATTATCTGATTGTCGAGTGGTGGGTTAGTGCGATGGCGGAAGCTGCCAAGGCCCTCCGTAATCTGCGTAACTTCCTCGACCAGCACAAGGGCATTGATCCGCACAACAATAACCTGAGCAAGCTCCGAGGCGAGCTGAACAAACAATTGGAAGCTGCCCTGCGCGAGGCTCACGACCGCTTCGACCAGCCTTGGGCGGTAGTAGCAATGGACGACCTCTCTGGCCATACGGCGGAGGCCAGCGTCGTGATCTCTAATCCGGAACTGACCCTGAAGCTCATGCGCGACAAAGCCGCGGCGCTTAGAATCGCAGCGTAGCGGTGTTCTAATGAATCTGGCTGGCGCAGGCCGCTGCCCGCGCCAGCCAGCCAACCCGTCCGGCATTGCGGCCGGCTTATCCCAAAGAAGGAGGCTCACCGTGGCCACGCAAGATGTTACCTCTCCCATCGCTTTCCCGTCCAAATCTAGAACTGGACCGGCCTTCCCCCAGTTGCTAGAGGAGTATCAGCTGATGTTGCGCTACGCACTTTCGGAAGCACTTCCGATCGACGACAATGCAAAAAAAATTATCCAAATGGTTCCTTCTGAACCTCAGGCCTCCGATTTCGGCACTCTGCTGAATGCCCATGTGACGCTCGCCAAGATCGTCGCGCCCGCAACGCCACTTTCACTGATTGCAACGGAGCCGTCACCGGGACCGCTGGGTCACCTCCTGCGCCCTCGACTTATCTGGGTGATGATAATGTTCGCCGGGGCGTCGGTGCTGGGCTTTGTTATTACAGATTTTATAATCAGGACGAAAGGCCTGGTTCACGGCGTTGACCTATGGAATTGGTTCTGCGCGGCGACGATGGGAGCAGTTTTCTATGTGCTGTTTACGGCGCACGATTACGTCAAGAATCGAACCTACGACCCGCGTTACGACTCAGTTTACGTGATTCGCTTTGCCTTGGGGATTTTGTCTGGATTAATCTTGGCGGTGCTGCTAAGTAAGTACGTATTCAGCCAAAACCCCAAACTCGTTACCTTAGGTCCGGCGGTTCTCGCCCTCTTAGGCGGCTTCTCAACGGAAGGGGTCCACCAGATCCTGCTCAGATTGGTCGATATCCTGTTAGCGACAGTTCGCGGCGACGGATCTGACTCCGCCAAAGCGAAAGCCACCCAGGCTACGCAAAACGAATTGCTAACACTAGCCGATGACCCCAAACTGGACCAGGAATTCAGATCCAAAATTATCGCAGCAGCCAAAAAGATCGCTGCTTAGGCAGGCTGGCGCACTGGGGCTTTGCGGTTTTGCCCGGATGGGAAGTTGCCGTGAACGCAAAGCCCGCTCTGTGTCTGCCTTCCCTCCTGTCAGGCGATGCAAACATGAGAACGCGCGGCAGACCCATAGCATTTGCACTTATCCCGATATTGTCCTTCTTGCTGCCTCTCGGAGCCTGGGGACAGCAGCAAAGCCCGTGGACTTGGAAAGACCGCGAAGGAAAGGTAAGGTCGCGGGCGGACCTAGACCGGATCCTGGCACAGCACAAACTTTGGCTGGAGCCCGGAAGCCGGCTCGGTACTAAGGCGGACCTGAGTTGCGCGGACTTGCATGGCGCCGACCTGCGGGACGCGGACCTCAGCGAGGCGGATCTAAGCTGCGAGTACCCACATTTCACACTCTTGTCGAACGCGGATTTGAGTGGCGCGCGACTGATCAACACGGATATGAGCGACGCGGATCTGACGGGCGCGGACGTGACGGGCGCTGTTTTCGAACCGAAAAGTCTGCCGGCTGTCGATATGGCACTCGCGAAGGGTCTGGACTCGATGACTTATAGGAACTGGCCAGGCCCGCTCAATCTACTCCGCAAGCAGCTCCAGGACAGTGGCTATCGAGAGGCGGAGCGGGAGATCACGTACGCGTTAACTAGCGAAGAGATTCGTCGAAAACAATTTATCGAGTCCTGGTTCTATAGGATCTTCTTCGATTGGACGTGCCGATACGGCCTCACTCCTCTGCGACCGCTGTTCCTACTCGTGTGGCTATGGTCGGTCTGCGTGGTCGTTTATGCTGTGTTTATGCACGCCCCGGGCCCTTCAGGGGTCTACTTTGTCGGCACGCGCTCCTGGCGCGGGATGACCTGCTCACAGGGACTTCGAATCCATCCTCGCCGCATCCGCCTCCATGAAAAATGGAAAATTCCGCTCACCTTTCTGCGTGAGGAATGGCGCTTGTTGAGAACGTCCATGTCGTTCAGCTTGATGTCAGCGTTCAACATCAGCGTTGAAGGCATCAATTTCGGCCGCTGGCTGCGGATGCTTGCCAGGCGGGAATACGACCTCAAGGCGGTGGGCTGGGTCCGCACCGTCTCAGCTCTCCAGGCGATCCTCACTTTCTGCTTGTTAGCCCTGTTTGTGCTCACGTACATCAGGGCTCAGATGATCACTCCTTAGCACTTCATCACGCACTCCTCGTCGGCGGCAGTGACATTGTCGCTGATCCGGGGTGGTGCATACGTTGCTGTCGATGTATGCGACCCGAGCGTTGCCTTGCGAACCGGAAACGAGCTTTTCAGCGACCACGGTCCAGCGCCAAAATGGAGCTATTTCTCGCGGTAATAGAACCTCCAACTTGCAACCGTGGCACCGGTGCACTCTATCGCCAATGAGGGAGTGGTGCATACATGGACATCAAAGTGTGCGCCACCAGCTCTTCAAACATTGGATCGAGAGGGTCAAATAGCCAGTTGCAGACTCGCGCTGCGGTGGGTCCCGGGCGTATCGTCGGCGATTCGGAAGTTGGCCCCGCGGAGAGGCCGCAAGGATAACTGTTGAGAAAAGCCTTCCCACCACCAAAGGCCCCCGAAGCCCCATCGGGGAACTTACCTTACCGCACGTTCTTGTGATCACTTGGGTGTATAGTCGCCATACCGCTCCTCTGGCCCACGGCGAGATGTTTTGGACCCTGTCCGGTGGGAAACCTCAGTAGAAATGTGGAAACTCCGGTTTTGCGCCGACGGAAGGCTTAGCCTACCGTCGGCGCAAAAGAGGTTGGTTCGTAGCGTCGGCGTCGGAAAGTCGCAGACTTTCCGCTGAGCAGGCGGCGCAGGCGGAGGTTGAAGTTTGCGATCGAATTCAATTTGGACAAGACTGAATGATATTGTCCCCCGTCGCGGAAGTTGGTAAGTTTCGTATATCTCGCAGTCGGAGGTTGGTTTTGGCTCTCTATCTCGTTACCGGCGGCGCGGAGAAACCTCGGGACAGTCACCTCGTTGCACCGGTTTTCGCTCGAGCGGCCTGCGTGAAGGCTGCGGTGGGGTAAAGCTCAATGTTCGCTGGCCTCGCGGGTGGCGCATACATCCCGACAAAAGGCGTCGTGACGTATGCGCCACCCGCCCCGCAAGGGACCAAAGAAACTGAAACGCAGATGAAGGAAAGAAAATTCAACCAGGAAGCCGCCAAGCTACATGAATTATTGCCGATCACTGAAGTTATCGTAGGACCGATGGCACACCAAGCGGTCACCGATAACCCAACCGCTACGCCGGCCGCGCAAAGCAGGCCGAACTCGACCGCCAAAAACAGCAGGACCCGGCCCGGCAACAGCAGCGCGACCGCAGCCTCCAGCGGTGAGGCGAATGCAGGCACCGCCTCTGAACGGAGACATCGCCGACAGCCGGACAAGGGAGGCCGTAAGAAGGATGTTGCGGCAGAGGCGCGGAAATACGAAGGCGCTTTGAGGACTTACACATTTTCTGACACAGTTTCACAGTCTGTGAAATTAAGTAGCTTTATTAGCAATAATTTATAGACAAACGCATAGCACTTAAGGTCCCTTCGCCGTAGGCGCCATCGGCGAAGTCGTAATCGCCGTGGTTACGCTTGGCCTGGTGTTGGCCGCTGACCGGCTGCTGCGACTCTGAATCGTGGGCAAGGTGGTGGTACAGTTTGACGTAGAGGCGGCTTTACGCCGTCATATGGCAAGGTAAACTCGCCGCTACAAAATCAAACTGCACCACTACCGTGGGCAAATTGAGTTTGACATTTCAACTCAGTATCTTTAAGATCGTCTTTTCAAGCATGATTCAAACCCTCCAATTCGGCAAAGGATGTTGTACACGTATCGTCTGGGCGCCGACGTGTCGAGGGATTGTCTGAAGGCTTGATTTTTCAAACGGACTAATTCTGACCCACCGTCGGAGGCAAACTCTACGGTGGGTTTTTTGTTTTGAGAGCAAATCGCGGTGGGCCGGCAAAATCGAGATTGGTCGCGTACGTCGGCCTCGACCCAGCCGCAACCCAAAAGTTGACGACATGCAAATGAGTACGTTTAGGCTTTCCGCATTATCAATCCCTCAATGCCTCCAGGCCGGCAAGGACACGTGTTGCTGCAGGGTCCCAGCGCCGACTTGTGGAGGAATCGCCTAAAAAGCAGATAGTTTCAGCGGTTCAATTCAAACCCACTGTCGGACGCGAGTTCGGCGGTGGGTTTTTGTTTTTGCTGTGGCCCTGCTGTGGGCGTGGGGAATTTAAACGCAGTACACGGGTGGGACAGTAAGTCAGGCAATTCAATACTGTTTGAGGAGAGCGACATGTACAGACGTATTCTGAAGATGGGAAACAACGCAGCGGATCGGCCATCCGGCAGGCTGGCCAAACGGAAAAAGCGGCAGATCGTACTCTTGGTGGCGATAGCACTGACGTGCGGGCTGGGGAATCGCGCGCTCTTTGGCCAGACACCGACGGCCACCCTAACCGGCCTGGTTCAGGATCAATCCGGAGCAGTGGTACAGGGCGCGAATCTGACTCTCACCAACACGGGCACCGGCATTCCCAGAACCACCAAATCCGGGAGCGATGGTTACTATACCTTTTCGATTCTGCTTCCCGGAACTTATGAGCTCACGGTCGAAGATGCCGGGTTTGAAACCCTCGCGCACAAAGACATCAGGTTGGACGTGCAAGAGACGGTGCGGCTGAATTTGACCCTGCAAGTAGGGGTGGCCTCGCAAGCGGTGACGGTGACGGCGTCAGTGCCTCTGTTGCAGCAGGAAACTTCTTCTCTCAGTCAGTTAGTTGCCCAAAGCACCGTGGCGGAGCTCCCTCTGTTGGGCCGCAACCCCTATGCGCTCGTGCAACTCGCGCCCGGGGTTTTTATGCCCGCGTCCTACAACGCCCTTCCCGTTGACATCATTTCCCAGAGCTACGTTTCGATTAACGGTGCGCGGGCCGGTCAGAATGAGTATCTGTTGGACGGAGTTCCCAATACCAGCCCGGGCAATTCCGGCCCGGTGGTAACTCCTTCGGTGGAGGCGGTGCAAGAGTATCGAGTGGTCACCAACAACTACGCCGCGGAATACGGGCGGGCGGCGGGTGGTATCTTTAACGTGGCAACGAAATACGGGACCAACACTTTGCACGGCGACGCTTACGATTACGTCCGCAACACGCTATTGGACTCGAACGACTTCTTTTCCAACCGGGCGGGGCTTCCCGTGGACGCCTTCCACTTTAACCAGTTTGGCGCTACGCTGGGCGGAGCGATCCGAAAGAACAAGACCTTCTTTTTCGGGAGCTACGAAGGAACCCGGCAGGTGCAGGGAGACACCTTTGTGGGAACCGTGCCGACGGCCTTGCAGGAGGAAGGAAACTTTAGCCAGACCTACAACTCCAAGGACCAGTTGATTACCATCTACAATCCCTTTGGCACGAGCCTCAGTTCGTCAACGGGCAATTACACGCGCACGGCATTCCCGGGCAACATTATCCCCACGGGTTCGGGAGGACTGATCAATCCGGCTTCTCAAGGCTTGCTCCAGTTATTCCCTTCTCCCAATACCCCGGGCACGCCGTATACGGAGGCCAATAACTTCACCTCGGCGGATCCGTACCGGGTCCGCAAGGACGACTTTTCCGTACGTGTGGACCATGAACTCAGTAACCGCCAGCGCGTCTTTACGGAGGTGCTTTATGACCGGACTCCCAGGGTGTTCCCTTCCGTTTACGGTGATGCCGGGTCGCCCACCTATGGAGGGCAAATCTTCCAGCGGCGCGGGGCGGTCTTGAGCGACACGTATGCAATTAATCCCACCACGATTCTGAGTTTCGAATATGGCTTCAACCGCATGACTAACGTGCGATATCCCTTTGCGAACGGATACAACCTGAGCCAACTGGGGTTTTCCTCGAGCTTTGCCTCCGGTTTGTCGCCTGAAAGTATTCCTGCCATGACCATTGCAGGATTGGGCGGGAGCGCGCTCGTAACCAATACCAACAACGGCAGCGAAGCCTTGGGCGATACGACCCTTATACTTTTCGGGGTCGATTCACACACCTGGCAAGCATCGGTTAGCAAAAGCGCTGGGCGCCACACCTGGAAGTTCGGCGGAGATTTCAATTTGATGCGCCAAAATGCCCAGCAGAATTCCGGTACTAACGGGTTTTCCTTCACGTCCGCCTTCACGCAAGGTCCTGTCGCCACAAGCGCGAGTTCCACGGCGGGCAACGCCTTCGCTTCTTTCCTCCTCGGCACCGCCTCGAGTGGGTCAGTTACCGCCGCACCGGCCCTTGCCCTGCAATCGATTGACTATGGTTTCTATGGGCAGGATGACATCAAGATAACCCCCAAGCTCACCCTGAACCTGGGGCTGCGTTATGAATACCAGGCGCCTTGGACGGATCGCTTCAATCGGTTGACGAATTTCAATTTTCAAGCCGTTCCCCCGCTTACGGCCACCGGCTTGAATCTGCATGGCGCCCTCAGCTTTGTGGGGGTGGATGGGAACCCCCGCGGACAATGGAATCCATCGCGTGACAATGTCGCTCCACGGGCGGGATTTGCTTACTCACTCGATCAAAAAACCGTTATTCGGGGAGGGGCGGGATTGTTTTATGCGCCGGGCTTCACCAGCACCAACTGGACTTCCACCACCGGCTTCGCATCGACCAGCACCTTTGTGGGCTCCCTGAATGGGGTTACACCTTACAACCTGCTGAACAATCCTTTCCCCAGCGGTCTCGTCCCCGCAATCGGCAGTTCGCAGGGATTCGCCACGGATTTGGGGCAGAGCATTACCTTCACCGACCGGAATTTCAAGGTTCCCACCAGCGGGGCCTGGAATCTCCAAATTCAGAGAGAACTGCCTGCCGGCGCCTTGGCGACGATAGCTTACGTGGGTGACCGTGGCTGGCACGAGTATCAAGCGCTGCAATTCAATCAGCTCCCTGACAGCGACCTGGCGCAGGGCAGCGCCCTTCTGGCTTTGGTGCCGAATCCCTTTTACGGCCAAATCACCTCCGGGGCTCTTAGCGCGTCGAAGGTCTCGCAGGAGCAATTGGACCTCCCCTACCCGCAATTCCAGTCACTGGCCACCAACTATTCGACCTGGGCTTCTTCCGGGTATAACGCTTTGCAGATTACCGCCGAAAAACGGTTTTCTCATGGTGTCAGTGTCAACGCCTCTTACGCTTGGTCAAAACTGATGGATAACAATACCGGGGACTTCAACGGCCAGACCTTGGGTGCAGCAGGGTATCAGGACTACTACAACCTGCGTTCGGAGTGGGGCGTGTCGGCGCTGGATGTGCCACGCCGGCTGGTGGTCGCCTACCGGTGGGAACTCCCGGCAGGGTCAGGACGCCGGTTCTTCCAAAGCGGACCGGCAGCCAAGGTACTGGGGGGATGGCAAGTGGAAGGTATAACCGCAGTCCAAACCGGTGAAACCCTCGGCATCGGGGACGCGACGAACACGAGTGACTCCACCAACGCTGCGGGTCAGAGACCGAATTGGAACGGTACGAACCCGGCACGGTCAAACCCCACGGTCAATGAATGGTTTAATACGTCGGTTTTCAGCCAGCCTGCGGCTTTCACCTTTGGCAACGCACCGCGCTCGTTTGGAAGCCTCCACGCTTCTCCGTTGAGGAACTTCGACTTTTCCGGCATTAAGAACACGCAACTGGCAGAACGGTTTTCGCTCCAATTTCGCGCCGAGTTCCTCAACCTCTTTAACACGCCGCAATTCAATCCCCCCGCTACGTCGTTTGGCGCGGGAACGTTCGGAACTGTATCCGGTCAGCAAAACAATGCACGCATCGTTCAGTTGGCGTTGAAGCTGATTTTTTGAAAATCGGAGGTTGCATCGGCATCCCCCCATCCGGCTCCAATGGACTGGAGAACGCGGAGGGAGGGGCGCCCCACCCCAGGGTGGGGAAATCTTGGCAAGACGAGGATAGAAAGGGAACCATCCAATGACAAAATCGAGTTTATCGAGAAGAGGTTTTCTAAAAGGCGCAACAGCGGGCGCCGGGGCCAGAGTCTTTTCAGCCTCGGCCCAGGGACGCGAACCGCAGCTTCAGGTCCAAGGCTCGACGTGGGAAAGGCCTCCCAAACAGCACGGAAATGACCTTAACCTGATTTTTATCGTGAGTGACACATTTCGCCGCGACAACCTCGGTTGCTACGGCCAAAAGTGGTTGGAGTCCCTGGAGACGCCCAACCTCGACCGGTTCGCACAGCAGGCTGCAATCTTCGATGATTTTTATGCGGAGCTGTTGCCAACTATTCCCCTCCGCCGGACGCTTTACACGGGGCGACGGGGGATTCCTGCCTTTTACTTTCCCCAGCACGAGCCCGTGCAGCTCCCGGGGTGGCACCCTCTCTATTATGAAGATGTCACGATTGCAGAAATGCTCCAGGAGGCAGGCTACATCAGCACGCTGATCGGCGACCTCTACCACGAGTTCAAGCCGGGAAGAAACTTCCAGCGCGGCTTCCAATCGTATCGGTATATCCGGGGGCAGGAATTTGATGCATACGGGACTTCGCCCCACGGACTGCTCGACGTGAGCGACATTGTCTCACCCGACTATTTAGCGGCCTCCCCGGGTCTCCACAAATTCTTGAGCCAGTACAAGGCGAACGCGAACCTTTGGCGGCAACAAGGCGAGTCGCTGGCTCAGATTGTGGCGCAAACTGCGATCGATTGGTTGCGCGAGAACTTTCGGCAGCGCCCCTTTTACATGCAGGTAGAATTCTTTGACCCGCACGAACCTTGGGATCCACCGGCGCGCTTTTTGGAGAAATACCTCCCCCAGGCAACGGGCCCGAGCTACATTGAACCCCCCTACGACACCCTTGCCCTCCCGGAGCCCATCAAGCAACGTTTCCGGGCCAACTACGCGGGAGAGACGAACTGTGTCGATACCTGGATCGGAAATCTTCTGAGCTTGATCGGCGAACTCGGCTTGTTCGAAAACTCGATCGTCGTTTTCATGGCCGACCACGGCGCCATGCTGGGGGAACGCGGGCAGTTTCTCAAGGGCCCTGACAAGCTCCGCGGGCAGGTGACGCACATTCCGCTGCTGGTCCGGACACCGGGGAAACAATTCGCGGGGAAAAGGGTCCAAGGATTTATCCAACCTCCGGATGTGATGCCGACCGTCATGCACCTGCTCGATCTGAAGCCCCCTTCGCGAGTAACGGGAAGCAATCTGTGGCCTCTGGCGACGGGTGAAACAAAGGGTGATCGGAACTATGTGGTGCAAACCTACGGCTGGGTGGGAGCGGTTCGCGACAAGGAATGGAGTTACACCGAAATCTGGAAGCCGGAGGCACGCCAGGATAAATACAGCGTGTCTCCCGGTGCGCCCCCGGCTCCCTACAAACCACAGCTTTACAACCTTCAGCAGGACCCCCAGGAACTGACCGACGTGGCTGACAAATATCCGGATGTGGCGCGGCGATATTCCGCCAAATTGAAGGAATACGTCGCCTCGGGCGAGGGGAAAACCGCGGGCAGCTTCCACGCCAAAGCCAGTTTGGACCTTCAGGAGGGGCTTTATGCCAAATAGCGCGCTAATCAACTGCAACTTCGTTTAGCACGCATCAGACGAGGGTTTCAGGCGCGGTACCCAAGCGGCAAGGGGGGAGCCTGCAAAGCTCCTATTCGTGGGTTCGAATCCCACCCGCGCCTCCAGGGATCTTGCGGACAATGGGGAAACTCGCGGGAAAGTCGCAGACTTTCACCGGAGCAGGCGGCGGAGCCGGAAGTCAGGGGTTCGCGACCGAATTCAATTTGGAAAAGACTGAATGACATTGTCCCCCAGCGGGGAAGTTGGTAAGTTTAGTATATCTCACAGTCGGAGGTTGATTTTGGCTCTCTATCTCGTTACCGGTGGCGCAGGGTTTATCGGGTCGCATATTGTGGAAGAAATAGTTCGGCGCGGCGAATCCGTGCGCATACTCGATGACCTTTCGACCGGACGCAAAGAAAATCTGTCCGCGGTCCTGGACAAGCTTGACTTTCAGGAAGGCGATATCTGCGATCCCGCCACGCTCCGGCGGGTGTTTGAAGGAGTAGACTACGTTATTCACCTCGCGGCGCTGTCCTCGGTGGTTCGCTCCATTGAGGACCCGGTCGCGACGACGCAGGTCAACATTATCGGCACGCTCCAGGTTTTGCTTGCCGCCCGCGATGCCCACGTGAAGCGCGTCGTCATGGCGGCCACAGGGGCAGCTTACGGTAATAGTCCCACGATGCCGCTGGTCGAGACGCAGATGCCGGCGCCCCTCTCGCCCTACGCGCTGGTCAAGCTGGCAGGTGAGTACTACGGCAAGATTTTTTACAAGCTCTTTGGCATGGAATTTGTGGCCCTGCGTTATTTCAACGTCTTTGGACCCCGGCAGAACCCCAAGTCGCCCTACACCGGCGTCCTCTCCAAGTTCATCACCGCCTACCTGGCCGGCAGGACGCCCACGATCTTTGGCGACGGCGAGCAGTCGCGCGACTTTACGTACGTCGCGAATATCGTCGATGCCACGCTGCGCGGGTGTCTTAAGCCGGAAGCTCCCGGCCAGGTCATCAACGTCGGCACCGGGATCGGCTCCACGCTGAATCAGACGATCAAACTCCTGAATCATATTTTCGGCGCCGAGGTCAAACCTCAATATGGCCCGCCCCGACTGGGAGATGTGCTGCACTCCAGAGCGGACATCGCCCTCGCCCGCGCAGTCCTTGGGTACGAACCCATCGTCGATTTTGAGGAAGGCCTGCGCAAGACGGTGGCGTGGCTGCGCACGGAGATGGGCTTAGCTTGATGCTCGAAAATGTGGTTCGGATGGGTAGCTATGGCAGCTAAGCTCGTTTTCCGGGTCCACGCACTTCAGCGAATGTTCGAAAGGCAAATCAGTCCTGCCGATGTCAGCGCCGTCATCGGCAGCGGAGAGACAATTGAAGATTACCCGCAAGACAAGCCTTACCCCAGCCGTCTCGTTTTAGGGTGGAGAGGCGGGCGTCCTCTGCACGTTGTTGTAGCGCACAACTTGAGTGATAATGAACTCATTGTGATTACGGTCTATGGGCCGGACGCTGGGCTTTGGGATCACAATTTCAGGAGGAGGAAATGAAGTGCGTGATTTGTAAGCTAGGTGAGACGCATCCCGGCCGCACCGCCGTCACGCTTGAGCGGGGCACCGCGACGCTTGTTTTCAAGGCTGTGCCGGCAGACGTGTGCGCCAATTGCGGCGAAGCCTACGTGGCAGAGGAAATCAGCCGCCAAATCCTCGCCGCCGCCGATCTCGCCGCCCGCTCCGGCGTCCAGGTTGATGTCCGGGAATTTGTCGAGGCTTCGACGTGAAGCAAGCGGAGTTAGTCCGCTCCCCACCGGGTTACCCCGTGCTTTTGCCCTTGCCCGTGAAAACACATGTCACGATTCTCATGTTAAACGCCACGGAGGGGGATGGGGACAGACACCAGCATCCCTCATTGCGCGTCGGGGATAACGTGGGGAAGAAGCTCTTGCCGTAGCGTTAAGGCCAGCGTAAACTGCAAATGTCGTGAAGAAGAGCAACCCATGACCCTAGTTTTGAAATCCGAACTTGCCGCCGCGCTGGAGAACTTGGCCGCCGCCCAGGGGCTTTCCGTGGAAGACTACCTTGAACGGCTCGTGGAAAGGGAGCTTCCAGCCGTGACCTCAGAGCCCGCGTCTCCGGACAGTAGCGGCATGGTTCGAGAGAACGGCCTGCTCGTCTACCGCACGGGGAAGCCCCTGCCCGCGCGGGTCGTCGATGAGGCCCTTCGCCGCTCCCGCGAAGAAAGATCCAAGCATCTCCTCGGCAATCTCTCTTGAAACTCTTTTTCGACAGCTCCGTCCTCGTCCCTGTTTTCTATGCCGATCATCCCCGCCATGATGCCAGCGCAAGGGTGTTCCTTACGGCGGGGAAGGAAGACTTCTGTGCGTTGGGGACGCTGGGAGAAGTGTACGCGACCTTGACCGGACTGCCCGTTCGCCCGCGCATAACCGGCCGCGACGGCATGACCGTGCTGAAACAGATCCGCGAAAGACTGACCGTCATATCCCTCACGGAGCAAGAGTACGTATCCGCGCTGGAGTCGGTGTCGGGTTCGGTCGTGGGGGGAGCGGCTTACGACGCACTCATCGCCAAGTCTGCCGTCAAAGCCGGCGCTGAGGTGTTGCTCACGTGGAATTTGCGCGACTTCACCAGGTTCGGAGCAGACATCGCACGGCTTGTGAAGACTCCCATCGAGATTTGACCGCTATTGTGGGCCGCGCCTCTGCCCCACCTTCGGGGCTCACCAATCCTTCCTCGGCGATCTCTTCAATGGGTGTCGGAATCAAGCCCTCGGGATGAAGTTCGCGCCGGAACTGCTCGGACTTTTTGCGGATATCGTTGCAGGAGAGGCGGGCAACGCGGATTCTAATCGGAGTGCTCCCTTCGAATCAGGTCTACGAGCTGATGGAGCTGATCGAGCTTATCTGGGAGTAGCGCCGTCCTTTAGGGCGGCACGTGCCGAGCTCAAGCCCGGCGCTACAACCGACGTTGGGACAGCACCCGCCGCTACGTCACCTGAACGGAATCTGCTACAATCCACCTTGTCAGGGCGCTGGCACAACATGGCCACCGGTTACAAATCGGAACTGGTGAAAATCTATCATTCCCTGGGGCGGAAGAAGCGCCTGGGAACGGTGATTTTCTTTGTCACGTCCGTGTGCAATGCCAAGTGCCGCACATGCTTTTACTGGGAAGAGCTGAACCAGCGCGGCGATTTGACCTGGGATGAAATTCGCAAGCTGGCTTTCAGCATGCCATCGTTCAGCGACCTGTGGCTTTCGGGCGGCGAGCCCATGCTGCGCCGCGAACTCAGCGACATCGTCCATCTTTTCCACACCCACAGTGGCGTCCGCTGGGTGAACCTTCCGACCAACGGCCTGCTGCCCGAACGCACCGCCGAGTGGACCGCGCG
The DNA here is from genome assembly GCA_052139985.1 of Terriglobia bacterium. Lineage (GTDB taxonomy): Bacteria > Acidobacteriota > Terriglobia > UBA7540 > UBA7540 > Bog-366. The sequence goes on from JBKQVI010000134.1 coordinate 17,524, forward strand.
CATTTGCGAAGAAAATCCCGAGCTCCAGCTTGACTTGAACGTCGCCATGGACGGATTGCACGAGATGCAGGATTCCATTCGCGCCGTGCCCGGGAATTTCGCCAAGACACTGGAGACCCTGGAGGCGATTCAGCCCTGCCGACGAAAGTATCCCCGATTGCGTGTAAACATTAACACCGTGATCTGTTCCGAGAACTTTGACCAGGTGATGGCGATTGCGGAGTTTGTGAAAGCGAACTGCGCGGTGGACGGCCACTATTTCAACATCATCCGCGGCGCGGCCAAGGACGCCAGCTTGAAGCAGATTCCCACGCACCGTCTCGCCGCTCTCTACAAGGATATCCAAGCGGTGTACGACTACTACGCGGAGCACGTCCTGCGCCGCCGCACCGGGATCGCGCGGAAGATTGCGCAGATCTACTACCACGGCACCCTGGCGCTGCACAACAAGATTCAGCTCGAAAACATCTCCGAATCCCATCCGTGGCCCATGCCCTGTACCGCTGGCGACACGTCCATCGTCATCGACTTCAATGGCGACGTGCGCGCTTGCGAGTTGCGCGGCAGGCTCGCCAACCTACGCGAATACGACTGCGATTTTGAAAAATTCTGGAAGGCTCAGGAGCGCAAGGAAGAGCTGGGAGCCATCGTGAGCGACCAGTGCTGGTGCACCCACGTCTGCTTTATCCACGACAGCCTTCGGCATTCGCCCAAGGTTCTGCTTTACGATATACCCGTCACGTACCTCGAATCGAAATTCCGCTCGCCGTCCATGCAGGGTGAACGGTTCCAATCCGCCCCTGCCCTAATCCCCGCGCCCACCGCAAAGTAAGGCGAGACTTGTAGCGTGGGCGTGTCGCCCGCTGGGGCGTGGGCATTCCTTCGCGGTGCTCAGGACAGGCTCTGCCCGCGCCTTCCGGGCGGGAGCGGGACGCTCCTGCGACAGCGGGCGGGACGCCCACGTTACCTCTCGTGGCATGGCCATCCTGGCCATGATCTCACAGGGGCAAGATGCCCGTGCCACGTATGGGAATCTCGGCTTCGATTTTTGTGTCGCGCACCTTCTCGAATCGGCGCTGTCCTAATTTCGGGTGTAGCGCCGGGCTTGAGCCCGGCATGTGCCGCCCCAGAGGGCGGCGCTACGCTCAAATTAGGAAACTACCCTCGAATCATATTAATTGCTTAAGCGCACCGGCGGCGTTAGAATTCATCGTTTCGTTGGCTGCCTATCGCGCTCCCTTTTGTCCGCTTTCATTCAAGCATCGCAGTAGGCGTGATGGTTTGCTTTTGCGCTCGCGGAGCGCGGGGCGTTCGTTTGTGCACGGGCAAGTTCAGTGAAGAAAGGCGATCGCGAGGCTGTAGATGAGTGGACCGGATCGACGGTTATTGAGCGGGGACGAGGCGGTCGCCCTGGCCGCCCGCGATGGTCATGTCACGCTTGGCACGGGGTACCCCGGAACGCCCTCGACGGAAATTCTGGAGAGTTTCTCCAAGCTGGGCGGGCGTGCTCAGTGGGCGCCGAACGAGAAGGTTGCCCTCGAGGTCGGGCTGGGTGTCGCCTTCACCAATTCACGCGCCCTCGTCACGATGAAGCACGTCGGCCTGAACGTGGCCGCCGACTCGCTTTTCACCGCAGCCTATACCGGCGTCACGGGTGCACTCGTGGTGGTTTCGGCTGACGACCCCGGCATGGCTTCAAGCCAGAATGAACAGGACAATCGCCACTACGCCGTGGCGGCGGGAGTGCCGATGCTGGAGCCCGCGGACTCGCAGGAAGCCTATGACTTCACCCTGCTGGCCCTTCAAGTCTCGGAGCGATGGGGAATCCCTGTGCTCCTTCGCCTTACCACGCGCGTGTGCCATTCGAAGACCGTCGTCCGGCCGACGGGAGACTTGGCGCCATTGAATCCCACCACGACGTTCGTCCGCGACATCAAAGGACGAGTGATGATCCCGGCATACGCCCGCCCCGCCCATCACCGGCTGAGGGAAAAGCTCGCACGCATTTTGGAATGGAACGAGACGGATGGGCCGAACCGGGAGATCGACGGTGACCGGTCGCTGGGGATCATTACCTCTGGGATCTCTTTCATGCACGCTCGGGAAGCAGCGCCGGAAGCGGCGGCGCTGAAGCTGGGAATGAGCTACCCTCTTCCCATCGAGACCATCCGCCGCTTTGCCGGGAGCGTGTCCAAGTGCGTGGTGATTGAAGAAGGAGATCCCTACCTAGTGGAAGCCATTCGCGCGGCTGGGCTGCAAGTAGAAGGGCAGCCCGAAGGGTTTCGCTTTGGCGAATTAAATGTGGACCGCATCAAGCGCGTTCTGGCCGCCGACCCTTCGCCGGAGCCGGTTCCTCCGAAAGGAAAGCCGCCGGAATTGTGCCACGGTTGCCCTCACCGTTCAGTGTTCAGCGCCCTCCACAACCTCGATTGCATTGTGGCCAGTGACATTGGGTGCTACACCCTGGCGGTGCTTCCGCCCTTCGAAGCCTGCGACACTTGCGTCTGCATGGGCGCGAGTATCGGCGTGGGTTTGGGTTTGAGGCACGCGCTGCCGCCGGAGCAGGCCCGCCGCGTCGTCAGCACCATTGGCGACAGCACCTTCATCCACAGCGGAATCACCGGACTCGTGGAGATGGTTTATAATCCGCCGAAAACCGGCCACGTGGTGATAATCCTCGACAATGGAACCACGGCGATGACCGGTTTGCAGGAGCACCCCGGAACCGGCCGCACACTTGAACACCAGCCCACAGGCAAAGTCGTCATCGAAGACCTGGTGCGGTCGCTCGGCATTACCAGCGTTCATATTACTGATCCAACAATTAATCCTGGCGCCTTCCAGGAGTTGGTCGCTACAAGCCTTACGCGAGGTGACCTCACCGTGATCGTGGCGCGGCGCAACTGTCTGCTGGCAGCGGGCAAAATCAAGGAGTATGAACGGTCCGCCGTGCACGAGGAGATCCCGGAGAATTGCGTTGAACAACAAGACTAAGGTGACCAGCATTGTGATTGCCGGCCTCGGCGGACAGGGCGTACTCAAGGCGTCCGATCTCGTCGCCGAAGTGGCATTCCAAGCCGGACTCGACGTCAAGAAGAGTGAAATCCATGGGATGAGCCAGCGCGGCGGCTCCGTCACGAGCGACGTCCGCTTTGGCGAAAAGGTTTACAGCCCTATGGTGCCCCCGGGAGAGGCGGATTATCTGGTGGTTCTGTCGCCCGATCAAGTGGAGCCGAATCGTTGGCAATTGCGGGAGGACGGCACGTTGATCACCCCAGCCGCGATTCCGGAGGGCAGCTTGCGCGACAAGCGGAGCCTGAACGTGGCGCTGCTCGGGTGGTTAAGCGTGGGTCTTCCCTTCCCTGAATCCGCCTGGGAGGATGCGATCCGTCAGAACCTGGCACCAAAGCTGCACGCCACGAATCTTCAGGCGTTCGCTATCGGACGCGTGGCGGCGCAAGACGGCGAGGCCGCAACCAGACACGGCGTCGAAGGTCCAAGTTCGAGCTAGGTTGAGCTCACCGCGCGCGAAAGTCGCTTTGGAGTGCGGTAGCAGCAGCTACCGCTTTCCGTACACGATTCATACCAAGATGACGCAAGTGCTGGAGCGAGGCAAAGCGGTAGCTGCTGCTACCGCACTCCAAGGCGCTTCGCGCAGACGCAAACCATGACCGCTATCCCGGAAGACGACACCCTCGAAATCCATCCTGCCAGCGCACCGGATTACATGCAGGTTCCGCAAATGCGGGAGTTGCAGTTGGCCCGGTTGCGGAGTACCGTCCGCCGCGCCTATCTGCACGTTGAACTTTATCGCCGGCGAATGGATGAGCGAAACGTCACGCCGGAAGATATGCGGACCTTGGACGATGTCACCCGCTTGCCTTTCACAGTGAAGGCGGACCTGCGTGACAGTTATCCCTTCGGCCTGTTCGCCAGCCCCCTGCAAGAAGTGGTCCGGTTGCATGCCTCCAGCGGAACCACCGGCAAGCCGATTGTGGTCGCCTACACCCAGCACGACCTCGCCGTCTGGACCGATGCTATGGTGCGAACGTTCGGGGCGTGCGGTTTGGGGTGCGGCGACATTATCCAGAACGCTTATGGCTACGGCCTGTTCACGGGAGGACTGGGGGCACATTACGGCGCCGAGGCGCTGGGCGCCACCGTGATTCCCATTTCCGGCGGCAATAGCGATCGGCAGATCATGGTGATGAAGGACTTCAAGGTGACGGCCATTTGTTGCACGCCGACCTACTTTCTTCATTTGCTCGACCGCGCCTCCGAGATGGGAATCGATCTGCGGGAACTGCCCCTGCGCGTGGGAGTCTTCGGCGCCGAGCCTTGGAGCGACTCGATGCGCCACCACATCGAAACTGGCGGCGGCATCAAGGCGTACGATATCTACGGGCTTTCGGAGATTACCGGTCCGGGTGTGGGAAGCGAGTGCCGTTGCCAGGCGGGCCTGCACATTTTCGAGGACCATTTCTTCCCGGAAATCATTGACCCGGATTCCGAACAGCCGGTTCCGGAGGGAGACGAAGGTGAACTGGTCGTAACGACCTTGAGCAAGCACGCCATGCCCATGCTTCGCTATCGCACCCGCGACATGAGTTCGTTTGTGACGGGCCCGTGCGCCTGCGGCAGGACCCTCCGCCGCATTAAGCGTATTAGCCGGCGCAGTGACGACATGTTCATCATTCGTGGCGTCAATGTGTTCCCGTCCCAGGTTGAATCCGCCCTGCTCGCGGTGGAAGGCACGCTGCCCCACTATCAGATCATCCTGACGCGCGCGGAAGGCTTGGATCAGATGGAGATTCACGTGGAAGTAACGCCGGCGGTGTTCAGCGACAAGGTTGGCGCTCTGGAGAACCTGCACAACAAGCTGGCTCAGTCTTTGTACCAGACGCTCGGACTGCGAGTGGAAGTCCGGCTAGTGGCGCCGCAGACTCTGAAACGCAGCGAGGGAAAAGCGCAACGGCTCATCGACCGCAGAAATTTGGAGAAGTGATTTGTAGGTTGGTGTGAGAGCGTTGCATATGGGGTGCCCATGAAGATTCATCAGCTTTCGCTCTTCCTGGAGAATAAGCCAAGCCAGTTGATCGAGCCCTGCCGCCTGCTCGCAGAAACCGGCATTGACATCCGCACCCTGACCCTAGCCGACACGGAGCGGTTCGGCATTCTCCGCCTCATCGTGTCGAATTGGGAGAAGGGCGCCCAAATTCTTCAGGAAGCAGGCTACGTCGTCAACGTCACGGAAGTAGTAGCGGTGGAAGTCCCCGACCGGCCTGGTGGTTTGGCGGAATTGCTGGGTGTCTTCGAGGAGACTGGCATCAACATCGAGTACATGTACGCATTCACCTTCGGCCGCGGCAACACTGCGGTCTTGATCTTCCGATTCGACAAACCGGATGCGGCCATTGAGCGGCTGCAATCCGCCGGCATCAACGTGGTTGGCAGTACGGAACTTCAATGAGCATCGGCAAAAATATTGCGGAACAGATGGAACACGCCTCGTGGATCCGGCGCATGTTCGAAATTGGCGCCCGGATGAAACGGGAGCGCGGGGAAGAGAATGTGTTCGATTTTACGTTGGGGAATCCCGACGGCGAACCGCCGGAACGGGTGATCTCGGCGCTGCGGCGAGTTGTCGAGAGGAATCCGCCCCGCAGCCACGCCTACATGCCCAATGCGGGCTTCTCCCCGGTGCGGGAAGTCATTGCCCGGCAGCTCTCGGCAGAGACCGGCCTCGCTTACACACCAGATCACATCCTCATGACCGTCGGAGCGGCGGGCGCCATCAACGTAGTGCTCAAGTCGCTGCTCGATCCCGGCGATGAGGTCATCATCCTGGTTCCCTTCTTTCCCGAGTACCAGTTTTACACCGAGAATCACGCGGGCCACATGGTGCTGGTGGAAACGGATGACACGTTCCAGCCCGACATCGGACGTATCGCCGCCGCCATCACGCCGCGCACCAAGGCGATCATCCTCGATTCGCCCAATAATCCAACGGGCGCGGTCTATGCGACGGAATTCCTAAGGGATTTGGAAGCTTTGATTTCCGGGCTCGACCATGCAGTGACGGTCATCGTGGACGAGCCGTATAAGTCGCTCGTGTTTGATGGGCTTGCGCTGCCCGTAATCCCCTCGCTTATTCGCCGCACCGTGGTGACCTATTCATGGTCGAAAGCCCTGGCGATTCCTGGGGAGCGCATCGGCTACCTCGCCCTCTCGCCCTGCCTGCCGGAAGTGGATGCGTTGCGCGACGCCTGCACTTTCGCCAACCGAATCCTGGGATTCATCAATGCTCCCGCTATCTGGCAATGGGTTATTGCTGAAGTCGCCGATCTCAAGATTGATCCGCACCCCTACCAGGAAAAAAGGGATGTGCTCTGGGAAGGCTTGACGCGCATCGGCTACGAGGTCACAAAACCGCAGGGAACCTTCTATATGTTTCCCAAGGCGCCGATAGCTGATGACCTGGCCTTTGTGCGCAGCCTGATGGATGAAGGCATCCTGGCCGTGCCGGGCTCGGGGTTTGGCCGCGCCGGATATTTCCGCCTGTCGCTCACGATTCCCCGCCAAACAATCGAACGCTCGCTGCCCGCATTCGAGCGCGCCCTGCATAAATTGTAGCCACCAGAGCCACCGGGACCGTCATTCCGCTTCGTCGGGTGGCAATGCGGGCACGAGGAAGTCGAAATTTCCCGTGCCCACGCGACGCTGAAGCTGGTCGAGGATGGTTTGCACTTGCGTCTCGGTCTCATGGGGGCCAGAAACATAGAAGGGCTTGCCCTCATGCCCGTATTCAAAGCGCGTTCGGCAGGCTGTGCTCTCCACGTCGCCGAAGATCTGGCTCGCCAGGGCATAATCCACGTGGGGGCTGAATCCCAGGTCGCGCGCGTAAGCTACGCCGCCTTCCACCAGCTTGCGGAAGCAGGCGGGATCCATCGGTTGGAGGTTTTCGGCCGTGGACCAATTGCTCAGGCGCCTGGCATACTCAGCTCTGGACACAACGGCAACAAAGGCACTCTTGACGCCCAGGCAGAACACATCCAGCAGGAACGCGCCCAGGGCGATGCGCCCGTCCGGCAGTAAGCGGCTGAAAAGCAGGTTGCCAATGCCCTGCTTGAACAGCTCCGCCGGGACCAGTGCTTCATGAACCGGGGAATGGGCGGCGGCGGCGACCTGCGAGGCCGTCGCCCCACCCCCGGCCGTATCGTGTCCATGCTTTTGCCGCTTGCGGTCCAGATATTTCTGATACCGCCGTTCATGTCTCGACATGAGGATGTCCTTTCAGCAAGTTCACAGGAAGCAAGCCATCAATGTACCCGCGACGCCGTGCAGTGGCAAGAGTAAGCCGATTATACCGTTCCAACAGCACCATGCCTTGTGGTAACTTTGCCCCTTTGGGCTGAGGCGTTACCATTAAAGCGTGTGAATTAAGGGGCGATATCATCATTATCCCTACGGGGTGCACACCATGAGCAGCAAGCGGAAAATCGCGCTGGTTCTTGCCCTTGTTACCGCGGGCTTCGCGGCGCGTGCCCGGCGCGAGACCTCGTCGTCATCCCCCGACCTCAGCGGAATATTCACCAAGCTCGATGTCATGATTCCCATGCGCGACGGGGTGCGGTTGCACACCGAGATTTACGTGCCCAAGTCGTCCGCGCAGTCACTTCCCTTAATTTTCGAGCGGACTCCGTACGGCGTCACCGACGACGAGCACGGCATCACCACCAAATTCGCGATCTATCGCGAGATGGTTCCGGGCGGCTACATCTTCGTTTTTCAGGACATCCGCGGACGGTACAAATCCGAAGGGCAGTTTCTGATGCAGCGCCGGCCCCGAGACCGCAGCGATGCACGCTCCATCGATGAGGGCACCGACACTTACGACACCATCGATTGGCTGCTCAAAAATGTTCCCCATAACAACGGCCGCGTGGGCCTGCTGGGGATATCCTACGGCGGATGGCTGACCGTTATGGCGATGCTCGAACCTCATCCCGCTCTGAAAGCCGTCTCCGAGCAGGCCTCGCCCGCAGACATGTTCCTGGGAGACGACTTCCACCACAACGGCGCCTTCCGCTTGAGCTATGGCTTTGAGTATGCAGCCATGATGGAAACCGGCAAGACGAGTTTTCACTTTCACTTCGACCGCGACGACACGTTCGAGTGGTACTTGGCTCTCGGCTCGTTGGCAAATGTGAACGCCAAGTATCTGCATGGAAGCGCGCCGACGTGGAACGACTTCCTCGATCACCCCAATTACGATGAATACTGGAAGCGGGACGCTGTGACGCCGTACCTCAAGAAAATTACGGTTCCGGACCTCAACGTCGCGGGCTGGTGGGACCAGGAGGATTTCTACGGGCCGCAGAAGATCTATGAAGCGTTGGAGAAGCACGACACCCGGCACTGGAATTACTTCGTGGCCGGACCTTGGAACCATGGAGGTTGGGCGAGTGGTGCGGGAAGCTCGCTGGGCCAGATTCAGTTTGGCAATGACACCGCCAAATACTTTCGCGAGAAAATCCAGGCCGCGTGGTTCGCTTATTGGCTAAAGGACGAAGGGCAACTCCCGCTGCAGGAAGCGATGACCTTCGAAACCGGGACCAATCGGTGGGAGACCTACGGCGAATGGCCGCCGCGTCATGGTATCCAGGCGCGCAAGCTCTATTTCCAAGCGAACGGAGGCCTCTCCTTTAGCCCGCCCGGTAGTGACGGCGCGGTTGGCTTTGACCACTACGTTTCCGACCCCGCCCATCCCGTGCCTTACCGGCATCAGCCTATCCAGCCCACCTACCCAGGCGGTGGGTGGCCTACCTGGTTAGTGGAAGACCAGCGGTTCGTCCAGCAGCGGCCTGACGTTCTAACCTGGCAGACGGCCCCGCTGACCGAAAACTTGACCGTGGCCGGGGATTTGGTGGCCCACTTGTTCGCTTCCACCAGCGGCACGGACAGCGATTGGATCGTGAAGCTGATCGACGTCTTCCCCGATGAATACCCCGCTGATGCAGCCCTGAGTGGGTATGAATTGATGATTGCCGACGAAGTGTTTCGCGGGCGCTTTCGCGAGAGTTTCGAGAAGCCGAAGCCGCTCACGCCCGACCGCGTGGAGGAGTACGCGATTGATCTCCACACCAACGACCATTGCTTTGTGCGCGGCCATCGCATTATGGTGCAGGTGCAAAGTACGTGGTTTCCCTTGATCGACCGCAACCCACAGAAATTTGTGCCCAACATCTTTCAAGCCACGGAAGCCGACTACCAAGCGGCTACCCAAAAGGTTTACCACACTCGCGAATTCCCTTCTTCGATTGAACTGCCGGTTAAAGAGCAGTAGGCAGTCGTCAGTACTCGGTAGGCAGTGGGCAACGGGCGGTGGGTGCCCAGCCCGAATTTCTGACCACGCGTCCCAGAGGACGGGAGGGTGGCGGGAAGACTCGTAGGCGCTGTCATTCTGAGCCCGCATTTTGGGCGAAGAACCCCCGTAGTCTCCTTGGCTCACGCACACTCACGAACTACAGAGGTCCTTCGGCCCGAACGAACCGAGCCTCAGGATGACGACGTGGAAGGGTTCTCCGCAACACCTGAGGGTCGCCGACCCTATGAACGTTCAAACTGGGTGAAACATCTGGGCTAGTGGTAGACGGTAATCGCAAGGGTCGTTTGCGCCGGTACGGCCAGCGAGTTCACGACGCGGGAAGAGCTCCCAAGAATCAAATCCTTTGAGTGTTCTTTCTGCTTTCTGCTTTCTGCTTTCTGCTTTCTGCTTTCTGCTTTCTGCTTTCTGCTTTCTGCTTTCTGCTTTCTGCCTACTGCTTACCGCCCTCCTCCCCGGTCTCCCGGATTTTACCGGCCGTGGGACTCTTGTTAAGTTCCGCACTCAACAGCGCGCCAAGCAGCACGTCAAGCGAGTCGAGAAGCCGCTTGTCACCCGTTTGGATGAGGTAGTTGGCCATCCGCAGCAATTGCAATTGGCGGGGATCGTAGCTCTCGCCCGTTGGCCGAATTCGCTTTCCGTGGTGGGAATGGAGCAGGTTCATGATGCAGCTTCCCGACGAGGTGATGACACATTGCAAGGTACCCAATTGCGTGGAGCGCTCCTGGAAAATCTCGCTCATCGGGACCCCGAGGGCAACGGCAATCTTGCGCAAGGTGTGGGGACGGGGCTCTAGGTGGCGGTTCTCAATGCGTGAAAGGTACGAGGCCGCCAGTCCGGTGCGATCACTTAGGTCTTGCTGCGTTAGCCGCTTCTCGTTCCGAAGCTGAATAATGCGCGTGCCGATGCTCATGGGCCGGCCTCCGTTTGACCAATCTTCTCCAATCTTAACACATATGTAACAAAACGCCTTCTTCCTGCCCCATTCGCTTGACACTTCTGTAAACGAGAGTATCGTTAATACGGGACCAAGAAGAGAGAGCGGATTTAAGACGTAGTTCCGGAATCCTGTCGGTCCCGCCGCTCACGAGAGGCGGCAGGCAGCGCGAGGCAAGAGGAAAGGCCCGGTATAGCGGCCAACTCGACGCCCCAGGCGATGTAGAGGCTAGAGGTCGAAGAAGGCGCTCCGTGTTCGGCCAGTAAGGAAAGCGTCCGACCTGATATAGTCCGCTTCCTGGCGGCAGGATTCCGAGTATATCAAGTTTTGGTAGGAGGAAGAGCAAACACCACGGAAAGTAGACGTGCTACCAACGAGCCCACCGACCCGTCCGGGATTTGTTAAGCAACCCCACAATCCTGCCTGATAAGCCCTGAGCCGGACGGGTCTTTCCTTTCACAGAACGACAATTCAGGTATAATCGCCGCCATGATGAAGACAAAAGTTCTGGTGTTTTCGGTCTTAATCGGCGCGAATCTGGCTGCGTTCGCGGTCGAGGACGCGCCACTGCATTGGATTCCGCTCCCGGGTTCGCACGTTGAGATTGACGGCCTCACTTGGTATAGCGAAAACGGCGGCGAACTCTTTCGTCTGCCTGCCAAGCTGAAGGAGACTTATCGTCAGCCGGTCTGGCAACTCGCGCAAGACCCAAGCGGAGCCCGTATTCGCTTTCGCACCAACTCGTCCGTCGTCGCCATCCGGCTCGAGTATCCCGAGCCGCCCAGCATGAAAAACATGCACGCGTTCGGGCAAACCGGAGTGGATCTGTATGCGGACGGCGTGTATCGTGCGACTGCCATCGCTGACCAAGACGCCAAGCCCGGCAAGACGACCGAATATACTTACTTCAAAGACCAGCCGCGCACCGATCGCGAAATCACGCTCTACTTACCGCTTTACATGCCTGTGAAGGTACTGGGGATCGGCCTGGATGCGGAAGCGCACATTCAACCCGCCAAGCCTTTTACGGCGAGCGCGCCCGTGGTTTTTTATGGTACGTCGATCACACAGGGCGGATGCGCCAGCCGGCCGGGCATGAGCTATCAGGCAATACTTGGGCGGATGCTTAATTTAGACTTCGTCAATCTTGGATTCTCGGGGAATGGCATGGGTGAGCCCGAGTTGGCTCGCGCCGTGGCAAGCATTCACGCCGCTTGCTTTGTGCTGGATTTTGCCCAGAACAATCCGACCGTCGAATCACTAGCCCAGGCGTACGAGCCATTCCTGGAGGTCATCCGCGGCGCCCATCCGGAAACACCGGTCCTCCTCATCACACCCATCTACTCTGCTCACGAATCCTGGTCCCGCGATGCGCGGCTTGAGGGTATGCGGGAATTGATCCGTCAGGTTGCCGCCAAACGGATCGCGGCGGGCGATCGCCATATCGAGATCGTCGAAGGGACGGACTTACTCGGGACGTCGCGTGGCGACGGTTTGGTGGACGGCACACATCCAAATGACTTGGGCTTCCAGTGGATGGCCGAGGGTCTGGCGGGGCGCATCGCGAAAGTGCTCGACCTCAAGGCAGAACGCTGAACCGGCTTGCAGCAATTAACGCCGTTTGGATATTCCTGCAGATCGGGAATCGATCGCCCCAGCCTCGGGAAATCCTCAACGCGCCAGAACTCTCACATCGGACAAACTCCGCATGAGCGTCTAAGCGCCATTTCGAGTGTTGCGCGGCGAGCCGCGGACGAGCTATGTTGCCAGGGGTACCAAGGCATCACGCAAGCAGAACAATGGGAGGAAAGAACTATGCGGGTGTTAGTGACGGGCGGCGCGGGTTACATCGGTAGCCATACTTGTAAGGGGTTGGCAAAGGCGGGTCACGAGCCTCTGGTGCTGGACAACCTTAGTTACGGGCATCGCTGGGCGGTAAAGTGGGGGCGCCTGCTGGACTGGGACCTCGCGGACACGGAGATGCTCCCCCAGTTTCTGGAAAAGGAGCGAGTGGAGGCCGTCTTGCATTTTGCCGCGAATCTGCTGGTCGGTGAATCCGTCCAGAAGCCTCGGAAATACTATTGGAATAACGTGGTCAACACCCTGCGCTTGCTGGATGCCATGGGCGAGGCAGGGGTGAAGCACATCGTTTTCTCATCTTCCGCGGCTGTCTACGGCAATCCCGTGAAGGTGCCGATTCCCGAGGATCATCCCAAGGAACCGGTGAATCCTTACGGCGAGACCAAGCTGGCGATGGAGCGCGCCCTCCAGTGGTACGGAAACGCCTATGGCTTGAAATGGGTCGCCCTGCGGTATTTCAACGCGGCGGGAGCAGACCCGGACGGTGAGATCGGCGAAGCCCACGACCCGGAAGCTCACCTGATCCCCTTAACCCTCCAGGCCGCGCTCGGACAGCGGAAACACGTCGAGATCTACGGGACGGATTATCCCACCCCTGACGGCACCGCCATTCGCGACTACATCCACGTCACAGATTTGGGCGACGCGCACGTGCGGGCTTTGGATTACCTCGCCGGTGGCGGAGAAAGCCGCGCCCTGAACCTGGGTACCGGCCAAGGTTACTCCGTGCGCGAGGTTATCAACGCCGCAGGGAAAATATCGGGGCGCCCCGTGCCTTACCGCGAAACTCCGCGCCGCGCTGGCGACCCGCCCGTGTTGGTTGCGGATGCAAGCCACGCAGGTTCTGTGCTCGGCTGGAAACCGCAACGCTCCGGGCTGGAAACCATACTCCAGGATGCTTGGAATTGGCATTCGGTAGACAAGCGGGAAGCGTAGACGCCCGTTGAATCACGTCGTGTTCCACGCAATCGATAGCGACTGGAACCACCGCGCGAATTCGAATGCTGGACACCGTCCCGGCTGCGTTTCCCGTGTTCGGACTGCTTAGCTGCGCAAGTTGTTGTCATCTTGCTGTCACCAGAAATTATCAAGAAGGCTGCAACACTTTCGTCGCCGAAAACGTCAAAACTAAGGCTATGGGTCTGTCGAGGCTGTGCCCAGTCTGGAATTGGCGCTTTCAAAGAGTCGCCCTCGGCCTTCTGCTGGCCTCTGTTGCGGGATTCTTCCTGTTGATTTCCGTGGGGAGGCCCGACGAGGCTCCCGACGGGGCCGAAGTCTTCATGCACCATTGCGCACCATGCCATAGCCCGGGCAGCGGCACCGGGGCGACCGATCCCGATATCCTCCGCAAGATGACGCGGGAACAAATCCTGCAAGCCCTGCAAAGCGGTGTCATGAAACCCCAGGGCTCCAGGCTCACTTCCTCCGAGCAAATCGCCGTGGCGAAATACTTGGGCAACGTGCAAACCACTGCCGCCAAACCGCTGGTAGCTTCGTGCCATGGTGATCCGGACCCTCCCCCCAATAATGTTCGCTGGGATGGTTGGGGAGTAGACGCTTCGAACACTCGATTTCAACCGCGAAAGGTGGCGGGTATTACGCCCCAGCAGGTACCGTCGCTCCAACTCAAGTGGGCTTTCGGTTTTCCTGGGGCCTGGGCCACGTACGGCCAGCCCACTGCGTACGGGGGGAGGATATACGAAGGCAGTGAGGATGGCACCGTCTACTCGCTTGACGCGCAGACGGGTTGTATCTACTGGACCTTCAAAGCTGCCGCCACGGTAAAGACAGCCGTCTCCATTGGGTCCGAGGAACAGGCAGCGTACTTTGGCGATACGGAAGCAAACGTTTATGCGGTCGATACTGGCAGCGGACGACTGTTGTGGAAGCAGCTCGTTGACCCGCATCCGGCTGCCCGCATAACGGGTTCGCCGGTATTCGTCAATCATCGCCTTTACGTCCCAGTGTCGTCCGGCGAAGAAGGCGCCGCCATTGACCCGAAATATCCCTGCTGCACTTTTCGAGGAAGTCTTCTGGCGCTAGACTCTCGGTCGGGCGAAACCATTTGGAAATCCTACACTATTCCCAATCCCGCCGAGCGCGGGAAGCACCCGAATTCTGCCGGGACTGAAATGTGGGGTCCTTCCGGAGCAGCGGTCTGGTCTCCACCCACCGTCGACCTAAAGCGGCATGCCGTCTATGTGGCGACGGGAAATAGCTATTCCGATCCCCCGTCCTCCTATTCCGACGCGATTATTGCGTTCGATCTCGAAACCGGCAAAAGGCTATGGTCCCGCCAGTTGAACCCGAATGATCGATGGAATATCTCCTGCATCGCGACCGAAACAGCGAACTGCCCGAAAGGGCCAGGGAACGATTTCGATTTTGGCTCTCCCCCCATCCTGAGAACGCTCGCAGGGGGGCGAACCCTGCTGCTCGCTGCACAGAAGTCCGGAATGGTGTACGCGATTAATCCGGACAAGAAGGGAGCCATCGTCTGGCAGAGGCGGATTGCACGCGGCGGTCCGCTGGGAGGCATCCAATGGGGAGGCGCGGCCGACGATTCTCTGGTATATTACCCTCGCTCCGACTGGGAAGATTCGAAAGTAGAAGCGGGTGGCGGCTTGTTTGCATTGCGAATGTCCACGGGAGACATAGCATGGTTTCAACCGCCGCCAAGCCCCAAGTGCCCCGATCAACCCGGGTGCAGCGCTGCGCAGATGGCTCCTGTCACGGCAATCCCCGGGGTCGTGTTCGCCGGCTCTCTTGACGGGCACTTGCGCGCTTACGATTCACGGACCGGGAAGGTGATTTGGGACTTCGATACGGCGCGGCCATTCAAAACGATCAATGGAGTGGAGGCGCGGGGCGGATCTTTGGTAGCAACCGGACCCGTAGTGGTTAATGGGATGCTGTATATTAACAGCGGCTATACCAATGCCATTGCTGGAAATATCCTTCTCGCCTTCTCGATATCCGCTACGCCAAAATAGGTGGCGCCTGTTTTGACACTCGTCCTGCTCCAGGATTCGAGAAATCCGCGCTCACGAAGTGTATAATTTTTACCGGCTTAGTAAGCCCGGCTACCGTTGCGAACTGCGCCGCACGTCCATAAGTAATTGCGCAATCAACGCCATACACGAGAGTATGTGGATTTGGCCCCGCAATTGCCGTTTACTGACAGTGGCCGAGGAACACCGTGACTTTCAGACTGTTCCGCGCGATTTCGGGGTCTAGCAAGGATGGAGTCGTTTACCATCCACTTGTGCACAACGAGTCCAACAAATTCACATTGGGGTGACGCCATGAAAGAGAACTGTACTGCCGATTATTCAGTTTCGATAGGCGGGACACAGAAGAAATCCAACAATCCCGCTTCGGCTCGTGAGCTGAAAATGCGCCCTTTGGCAAAGTGGTCATCGAATCCAGGGCGGTGGCAGAATTTAACGGGAATCATGATCTCGGCGACATTATTGGTGATCGGACTACTCGGCGCGGCGATTTTGGCTGCGCCGACCACAGCCCAGGCCGCAGAAGTTTCCATAGGCATATCAGTTAGGATTGGTCCGCCACCGCTGCCGGTCTATGCGCAGCCGGTTTGTCCAGGCCCTGGCTACATGTGGACGCCGGGCTATTGGGCTTACGATCCCGACAACGGCTACTTCTGGGTGCCCGGAACTTGGGTGATGGCGCCGGCGCCGGCCATGTTTTGGACTCCAGGCTATTGGGGCTGGGGTGGAAGCGCGTTCTTTTGGCATGCCGGATACTGGGGACCACACATTGGCTTCTACGGCGGCGTCAATTATGGGTTCGGATACAACGGCAGGGGCTTCGAAGGGGGGGAATGGAGGGGCGGGAGCTTCTTCTATAATCGGTCGGTAACCAATGTCAATGTGACGAATGTCACCAATGTCTACAGCCGTACGGTGGTGAACAACTACTCGGTGAATCGCGTCAGCTACAATGGCGGTGCGGGCGGACTCAGCGCTCGGGCCACGCCGGGTGAACTCGCCGCCGAGCACGATCACCATGTGGAAGCCACTTCCATACAGCGTCAGCACGAGGTAGCCGCGCATAATGACCGCTCACAGTTTGTCTCTGTCAACCATGGCGTGCCCGGAGTTGCAGCCACGGGAAGGCCGGGAGACTTCAAGGGCGCGGGCGTGGTCCATTCCGCCCGTGCCGGTGGTGCCGTAAACCCGGAGGTATACCACGGCGCGAACTCTGATCACGCGACAGGCGGTCGCAGCCCCAATCCGGGCGGTGGCGGCACCCATCCCGTCATGACCTCTCATTCCAACCCTCCGGCCTCACACAACCCGGGTGCGACACCGGGAGGAACGGCCGGCGGCGGATATCACTCCACGCCCCCCTCACACAACCAGCCCTCGCATGTGGCGGCATCACCTCAACACAATGCACCGTCACATGAATCCGCTCCGTCGAAACAAACCCAGTCCCACGCGAGCCAATCGCAGGCGCACACTTCGAAACCCTCCGGAGGAGAAGGCAGCGCAAAGCATGACAGCGAGCCGCACCACTAGGATATCGACATAGAAGTGCCGGCTAACCGGGGCGGAAGACCTCCGCCCCGGCGTGCTTTCGCTGGTCCCAATTCCGAAAGTTCTTTAGAGGTCGCCCAGTTCTTTTCCCAGCGCGCGGAGCAGTGCGCCATCGATAAAGAGTTCGGCTTGGGTGGCGTCGTATCCTTGTTCCAGGGTTCGGCGCAAATGGAGGGCGGCTATTTCGGCAAGCTGTTGGTCACTCAGATACTTCTGTTCCTTCTGCCGGAGTTCGGTGAGGGCGGGGCAGGAGATCGAAACCGTGGCGTGCTGCCCTGCGACCAGAAAGACGCAATCAATGGTGTCGCTGTGCCGTGTAGCGATGGCAGGAAACAGGTGAACAAACCGAACCTTAACCGGTTGGGGTAGGGCAAGCGAGCTGACTTCAAAGGGCGTAACAATATAGCTCATGATGTGATATGTCCGGGCGACTGGGCTCAAGGCCCTGCATCGTACTAAATGCTACATTATAAACTCGCTCGCGTCCGTAGAAAAATTCCGGCTAGCGAAAGACCTTTCGATGCTTCCGCCGCCGCGAACTCCGCGACAATTTTATGCAACCTTTGGGGCCCTGATTACGTCTAACCTAGTAACTCTATTCTATTGACTACCTGGGGAAGTGGGTAGTCCTGGGCTTTCCCGAATTATCCACTTCCTCCTTCCTAAACTCAATAGAATTCCGCATGCGAGTCCTCACTAAAGAAGGGCGCCGAGGAGCCGAGTCTTCCTCTGAAATCGGTTTACACCGAGTGTGCCGAAGCTATATACTGCGTTTACTCGTGTTTAGGTGCATTCCTACAGGGGTTAAGTCGAGTCCTGCCTTTAGGCGAGACGGGCGGATCCTCAAGAAAAACTTGGGAGAGATCACACATGAACCTTATCAAGGAAATTGATGAACTAAGCTGTGATTTCTGCATGCCCCTCGAACCCCAGGGAGTAATGGACGCGCTTCTTGCCCGCCTCGTAAGCCGCTACGGCATAGGTGCTGCCGGGATTTGGCGTGTCAGTTCGGGCCAATCGACACTTTCACTTACAGCCTTCGCCGGCGGCCCGCCATTCCCCGCCGCTTTGCAGACGGTCTCCGCAAATCATCCCTTGCTGGGGAAGGCCATGCACGCGAATTCGCCGCGGACCGATCACGGAGCGACAGTGGACGGCGACGGTTTGGCAGATTGGGCAGGACAGAATCATTTCCACTTTTTGAGCGCTTTCCCCCTGGCGGACAACACCAAGACTGCCGGCGTTCTGCTGCTGGCCGCCACGCAAACACCCGACGAGCCATTGTTGGCGCTCTTGGGTTTACACGCGCGGCTGGCTGCCATCGCCTTGCGCGACGCCGATTGTTATGTCTGCATGCAGCGCAATTTGGAACGGCTTCAGTTTATCGTTGAGGCCAGCAAGGTCGTCAACTCCACGCTCGACCTCTCGGAACTCTTGGGTAAGATCCTGGATGTCGCCAAGACCCTCACCAAAGCCGAACGCGGAACCTTGTTCCTGGTCGATGAAAAAACCGACGAGATCTGGTCGTTGATCGCGCAAGGAATGGAGCAGCAGGAAATCCGCCTCCCGCGCGGACGTGGGATCGCCGGCCATGTTGCGCTGACGGGCGATATCGTTAACATTCCCGATGCCTATGCCGACGACCGCTTCAATCCGGAGGTGGACAAGCGCACGGGATTCCGCACGCGCAATATTCTGGCGCTGCCCATTCGCAACAAGACCGGCAAGATCATTGCGGCCCTGCAATTACTCAACAAGGCCACCGGCAGTTTCACCGCCGAGGACACCGACGTGCTGCTTACATTGTCGGGGCAGATGGCCATGAGCATCGAGAACGCTCAGCTTCACCATGATCTTTTGGAAAAGGAACGGCTGGAACGCGATATGGCGCTGGCCCGCGGGATTCAGCGCAGCCTGCTGCCTGAGACGAGTCCGGTCATGCCGGGCCTCGACATCGCGGTGCTGAACGAACCCTGCTTCGAAGTAGGCGGCGACTACTATGACTTCTTAAGCATGGGACCCAACACCTTGCTGGTGGTGGTCGCCGACGTCGAGGGCAAAGGCATCAGCTCCGCCATGGTGATGTCGAACCTCCAAGCCACTTTGCGGGCGCTGGTGCTGCATCTCCACTCCCTCAACGACATCACCGAGTCCCTGAACAAGATGATCCTGCAAGATACGCGCGGCGAGAAATACATGACCATGTTCCTGGGGCTCATCGACACGCGCCGGAAAGCCATCCACTACATTAATTGTGGACACGTGCCCCCGGTCATCGTGCGGCCCGGAAGCGAGCCTATCCAACTCACCGAGGGAGGCATGGTCATCGGCCTCTTCGAGGACTCCCAGTACGAGCGCGGACATGTGAAATTTCAGCCCGGCGATATCCTGATCTTGTGCACCGACGGGATCACCGAAGCGATGGACGCGCAGAACGACGAGTTTGGCCTGGAACGGCTGATCGCCAGCGTCAGCCAGGTGCACGAGCACAAGGCCAAAGACATCGTTCTAAAGGTGTGCGATGACGTCACCGTGTTTTCCAAGGGCGGAACGCACATGGACGACAAGGTGATGCTGGCGATCAAAGTCGCTAGCGACAAGTGAGGGGTTAGGGATTCGGGATTAGCCTCATCCCGTTTCTTACTGCGTTCTGCCACCTGCCTACTGCCCTCTGCCTTCTGCCCTCTGCCTTCTGCTTTCTGCCTACTGCTTTCTGCCTTCTGCTTTCTGCCTACTGCTTTCTGCCTACCGCTTTCTGCCTACCGCTTTCTGCCTACCGCTTTCTGCCTACCGCTTTCTGCCTACCGCTTTCTGCCTACCGCTTTCTGCCTACCGCTCTTCACTAAGTATGAGGTTGACCGGCTTTCCCTCTCCGAACTTTCTCGTAAACCAGTCCTCCATATCAGCGCGCAGGCCGTCGATGTCTACCTGGAAGCTCACTTCCAGTGCGCCGTCTGCCACCGGCAGGGTCTCGTCAAAGGCCTCGCGGCCGGTAAAACTCCTCATGCAGAAACTGTCCAGCCATTCCATTGGACAAGCACGCGGACCTTCGGGACCGGCGACTTCAACGCGGACCTTCCTTGCAAACACGAATACTCCTTGGGATTATGGATTCAGCATTTGGGATTTAGCCCCGGCACTGACTTACCCCAGCGGAAAGCCCATAGTGGTCATGAGCGCCAGTGCCGGCTGCGTAGTGTCGAGCCGCGTGTGCTGCACCACCACGTCCAGGTTACTCTCCACCATCAAGGCCATGGGCTTCGCGACGGGAATCATCTCCCCCTGACGGCTCTTTATTTTTTCCATGCGCACATGCGTGGTTCGCTGGCCGGGGCATTCCGCCTCCAGTCCTGTCAGTGGCTCGCGGTCTTCAAAGTAGACCGTGATCTTTAGCTTCGCGGGACGGCGGTTGAGATTGAGTACGCAAACCGATTCGTGACTCTGCATGCCGCCGGTGCTTTGATCCGGCAAGTAGCTGTCGGCAATGAGCCACACTTTTGCACCCATACGTTTCTTCGCCATTCGGTCCTCCCCTGGAATACTCACTTCTGTTATTCGGGCTGAAAACTCTTGATTAATTCCTGGAGATCGATCTTCTCCGCCGTCCCCACGACCCGTCCGCCGGGGCGCGGCGCCACCAGATTTCTGCCGGCCATGAAAGCAAAATGGTAAAGCTCCGCGAAGGGGAAATCCGGCGCGGCGGCGCCTTGTCCGCCCACCACCTCTCCCCCCAGCCGGACGTTCTCAATCATTCGGCCGACGTGCCTCAAATGGTACGGATTTCGCCGAACTTCATCCCCGTGCTCGGCCGTCGCCATGATCAGGATCGCTTCGTCCTCCGGGGAAACTCCCACCATCAGATTCGGAAGAGGGTTCTGATGCCAGAACTCAGTCTCGACAAACGGCATCGGACCGCGGCCGGTCCGCTCCAGGTAGTCGCCCACGGCATCCATGGCGAGGTAATGGGTCCCGATATGCGTCGTATTAAAGTCCGTCGCGTGGGGTGCAAAGACTACGTCGGGCTTCTCCCGTTCCAGTGCCTCGCTGAGCGCCCGTACTTTGGCAGCCCAGTCCTCCGGGTGATTCGTGCGGTTATCCAGATTAATGTGTTCAAAACCACCGGGAGGGTTGACGAGATTCAGGCTGAAGCCCAACGCCCCGCACGCCGCTTCCAGTTCGCGCAGACGGCGGGCGCGCTGGCTGGTATTGCTTCCCAACGTGATGGCGCAATTCGCAACTTTCGCGCCACATTCCCGGCGCAGCCGCAGCGGTAGAGCCCCCACGAGCGCCTCATCATCGGGATGCGGTGAGCACACCACCACCTTAAGGGGCTGAACCTCGCCCGCCGTCACCTCAGGCGCCAGCAACGGCCTTGCCGAGGGTCCAAGGGGAACCGCGTTTCCCGCGTTCATTGCCTTGATGTTGGCCTGCACAAAACGTCCCCAGCGCTGATGCCGGGTCTTCCAAGCTGCGGATAAATCCTTAGGCACGTGGCCACCTCCAAAGAAAATTACAAACTCAAACCCGTTATCCTACGCCATTGACGGAAATTTCCCAAGGGCGAAAGAAAACAAAGCGGGGGTACGTCAAAGTCGTCTCGATATGGAGTGCGGGAGCTTGCTCCCGCCCGGAGCGCGCCAGCGAGCAGGCGCGCCGAAAGCGGCAGCAAGCTGCCGCACTCCAAATTGGCCAAGATGGCCAGGGCACAAGGTCGAGACGATTAAATCTCCAATTCCCCGTCCCACGTGTGTACAATGGCAGGTTTCATGGCAACGAACATCAATTCGGCGAGGTCACAAATGAATCGACGCATCGTTTTGGCAGTCTTGTTTTTAACGGTTTTGCTTTGCCCAAGCTACGTCCTGGCCGCCAACTGGAAACAACTTTTCAATGGCAAGGACATGACCGGTTGGGAACACGTGGGGCCCGGAAGCTTCGTCATTGAGAACGGGATGTTAAAGAGCGAAGGTGGAATGGGGCTGCTCTGGTACACCCCGGAAAAGTTCGGTAACGTAAAAATCCGTGTGGTTTATAAGCTTATGCAGAAGGACACCAATTCCGGAGTCTATGTCCGCATTCCGGAAAAACCCACCGAACCCTGGATGCCTGTCAACAAAGGGAACGAAGTGCAAATCCTAAATACCGGTGACGACTACCACTGCACGGGCGTCATCTACTCCTTCAGCAAAGTCCTGGCGCGGCCTTACAAGCCCGTCGGCGAGTGGAACACCATGGAAATCACGCTGGACGGCCCGCGCACCGTCGTTTTCGTAAACGGCGTCAAGACCACCGAATATGTGCAAGGCCAGCCGGGTTCTCCAGCACGGCACGAGGGCGATCCCGCCAGCGGCGTGCGGCCTAACTTGGGGTACATGGGCCTGCAAAACCACAATACGGAATCCGTGGTCTATTTCCGCGAAGTGGCGGTTCAACCGCTGCATTGAAGTCCGAAAACCACCAACCTTTCCGGTAGCCAGCCCTGAAAGGGCGAAATGGCCTTCTGGGATGCACGCGGACGACCGCGGGAGCTGGGTCGGTGGCCGTTATCGCGCCCTTTCGGAGCTGAAAAACCGGAAATGGGAAGGTCTACCTAACTTTTGAACTGCTTCTAAAGGAGGCATTATGGAAAATGTATTACCGCGCCGGCGCTTTCTGCAAGCGGCGGGACTTGCCGCCGCAGGATCTTTGGTTACTATTCCGCAAGCCGGCGCTCGCCCGGCAGAGGCGAGCGCCACACCGCGCCCCCGGCTTCTGACCGGATGCTGTGCGTACTCTTACAGCAAATACTTGGAATCGGGCAAAATGACGATGGAGGATTTCTTCCTCAAGGCCGTGGACCTTGGTGTCGAAGGCGTTGACGTCACGACCTACTGGTTGAAGTCCACCGACCCTGCCTATCTGCTCGGCCTGCGTCACCTGGCGTTCAAGCACGGACTGCCCTTTTCGGGCGCAGCGATCGGGACGGAAATGTGCCAGTCCGATCCCGACAAACGTGCCGCGGAGGTGGCCAAGATCAAGAAATGGGTGGATGCCACGAACTTGTTGGGCGCCTCACACCTGCGCGTGTTCGGCGGCAAACTCGCCCCGGGAGCCACCGACGAGCAAGGGATCGAGTGGACCGCGGAAACCATGAAACCGGCCTGCGAATACGCTGCCGAAAAGGGCGTTGTCCTCGGCATTGAGAGTCACGGCGGAATCACCTCGAAGGCTTCGAACATCGTCGCCATCCTCCGCCGCATTGATTCGCCCTACGCCGGGTGCAACCTGGATATCAGCAACTTTGACGAAGACCCCTATTCCCAGGTGGAGCCATTGATTCCCTACGCCACCCACACGCACATCCGCGATATGTACGGTGAGCCGCGCAAGCCCATCGACCTCGATCGCATGTGGCAAATGTTCGTCAAGGGCGGCTATCAGGGATTCATGTCGGTCGAGTATGAAGCGCCTGAAGACCCCATGACAGGCGTCCCCAAGCTGGTTGAGAAGGTCAAGGTGCTCTGCAAGAAGTACTCGACGGTTTGACATTTGGGGCTGGGTGCTGGGGGCCATAAGCGCTAACTTGAGCGCCACGGCGTTATTCGAAGCCGCGGTAGCGGCGTGGTCCCTTAGCCCACGGCGAGCCAGCCGTGGGAAAGTGACCGTATCGGCACTTTTTGAGCCCCATCACGGGCGACATCTGGGTATTCGCATCCGAAATGGGGTACCCCATGTCAGAAAGCCAATCGGACATCGCCCCTGCCGGGGCTCAAAACCGTTGATCAGGCCGCTGTTTCCCATGGCTGGCTCGCCATGGGCTAAATGACAGCGCCCGCTGCGCGGGCTTCCGAGCGCTTGAAGTCGATAAGTTAGCGCTTATGGTGCTAGGGGCTGGGGACCGGGCCACCAAGGGATGAAGGATGAAGGGTAAAGTGTAAATGGTAAAGGGTAAAGGGTAAGGGATGAAGGGTAAAGTGTAAATGGTAAAGGCTAAAGGGTAAGGGGTGAAGGGCGAAGGATAAAGATTAAAACATGGGGTCCCTTTTACTTTATCTCTTACCATTTACACTTTACTCTTCATAATTCATACTTCATCCTTTCGTAGCCCAGCCCCCAACCCCCAGCACCTGACACCCGATACCTGACACCTGCCTTTGTAAACCTTCCCTTTTCCGCGCCGTCTATACAAACGAACACCGGCAGGAAGACGATGGACAGCGCTCTAACGACCACCATGGACATGGCCGCCAGTCAGGGGCGCACGGAAGGCATCGCCGCCGAGGAATTCGACCACATCGTGCGCTCGCACCAGCGCCGAGTATTCCGGGTGCTGTTTTCGCTGGTCAGAGACCGTGACCTCGCCGACAACCTGACGCAGGATTGCTTTCTGCACGCTTACGAGAAGCGAGCGACGTTTCGCGGCGAGGCCAGCGTGGAAACCTGGCTCCTCCGGATCGCCGTCAATCTGGCGCGCGACCACGCCCGGAATCGGCGCTTGGCGTTTTGGCGGAATATCCTGCAACCGGCCCCGCGCCCGGACGCGGGAGACACAGAGTTCGATCTTCCTGACCCCGGACCCTCGGCCGAGCAGGCGCTTCTGGCACGCGAGCAACTGGCGGTGGCGGAGTCCGTCCTCAAGAGAATCTCGCCGCAACAACGCCTGGCTTTTTCGCTGCGGTTTTTTGAGGAAATGACCTTGGAGGAAATCGCCAAGGCCATGCAATTGGAAGTCGGGACGGTGAAGTCGCACCTGTTCCGGGCGGTTAGCGCGGTCAGGAATGAGCTGAAGGAGCAGAGGAAGAAATGAGCGGGCACTTGAGCGATGAACAATGGGCTGCGGCCGTTCTCCGCGAGACCGACGATGAGACGGCGAAGCACTTGGCGGAGTGCGCCGCCTGCCGCGAAGAAGTGAGCGCCTTTGCGGTGGCGGCGGACGCCGCTCAATCGCAGTCCCGCAAGGCCATGGAACAGCCGGAAAGCTTTTGGGGGCGACAGCGCGAAGACATCGGCGTCCGCGTGGCGGCCCGCGATTTCACTCATCCCTGGCGGCGTTGGATTTGGGCCACCGCCACCCTAACGTTGATCGTGTTGGCCTCCATGCTGCTTTCCCGCAATGCCGCTCCGCCCGCGCAATCCGCGGCGCAAACCGACCCCGACGATGCGCTGCTGCTCAGCGTGCAGCAGTCTATTCGGAACGATCTACCGCGCGCGCTGAGGCCGGCGGCGTTGCTGACCCGGGAAATAAACCGCGCGCAGGCTGCGCGTAGACGTCCGTAATCGCCGGTGTTTCGTTAGAGGAATCGGCTTACCGATTCCACGCGTGTTAACTCGTTGTAGCGCCGGGCTTTAGAGGCTGCGGAAAAAGCGATCGCCATTGCCGATCCCCGCAGGGGATCTATAGAGTAGCCGTGGGCAAGGGCGCGCTTCTTGCGCCCGCCGCCCACGGATCGCGAGCCCGCGATTTTCCCGACCCTGAAGGGGTCGCATTTCCCCACGTC
>JBKQVI010000135.1:0-17732 GCA_052139985.1 Terriglobia bacterium
GCACCTCGGCGCACGCACGCAGCCGGCAAGCGTGGGTGCGGAAGTTTTGAAGGTAGGTCAGATCATTGCTGAGCGGCAGAATCCATGTGCTCACTCGCGTCACACCTGCGGCTTCCAATACTCGTGCCGAGGCTGGCAAGTTCCTCAAACCTTCGCTGAAGGTCTCCTCGTCTTTGCGAAAATCCACCGGCAACCCCGCCGCGCCGAGCTTCAGGTTTTTGGCTTTCAGTTCGTCAACCAACTCCTTGAGCTGATCATCCGAAAGTTGCGAGAAGTATCCCGCGTCAGGGTCAATGCCCTCAAAGCCGTACTTGACCGCCAAGTCCACGGATTGCAGGAAGCTCGCTTTAAACCCGATCCGGCCCAGGCTCAGGAGCGCATAGAACTTTCGCGGCGGCACGTCCGGGGGGGCATTTCCGGCAAGTAGCGAGGCGTGGGCTGCTCCCAGGCCCGCCGCGGCGATGAATCGACGGCGACTTAGTTCACTTTTCATCACACCTCCAGTTCACCAAGGAAGTTGGATTATCCATCAGTTTGACGAATCTCGATGCCCGATCT
This sequence comes from Terriglobia bacterium, assembly GCA_052139985.1. Taxonomy (GTDB): domain Bacteria; phylum Acidobacteriota; class Terriglobia; order UBA7540; family UBA7540; genus Bog-366. Next base: position 559 of record JBKQVI010000135.1, read on the forward strand.
TACCCGCCGGCGAATGCCGGCTCATGAAACTTACCGCGAGTCCGGGAAGGCTGCAACCGCCGGCGAACGGTGGCACGTCAATTTCACGCCGCCCCCGAACGTCGCCGGAACCTCAATGCAGCCCGAACCTCGCCACTTGCCGCCAGTCGCGTGGCTCGCCGCGCGCCCGGTAGAGATGCAGGCTTCGCACCTTGAACTGAACGTCGAGCCGGGGTCCCATCTCCGCAATCATTCCTTCCTTTAAGCTCGGTGGAAAATTTCCGTAGAGGAGGCTGAGGTGAGGCATAAAGGCAGGTTCGTGCACGTGGCCAAATGCGCGGCGAGCGGCTTGGTGCGCTTTCCGCAGCGGCTCCGTCAGCGCTGCGCGAACGAAAAGGCAGCGAAAATATTCGTCGAGGAAATCGATCTTTTCCAGGCGGAGGATAAAAGGCCGGAGGCCGGAGGCCACGCGCGTGGCCCGGCGAATCAACTCACGGCGCGGTCCCACGCAGCGCCCCAGCAGCGTTACGTGCGGGGGGAATTCCGGCGCCGCAAACCGGGCACTCAATCGGTGGAGAAGTCGCGCCAGGCGGTCATACACCTCTCCGGTCGGCACTAACCACAAGGAGTATCTTTCCCCGCCAAGTATATGAGACACGGCCTAACCAGGTTAAATGTAAGGGGTAAAGTTTAAAGGGTAAAAGCTCAACGGACTTCACCGCGCACGTTACCCTTTATCCTTTACTCTTTATCCTTCACTGGCCCTCTTGGAGCTCTCGAATCCAGAGATTGCGATACTTCACCGGGTGGTTGTGATCCTGCAACGCCAGTGGCAGCTTTTCCGGTGTCACCTTATAGGGCGGACGCTGGTGGTGCGCGGTGGGCCCGGTCAATTCCACGTGGTCCTGGACCAGGACACCGTTAAAAAACACGGTGAAAATCGCCTTGCGCACCACGTTCCCGTTGGCATCGAAGCGCGGACCGTGGAAAACGATGTCGTAGGTTTGCCATTCGCCGGGCTTCCGCGCTGCATTGACCAGGGGAGGATACTGGCCATAGAGGGCAGCGGCTTCACCGTCGGCGTAGGTCACATTATCGTAGGAATCGAGAACCTGAATCTCGTAAAGTCCGTGCAAGAAGACTCCGCTGTTGCCGCGGTCCTGGTCCCTGCCATGAGGCGGATTCGGCGCAGCCCATTCCACGTGCAATTGGCAATCGCCAAACGGTTGTTTGGTCTGGATGTAACCGGTGCCGGGCACCGTGGCGAAATAGCCGTCTCCCACGGTCCACTTCGCCGGGCCCCCCTTGACGCTTTCCCAATTCGACAGATCCTTGCCATTGAAGAGCACAACGGCATCCGAAGGAGGAGTCCCCGGTTGGTCTTGTGTGCTGGCCGTTCCCGGCGTGATGATCGGCGGCTCCGGCCGGTTGCGATCATTGGGCCCCCATTTTTGCAGGTCATCCTGAGACACACCAAATGCGGCTGCCATGACGATCGCAAGCGTGACGAGTCCCACGCACTTCCCCACTAGCAATAGCGCCCTACGCATAGTCCCTTCTCCCTTCCAGCAATTAAGTAATGTTGCCACGCATCGGATTGCGAGCGGCGGTATTGTACCCTTAATCGGAGTCGACGGATTCTTGTTTTTGGCCGAGATGGATTACCACGCACCAAAGGTGTTCTCGGCCGCACGAGGAGTGCGGACCGCGCTTACGTCCGCAAGCGATTCCAGAGGGCGGTGAGCCCCTCAACCGTAAACTCCGGCGACTGGGAGTAGTTAATGATCTGGCGCTCCATCGTATCCACCACTTTTACGCCCTCGGGAATCCGGGCAGCCAGGTCGAGCGGAATATTGGTCACACCGTGACGGTCGCCGTGCAGCAGATCGCCGGGCCGTACCGTAAGCCCGCCGACGCGCACGGGAGCCCCCACTTCCACGATGTGTACGTAAGCGTGTGAAACCGCAATATGGCTCGCGAAAAAATGGAATCCCAAGGGCTCGACTTCATCGAGATCGCGCACGGATCCGTTGGTGACGGCGCCCACGCATCCCATGGCCCGGTGCATGTTGGCGTTGACTTCTCCCCAAAAGGAACCGAGGCCCGGAGGATCGTCAAGGTCTTCCACCACAATCACCCGCGGCGCAGGGACCTTCAGAACATCTTGCCAATGCACACTGTGCGGACTGGATGCTCCCTTGCCGCCGGGCCTTACCGATCGGATTTTGAGGGTCACGGCATAGCCCACCATAACCCCCAGGCGGGGGAAGATGCAGCGGATCTCCGGGTGCATGAATCCCTCGTTGCGAGGGCGCACGTCGAAGACCTCGATGGCGTTTGACACCGTGGGTGTGTTGAAAGTGCGCAAACGGTCGAGCACCGCAGGTTCCAAGGATTCCATGGTCATGCCTCCTCACTTGATGTGACAACTCGCCATGCCGCGCTTCTCCAGATACTGCTGATGGTAATCCTCTGCCCGCCAGAATTCCGTTGCCGGAGTGATTTCCGTGACAATCCGTTTATGGTACTTTCCGGACCGATCGAGTTCTTCCTTCGACGCGCGGGCCGCAGCTTCCTGTTCGGGTGAGTGGAAGAAGACCGCGCTTCGGTACTGCTTGCCGTAGTCGGGCCCCTGACGGTTGAATTGCGTGGGGTCGTGATTTTCCCAGAACACGTTCAACAGGTCCGTATACGAAACTTGTGCGGGGTCGAAGGTGACCTCCACCACTTCCGCGTGTCCGGTCTGGTCTGTGCAGACATCACGATAGGTGGGATTCTTAAGGTTGCCTCCCATGTAACCCACAGCAGTAGAAGCAACGCCATGGACTTGGCGGAACGCCGCCTCCACTCCCCAGAAGCAACCCGCCCCGAAAGTCGCCTTCTCTGTCGTTTCGCTCATGGTCCTCTCCTCAATGCTCGGTATGCAGAATCGTATCCCGCTTTGGACGCTTTTTCCACTTCCTTCGGTTTCAGGTAGCGCCTCGGTTTGCATTTGTAGCGGCGAGTTTACCTCGCCATATGGCGGCGTAAAGCCGCCTCTACACCGACTACCCAATTTCAGCGGGCTGTAATTGGATGCGCTGCAAGGCATGAGGAATCAGCCGACCGTGCGCTTAACAAGGGGTTCTAAGGGGTTCGTAAGGGTGCTGTGGGTGTCCTCAGAACGCCCTCCAACCTGCCCACGCAAAGGGACTTCTTGTCAGGTGCGGCGAGATTCCTCCATTTCGAGGAAAACCAAACGCGTAGAATCTCTATCTTAACTGAGTTGGCGCCAGCGGGAGGGCCTGACGCATCTCGGTATCTCAAAATGAAGGTTCATTCGGCTTTGTTAATGAAAACAAAGGGCCACAAAAGTTGGCCAATGACACGATGTCGCTATATGCCTCAAACTGGTTATGTTTCCTCATATAACCTCACGATGTGCCCTGAAATTGACGATATAGGGCTGAAGGACAATGAAGCGCGGTGTGGGAAGGGCAGGTGATACAAGCATGACGTAAGCTTCCCGAGGCAGGAGGAGGGTAAAGGGACTCCGGCTTGAGATCCCGAATTCAGGATTCAAGATTCAACAGCCGAGGTCGAGAGGCCATAAGCGCTAACTTATCGACTTCAAGCGCTCGGAAGCCCGCGCAGCGGGCGCTGTCATTTAGCCCATGGCGAGCCAGCCGTGGGGAACAGCGGCCTGATCGACGGTTTTGAGCACCGGCAGGGGCGATGTCCGATTGGCTTTCTGACGTCGGCCACCCCCATTTCGGATGCGAATACCCAGATGTCGCCCGTGATGGGGCTCAAAAAGTGCCGATACGGTCACTTTCCCACGGCTGGCTCGCCGTGGGCTAAGGGACCACGCCGCTGCCGCGGCTTCGAATAACGCCGTGGCGCTCAAGTTAGCGCTTATGGGTCGAGAAGTAGGATCTTGTCACGTTTCTCCCCGGTGCAGTCCCCGAAGTTGCACACCAACCCACGCAGGGCAGGACTCATGCTGGGTTGGCGCCACCTTTGGAATTCCGGGTGCGGCATCTTCTAATTCTACTCATGTGTTGAGCTTTTTCGCGCACGCGAGAGTGGGACACTACGTCCCCCTCTGCGCTTTTAGCTTTGACATCGCTTGGAAGGCCGAATAGTATTTTTGATTCAAGTCAATTCTGTTGAACTTCACTGGAGGAAGCAATTATGGCTGTTAAGGTTGGAATCAATGGTTTCGGACGCATTGGCCGAAACCTCTTTCGCGCATGTCTGAACAATCCTGGGGTCGAGATCGTCGCGGTTAACGATATTACCGATCCCAAGACTCTGGCCCATTTATTGAAGTACGACTCGGTTTTCGGCATCTTCGACGCCACCGTAGGCTTCAAAGAGGACGCCATCACCGTCAACGGCAAGTCGATCCGCGTTTTCAAGGTTAAGGACCCTGCGGAAATCGACTGGTCCTCACTCGGAATCGAAGTGGTTGTAGAGTCCACCGGTTTGTTCACCAAAGCCGAAGACGCCAAGAAGCATCTGAAGGGCACGGTGAAGAAAGTCATCATCTCCGCCCCGGCGAAGGGTGAAGACATCACGATCGTGTTGGGCGTCAACGAGAAGATGTACGATCCCGCCAAGCACAATATTATTTCCAACGCTTCTTGCACCACGAACTGCCTGGCCCCGGCGGCGAAGGTCATCCACGACAACTTCAAGATCCTCAAGGGATCGATGACCACGATTCACGCTTACACCAACGACCAGCGCATCCTGGACCTCCCCCACAAGGACATGCGGCGGGCGCGTGCAGCAGCTCTCAGCATGATTCCCACCACCACCGGCGCCGCCAAGGCTATCGGCTTGGTCATGCCCGAACTCAAGGGCAAGCTGGATGGCTACTCGATGCGCGTCCACGCCCGACGTTTCCGTAGTGGACCTTGTGGCGATTGTCGAGAAGCCCACGACCGCCGAGGAAGTGAACGCCGCCCTGAAGAAGGCCGCGGAAGGCCCCATGAAGGGCGTCCTCCAGTACACCGAAGAGGAGCTGGTGTCCAAGGACTTTACCGGCAACCCGCATTCGTCGATTGTCGATTCCGGCTTCACCAAGGTCATTGACGGAACGTTGGTGAAAGTCATCGCCTGGTACGACAACGAGTGGGGATATTCCTGCCGCGTTCGCGACCTGATCAGCTTGGTTGCGAGCAAAGGGCTGTAGAAGGCCGGTAGGCAGTAGGCGGAAAGCAGAAGGCAGAAAACAAAAAGCAGCGGACGGCTGTCCGTGGTCTGTGGTCAGTCGTCCGTAGTCCCTCGTGTTCCGGCCTCGCGGCTATCGGGCTCCGGTTGCGGAGCGATGCTTTGGAGTGCGTGCAGCTTGCTGCCGCTTTTGCCCCAGCCAGCTTGCCGGCTGGGAACGGCGCTCGTCGCAAGGAAATCGAGTAAAGCCAGGGTGTTGTGTCCATGAGTGAGATCCCCGCAAGCAAGCTTGCGGGAAAGAAAGCGGTAGCAAGCTGCACGCACTCCAAAGCTTCGCTCCGTGGTTTTTCCTGCCTGCAACGGACAACGAACTACGGACTTTTCCGGTGCTGTCCTAATTCGAGCGTAATGCCGCCATCTTGGCGGCTCCTGTGCCGGCTGGAAGCCGGCGCTTCGGCTCAAACTGGGACAACACCACTTTTCCAGCTCGCTTCAAATTCCGAAATGAGGAATCATACTTATGCCCAAGACATCAGTTCGTGACTTGAACGTAAAAGGCAAGCGCATCTTCATGCGTGTAGATTTCAACGTACCTTTAAACGATGCCGGGGAAATCACGGATGACACGCGCATCCAGGCCTCGCTGCCCACCATTCAGTACATTCTGGAGCGCGGCGGCCGACTGATTCTGGCTTCGCACCTCGGGCGGCCCAAGGGCAAGGTGAATCCCAAATTCAGTCTCAAACCTGCCGCCACGCGTCTGGCGCAAATGCTCGGCAAGCCCGTGGCCTTCGCGACGGATTGCATCGGCCCGGAAGCGGAAGCCGCGGCAAAGGCGCTGCAAGACGGCGACGTGCTGTTGCTCGAAAACGTGCGCTTCCATCCGGAAGAAGAAAAGAACGTGCCGGAGTTTGCGCAGAGGCTTGCCGCGCTCGCCGAGGTCTACGTGGACGACGCGTTCGGTTCTGCGCATCGCGCCCACGCCTCGACGGAGGGCATCACTCATTTCCTGTCCCCTTGCGCGGCGGGACTGTTGATGGAGAAAGAGCTCGAATACCTCGGCAAAGCAGTGGAAAACCCCGCGCGGCCCTACGTGGCCATCGTGGGCGGCGCGAAAGTCTCCGACAAGATCGAACTACTACAGAACTTTCTGAAGATTGCCGATACGGTGCTGGTGGGCGGCGCCATGGCTTACACCTTCCTGAAGGCCCAGGGAGTGGAAGTTGGGAAGTCCAAGACCGAAGACGACAAGCTAGAACTGGCAAAATCGCTTTTGGCGGACGCGGCATCGCGCGGCAAGAAATTCCTGCTGCCGCAGGACCACATTGTCGCCGACAAATTCGATGCTTCGGCAGCGGCGGAAACAGATGCCTCCCGCGCCATTCCTGCGGACCGCATCGGGCTGGATATCGGCCCTGCCACCCGCGCCGAATACGCGGCGGAAATCGCCAAAGCCAAAACGATTGTGTGGAACGGCCCCATGGGCGTTTTCGAAATGCCGCAGTTCGCCGAGGGCACGCTTGCCATTGCCAAGGCCGTGGCGGCATCGTCGGCCGTGTCGATCGTGGGCGGCGGCGACTCCGTCTCCGCGGTCAAAAAGATGGGCGTCGCCGACAAGGTCAGCCACATCTCCACCGGCGGTGGTGCCTCGCTGGAGTTTCTCTCCGGGCTTACGCTGCCCGGCGTCGCAGCGTTGACGGAGAAGTAGGCAGAAAGCAGAAGGCAGTACACATCTGTCCGTGGTCCGTCGTCCGCTGTCCCTTGCCGACGGAGTGGGGATTGGTACTCTCTGAAATGTGCCTTGAAGACCATCAAACAAACCTTGCTTCTCGCACCCGCTAGCCGTAACCTAAAGGCGTGAGAAAGGAATCAAGCCGGCGCGCGAAGGTAGCCAAGACGAAGCCCAAAGCGGGTCCAGTGGATTCCTCATCAAACAAGTTCTGTCGGGCCGACGACCTCTCCAACGAGTCGAGCGTCGAGACGTTTTTTGTCAACCGCTTACTCAACGACCTCGGCTACGAAGACGCGGAGATCAAGCCGAAGACCTCGATTCAGGAGCTCCCCGTAGGCAAGGGAAGGAATAAGGAACCATACAAGCCCGACTATCTGCTCTACGGTAAGAAAAAGCCTCGTTGGATCATTGACACCAAGGCCGTCGGAGAGAATCCCGACGATTTCATTGGGCAGGGCGCTGGTTATTGCCTCGCGATCAACCAGAAATACGAGGATGACACGCCCGTTCGGTACTTCATGCTGACGAATGGATTCCTGACCCGCATTTACAAGTGGGACAAGGAACAGCCCATCATGTCCCTACGCTTCGCAGACTTCGCGGACGGCAACACGAAGTACGAAGCGTTCAAGGATCTCCTATCCGCTGACATTGCGCGAAAGGGATGGAAAGAGAAAGCGAAGCCCGCCTCGGCCACGCATCTTCTGATACGTCCCAACATGGAGGGCGTGAAGAAAACGTTCGTTCAATGCCATCGGATCATCTGGAAGGCCGAGAAGGTCAGTCCGCAGGCGGCTTTCGTCCGGTTCGCCAAGATCCTCTTTGTGAAACTGTGGGAGGACAGGCGAGTCCGCGACAACGCCGAGTTGCTCGCCGCCATCGGACGAAGCGAACCGCTTCCCGCCGAGACGGTCCGGTTCTCGACCCGGTGGATCGCGCAGCAAGAGGAGAACACTGAGAACCCTGTTGACCGGATTCTCTTCCGCGATCTGGTCGATGCGCTAGAGCAGGAGATCCAAGCAAAGAGGCGCAAGCGCATCTTTGATTCGGACGCCCACCTTGACGTGTCGCCCGGAACCGTGCGCCGTGTCGTGAAGAAACTTGAGCATCAGTACCTCTTCGGCATCGACGAGGACCTGAACGGGCGCATGTTCGAGGCGTTCCTGGTCGCCACGATGCGGGGGCAGGAACTCGGGCAGTATTTCACCCCGCGTAGTATCGTGAAGTTGATGACGAGACTCGGGAAGCCGGTCGCGAGTCCTTCGAAGATCGAGCGAGTTTTGGACGCTTGCTGCGGAACCGGCGGATTCCTGATTGAAGTCCTGACCGAGATGCGCCGGCAGGTGTACGAGAACGGATCGCTCACGAACACCAAGCGAACGGAACTCTTGAACGAAGTGGCAAACGAAGCGATCTTCGGGGTTGATGCAGGACAAGACCCGCCGCTCGTCAAGATCGCTCGCATCAACATGTACCTTCACGGCGACGGGGGGAGTCGCGTCTACATGACGGATGGGCTACGCAAGACCCCCGCGCCTTCCGGTACCGACAGTCCCGAGGGCAAGCAGGAGGTTCTGGAACTCAAGAAGGCCCTTGAGGGCGATGAGAAATCCGGCCCGCTCCGATTCGACCTCGTGCTCACGAATCCACCCTTTTCGATGGATTACTCCAAGGACGACCCCGACGAGTGGGAGGTCCTCAAGGAATACGACCAGCGGACGTGGGAGGGGAAAGATCGGACCTCGCTCCGCTCTGCAATCATGTTCATAGAACGGTACCACGATCTCCTGAAGCCGGGCGGTCGCTTGTTCACCGTGATCGATGATGGCGTACTTGGCGGCAAGAAGATGGAGTTCGTGCGCGGCTACCTCCGCTCGAAGTACATCATCAACGGCATCATCAGCCTCCACGGCGATGCTTTCCGCCGGGCCGGAGCCCGGACCAAGACGTCGATCCTCTGCCTGACGAAGCGGACGAGCGATTCCGAGGAGCAGCCCGACGCCTTCGTGTATGAGTGCCGCTACATTGGGCTTGACGACGTTCCCTCTAAGACCCGTCGGAGTGTCGCGCTCACTGCGAAGAAGGAAGCCGCCGACGAGATCGACGCCATCGTGTCGGCCTACGAGTCCTACCTAGCTGGAAAGCGCGGCCAGTGGATTGTCAAGGCGAACAAGTTGGGCGGGCGGCTCGACGCGAAGTTCCTGAACCCCTGGTCGGTCGAGAAGTTGGAGGCGGATTGGCAGCGGGCTGGCGCTATGACAGCCGTACTCGAGGACTTGGTTGATCCTGTCAAGTGCGAGCTTAAGACGGAGGCGCAGAAACGATATACGTTTCTCCGCATCTCGTACGCTGGCTACGCGACGAGTGGTGATAATGCACTCGGTTCCGAAATCTCCTACTCTTGGGTTGGTCAGGCCACGGAGAACGACATCGTGGTCAGCAACATCAACGCCGTCAACGGTGCGACGTGTGTGCTGTCCAAGAAGGCCGAAGCATACCTCGTCACGTCCGAGTTCACGGTGCTGCGGATCAAGCCCGGCAAGGTGAACGAAGTAGACCCTTACTACCTGTGGTCGATTCTTCGCTCGCCCGCGATCATCGCGGAGTGGCTATCCTCCTCAACCGGGCTCGGACGCCACCGAGTCACGTGGGATCTGCTGCGCAGTCAGAAGGTGCCGCTACTGCCCATGCCGCGACAGATCGCCATCGGCGACCTCAACCGGAAAGATCACACGCTCTATCAGGACATGATCGCGATCCGAGAGAGGGCGATTGCCGGGCTCGATCCTCTCGGGCTCCACGGCGAAATCGCCAAGGACAAGTTGGCGCGAGCCAAACCACCGAGGTAGCGGTGCCCTGACCCCACCGAATGATCATAAACACGATTTTCAGACACTGCCGGGGATTCGCTTCCTGCCTTCCCTCTGGTATGATGAAGGCAATTCGGGAGGGTCTCTATGCGTTCTGGGAGGAAAGGCCAAAGCCTGTATGCCGACCGCATTATATGCGACCCGCAAATCTGCGGAGGGCAAGCAGTGATAAAAGGCACGCGGGTTACGCTGCGAACGTTGCTGGCCAGCTTAGCGGATGGAGATTCTGTTGAGGAGATCCTCGAGAACTTCCCCAGCCTAACTCCTGAGGACATGCGGGCGGTGATTGCCTATGCCGTGGCTTCGGCGGAAGAAGACCTCTCTGAGCCCGCCATCCGCCAGATTCAATGAAGATCAAGCTCGATGAAAACCCGCCCGCGTTTTTGGCGTTCGCCGCCTACTTGCCGGCTGCCTACTGCCTACTTCTAACAAAGGATGGAACTCATGCGTAAACCCGTAATAGCTGGAAACTGGAAAATGTACAAGACCATCGCGGAAGCGGTGGATTTTATTGAGAAGATCAAGCCGGTGGCGGCGAAGGCCGAGCACTGCGAAGTGGTGGTGGCGCCGGTCTTCACGGCTTTGGCTGCGGCGGCGCAAGCTGCCAAGGGATCGAAGGTGGCCGTGTCGGCGCAAGATTTGCACTGGGACAAGGAAGGCGCGCACACCGGCGACGTCTCTTGGGCGATGTTGGTGGATGCGGGGTGCTCGCACGTCATCATCGGCCACTCCGAGCGCCGGCACGACCACGGCGAAACCGACGAGCAGGTGAACCGCAAGCTCAAGGCGGCGCTGGCCGCGGGGCTCACCCCCATCGTCTGCGTCGGGGAAATCCTGGCAGAGCGCGAATCCGGCCGCACGGGGGAAGTTCTGAAGACCCAGTTCGAGGGCGGAATGGCCGGATTGACCCCTTCCGACTTTTCCCGTATCATAATCGCTTACGAGCCCGTTTGGGCGATTGGCACGGGCCGCACCGCCACGCCGCAAATGGCAGCGGAAACCCATCACCTGTTGCGCGAACTGGCCCGGCAGAAGTTCGGAGAGAAAGAAGCCAACGCCGTGCGCATTCTTTACGGCGGCAGCGTGAAGCCCGACAATGTTGGCGGGCTGATGGCCCAGGAAGAGATTGACGGCGCACTGGTGGGCGGAGCGAGTCTGAAAGTGGATTCGTTTTCCGCTTTGATAAATTATCCTCGAGGATAATCGGGGCGCGCGAGCTAGGAGCGGAATGATCACACTTGTTGGAATACTACACGTCTTTATTTGCCTCCTGTTAATTGGGGCAGTGCTTCTCCAGGGGGGCGAAAACGTGGACATCACTGCGGCCTTCGGGGGAACCAGCCAAGCGGCCTTCGGCCCCCGTGGCTCCGTCACCCTTTTGGCCAAAGCCACGTGGGTGCTGGGAGCACTTTTTATCATCACATCGGTCACCCTCGCCGTCCACGCCTCACGCTCGGGCGGAGGTTCGGTGTTAGAGAACGTGCCGGTCAAGTCCGCGCCAGCGGTGCCTGCACCGGCGAAGAAGTAGAAGAGCAGTTGTTAGTCGTCGGTTCTCGGTCTTCAGTTCCGTGGGCTTCACCCACGGCTAATGACATTGGACCTCTTCGAGGTCTCCCAAAGTCAGACTTCGGGATGCGAGCGTATGGGGATGTCTTGGGCGTCCGTATGGAAATCTCGGTCTCCTGGCGGCGGCGCTTGCGAAACGTCGGCGCGCAATTTCTGAACTGTGAGGTCAAGATGTGTTGTTGCCTTCACCATATCTTCCAATGCCCCGGTCGCCATACGGAGTTGGTCGGCGAGTCCTGACAACCCGCAGACAATATAAAAACCTTCAAGACCGACAACGATAGCGAATATCGCGAGTATTTCACGCGTTGACATACCGTCTCATTCCCGCACCTCGTGCAGTTACATCAACAGATCCGCACTTCCAAGAACCACCCCAATGCCCGCCACGGAAAGTCCCGGCCAACGATGCCAGTCACACATCTTCACTGCACGGTAGCCAATGACTGCGGACAGCGCGACCAAAACCAGGGTGATTCTCCCTCCGCCGATCCATATCCTGAGTGGTGCGTCATGGTTCTCAAGAGTCAAATCCGGACGGGGAATCCTACGCTTATCAACTCGCTATGTCTACAAGAAATATTGCCATCGCGCTAAAGGACCGCGAAGACTGCTGAGCTTCCATTATCCGAAATAGCCGAGTTGTCCGGCTTGACCGTGGCAGAACATACCGGCGGGGTCGCCGCCCATGATCACCCGGGGCAGCGCCCTGAACGCTTACAACTTTTCCAACCGCGTCCTCAAGCCTTCTGGTAAAATAATCAGAGTCTGCGAGTCCTTGTGCGGAAGTGGCGGAACTGGCAGACGCACCAGCTTGAGGGGCTGACGCTCGCAAGAGCGTGGGGGTTCGAATCCCCCCTTCCGCACCAACTCTCTTATTCTGCTCTTGTTTACAGTCGTTTACAGCCTCGGCTGATCTCTTGGTGTCCATGAAATCGTCGCTAATAGCTTGTCCTTAATGCGGCCCGGCGCTGCCGACGGGCTTGATCGATGGCACCGCGAAGCGCGCGCGCCCCGACTTCTGGATCGGGCGCCGCGCAGATGGCTGAGACCACCGCAATCCCGTCCGCGCCGGCCTCGACGACCTGGGCCGCGTTCGAAGCGTGAATGCCACCGATTGCCACCAGGACGTGTTTCGACGCGCGGCGCAACGCCGCGAGGCCACTGAGTCCCCATTCCGATACGGTATCGGTTTTGGTGGGTGTCGAGAAGATCGGGCTGACTCCCAGGTAATCGACATCGAGCGCGGCCGCCTCCGCAGCTTGCTCCATCGTTTCGACGGAAAGACCGACGATGGCATCCGGGCCGAGCAGGCGTCGAACGTCGCGGCCGTCCATGTCCGACTGGCCTACGTGGACTCCGTCGGCGCCTGCGGCCAGCGCCACATCAACGCGGTCGTTGACGATCAGCGGCATGCCGCGCGGTGCTAAGAGCGCCTTCAGACAACGGGCCAATTCAACGAACTCCCGCGTGCTGCATTGTTTTTCGCGAAGCTGCACGGCGGTCACTCCGCCACGGACGGCGGCGGCGACCAGATCGGGGAGAGGGCGTCCGGCGAGGCGGCGGTCCGTGACGAGATAAAGGCTCCAGTCGCGTGGGCGCTTCATGCCGTCTCCAACTTCAGCCTGGTACGGATGTCCGGCTCCTGAAGAAGGTAGAGGGCGTCGAGAAACCGCACCTGAAAACTGCCCGGGCCAGGCGACTCGGCCGCGGCAATTTCGCCGGCGATGCCCATGACGGCCATGGCGTGGGCAGCCGCGTCAAGGTGCGAAGGATTCACAGCCGCGAAGGCGCCGGTGAGCGCCGTGGCCGTGCAGCCCAGACCGGTAACACGCGGCATCATCGGATGTCCGTTTGTCACACGCACCACGTGGCCGGAGGAAACAATGATGTCCGTCGCGCCGCTGACGGTCACCACGCAACCGTAGCGGGTTGCGAGGACTCGGGCAGCGTCAAGAGCGGCGTCGGAGGTTTCCGTGCTGTCCACGCCTTTGGTTCCGGCCGTCGCACCGGCAAGAGCGCGAATCTCCGAAGCGTTCCCGCGCACGATGGACGGCGGCACTTCTTCCAGCAATTGACGGCAAGTCTCGGTGCGGAAGCGCGTGGCGCCGGCCCCCACGGGATCGAAAACAATCGGCCGCCTGTTTGCGGCGGCGCTGCGCATCGCTTTGCGCATGGACCGAACCCATGCCGGGCTGAGGGTGCCGATGTTGATGACCAGCGCCTGGGCCAGCGCTGCCATCTCCTCAACTTCCTCGGCGGCGTGGGCCATCACGGGTGAGGCCCCAAGAGCCAGCAGCGCGTTCGCGGTCGTGTTCATCACGACAAAGTTCGTGATGTTGTGGACCAGGGGCGCGTCGGCACGAATGCGGGAAACATCATTCCAGAGCAGGCCTGAACGGTCGATGGGAATCCTCCAGTCGTCGTTTAAGTACTATAATCTTTAGCCACAGGTCCGTGCAGCCCCGGCATGACGGGGCAAGCATACGTAGGAGAGATGCCATGTTGGTTGAAGCAGCAAAAAGTCTGTTTCTGTTTCTCTCTGCACTGTTTCCCATCGTGGACCCGCTGGGAGGAAGCCCGATTTTCCTGGCGATGACCCGGGAATACTCAGCGAGCACGCGGAAGGAACTCTCCTGGCGGATTGCGATGAACAGCTTTTTCTTGCTGGTTGGCTCGTACTTCACGGGAACCCACATCCTCGAATTCTTTGGAATTTCGCTGCCCGTCGTCCAAGTGGGCGGAGGATTGATTGTCATCGCCGCGGGCTGGAGCCTGCTAAAGCAAGGCAACGTCAATACGCCGAAGGGAGTTAAGCAGAACATTCCGCCCAAAGATCCGCTCCACGAGGCGTTTTATCCCTTGACCCTGCCCCTCACCGTGGGACCCGGCTCGATTTCGATTGCAATCGCACTGGGCGCGAATGCCCCGCACCGTCACGGGTTGAATCTCGTGGCGATTCTCGTCGCAATTATCGGGTCGGCTTTGCTCGCGCTCAGCATTTTTCTCTGCTACGTATTTGCGGATCGCCTGGGACGGATGCTCGGCACGACGGGAATGACCGTGATCGTGCAGCTTACATCGTTTCTGCTGGTTTGCATCGGCGTGCAGATTCTATGGAACGGCGCCCACGCACTTTTGGAGCAGGTGCACTTCCATCTGCACTGAACAAGGCGGTATGGGGAGCGAAGCTTTGGAGTGCGTGCAGCTTGCTGCCGCTTTCCTACCCGCAAGCTTGCTTGCGGGAATCTCAATCACGAGCGCCACGTTCTTTTTGTTCTCGATTTGCTTACCACGATTGCAAGTGCCAGCCAGCGAGCTGGCTGGAGCAAAAGCGGCAGCAAGCTGCACGCACTCCAAAGCTTCGCTCCGTAGGCTCGCGGGTGGCGTAATAGATCGGTTTGTTACCTATCCGCTCTGGCGGGGGAGACGCCCGCGCTACCGCCGCTTGCTCGTCACTTGTCACTCGTCACTTTTCACTTCTTCACCGCCTCACTGAATCAGCGACGGCTGGATGGGCGTATCGCCGTTAGTTTCGCTCTTGATCAGGCCGGCGGCCGCCACCTGGTCGCCCTCTTCGAGGTTGATCAGCCGCACGCCCTGGGAGGAGCGTCCGCACTCGCGAATGGTGCTGGAATCGAGCCGCGTGATTTTGCCTTGCTGCGAGATGATCATCACTTCCGACTCTTCCGTGACGCTCAGTACGTTCACCACCTTGCCGTTGCGCTCAGTGGTTTTGACGTTGATCACGCCCTTGCCAGCGCGCGACTGCAAGCGGTACTCGACAATCGCCGTGCGTTTGCCATAGCCTTTCTCGGTAATGGAGAGCATCAGCTCTTTATCGCCCACGATTTCCATGCCCACAATGTAGTCGCCTGTGTCGAGGTCCATGGCATTCACGCCGTAGGCGGTTCGACCCATGCCGCGCACGTCCGATTCCGGGAAGCGGATGGCCATGCCTTCGTGCGTCGCCAGGAAGATGTTGTCGCGGCCGGAAGTGAGCTTCACCGCAATCAGCTCATCGCCATCTTCAATCTGCATGGCAATAATGCCGGCAGCACGCGGATTTGAGAATTCAGCCAGGCGGGTCTTCTTGATGATCCCCTGCCGGGTGGCCATGGTAATGTAGCCTTCCGCGGCCAGGGTCAGGCCATCCGTGGTGATGTCCTTCGGCTCGTCCGGCAACTCTTTCACCGCCAGGACTGCCGCCACCTTCTCCTCTTTCGACAGGTTGACCAGATTCAGGATGTGCTTGCCCTTGCCGGCGGCGCCGACATCGGGAATTTCATACACCTTCAGCCAGTACATTTTCCCGGTGTTCGTAAACACCAGGATGTAGCTGTGGGTTGAGGCGATGAAGAGGTTCTCGACGAAATCCTCATCGCGCGTCTTCATGCCCAACCGGCCCTTGCCGCCGCGCGCCTGCTGGCGATAGGTGCTCAGCGGCGTGCGCTTGGTGTAACCGGAATGAGAGATGGTAATGATGACTTCCTGAACGGCGATCAGGTCTTCCAGCCTGATTTCATCCTGCTGCTCGATGATTTCCGTGCGTCGCGCGTCGCCGTAGACCTTCTGGATTTCCTTCAGCTCGACCGCGATGACCTTCTTCAGCACCTTCTCGCTGGCCAGGATTTCCTGATATTCGGCGATCTTCTTCTGGAGCTCGTCGAACTCGGCCTGGATCTTGTCGCGCTCGAGAGCGGTAAGGCGCTGCAACTGCATTTCCAGGATGGCCTGCGCCTGGCGATCGGAAAACTCGAAAGTGGCGATCAACCCCGCGCGCGCTTCGGCGGGAGTCTTGGAACCACGAATCAGCTTGATGATGGCGTCGAGCTGTGAAAGCGCCTTGAGAAACCCTTCCAAAATGTGCGAGCGCTCTTGCGCTTTGCGCAGGTCATACTCCGTCCGGCGCCGCACCACGTTGACGCGGTGGTCGATGAAAAGCTGCAATGCGTCAATTAGCGGGAGCGTGCGCGGCTGCCCGTGGACGATGGCCAGCATGATCATCCCGAACGTTTCCTGAAGCTGGGTGTGCTTGTAGAGATTGTTCAGGATCACTTCCGGCTGCTCGCCGCGCTTGATCTCAATGACAATCCTCATGCCATCGCGGTCCGATTCGTCGCGGATGTCCGAAATGCCTTCGATCTTCTTGTCCTGCACCAGCTCCGCAATGCGCTCAATGACGCGGGATTTGTTGACTTGGTAAGGAATCTCGGTAACGACGATCTGCACCTTTTCTTTGGCGGGACGCTCAATGGCGGCCTTGGCGCGCATGGTGAACTGGCCGCGGCCGGTCCGGTAGGCGTCCTTGATGCCGCTCTTGCCGTAGATGAAAGCGCCGGTGGGAAAGTCGGGGCCGGGAACGAGGGCCAACACTTCCTCGATGGAAGCGGTGGGTTTGTTCAGCAGCAGGATGGTGGCTTCGATAATCTCCGTCAGGTTGTGCGGTGGGATCTTGGTCGCCATGCCCACGGCGATTCCATCCGATCCATTGATCAAGAGGCCGGGAACCCGCGTGGGCAGAACGGTAGGCTCCTCCGTGGACTCATCGAAGTTGGGAATGAAGTCCACGGTGTCTTTCTCGATGTCGGCCAGCATCTCCTCGGCCAGTTTGGCCAGGCGGCACTCCGTGTACCGGTAAGCCGCCGCGGGGTCGCCATCCACCGAACCAAAGTTGCCCTGCCCGTCAATCAGCGGGTAGCGCATGTTAAAGTCCTGCGCCATGCGCACCAGCGAGTCGTAAACCGCCGCGTCACCGTGCGGGTGATATTTCTTGATGACCTCGCCCACCGTGCCCGCGCACTTGATGTAGCGCTTGTCGGAGGTGTTGCCCTCCTTATACATCGCGTAAAGAATGCGGCGGTGGACAG
>JBKQVI010000136.1:0-15410 GCA_052139985.1 Terriglobia bacterium
TTACGCGGCAGTGGTGGCGGATGTGGAAAAGGATGAACCGGCCTTTTACCGCACGGAGGCCATGCTGCTGCGCGCCACCCCCTTTTGCCCGCCTCTCCAGGCGACCCCCATCGACAGCCCGGGCCACAAGCTCTACGAAATGCGGATCTATGAATCACCCACCAATCGCCAATTGGGATACTTGCACGACCGGTTTGGGGGAGGAGAAATCGATATTTTCCACAAGAGTGGAATCCACCCCATCCTCTACGCGGATACGGTTTTTGGGCCCAACCAGCCCAATATGGTTTATCTGATCCCCTTTGATAGCGCCGATCACCGCGAAAAATCCTGGGCCACGTTTCGCAATGATCCTGAGTGGACGAAGATAAGGGACGAATCGGTCCGGCGCGGCGGAGAGATTGTGCGCAACATCACCACAATGTATCTTTCGCCGACCGGGTTTTCGATGATCCGGTGAGGATTCTCACCCCTTGGCTAAATGGAAAATCGGCTCAACTCCCTGGGCGCGAGCCAGGAGAGTTTTCTCCTCTTCCGGTTTCAGGGGCTCAAATTTCTGCGCCACGTCCATGGCGAGCCGGAAGTATTTCTCATCGCCCGGAGGCACTGCCGCAGTGATCGGGTGCGACAGGGTCCAACGCAAGCCTAGTGCGGCCTCCTCCGGCAGGGCGGCAGGCTGGTACCAGCACTTGGGTTCGGGGTGATGCTTCTTCTCTGCTTCCGGCCAAGTGGTCTTCGCCATGGATTTCAACGCCAGGATTCCCATGCCTTTTTCGTGCGCCCTCTCGAGCACCTGAGGCCCGAAGTTGGCTTGCGAGAAGAGGACGAAATTGATGGGAAAGAGGATGGTGTCAAAATTATAGTGATCGAGCATGGAAAACGCGTTTTCGACGGAGTGCGCGGAGAAGCCGATAAAGCGGACTTTGCCTGCCTTGCGTGCCGCCTGGAAGGCTTCCATGGCGCCGTTCGGGCCAAAGATTTTTTCGACGTCTTCTTTCGTTGTCACCGCGTGAAACTGGTATAGATCCACGTGGTCCGTGCGTAGCTTGCGCAATGAGTCCTCAAGGTCGCTGGCGGCGCCGTCTTTATCGCGCATCAGCGTCTTGCAGGCAAGGAATGAGCGCTTTCGATAGGGTTCCAGGGCCGGTCCCAATATTTGTTGGGCGTTTCCATATTCGGGCGCCACATCGAAGTAATTGATGCCGCGGTCGAAGGCTTCCGCCACAATGTTGTTGGCAAAAGGCTGCTCGGTATCCATCACCACGATTCCGCCCATAGCGATGATGGAAAGATCGGCGCCGGTCTTCCCCAATCGGCGTTTGGGAATGGGGGACAAGTTCGAGGACTCGCCCGCCTTCGCGCGCGGATCAAAAAGCTTGTCTGCCGCCGCCAATCCGGCTGCCGCTACGGTTCCTCTTCTGAGAAAATCTCGTCGTCGCATACGGTACCTCCTGGTGAGGAAAGGTCCCTCACGTTAAGAATCTCTGGCAGTGCAGACACTCGGGCCCATGCAAGCAAGAACTTTCAGATAGACACCGTCGGAACGAGCCGCCCTGCCGTGGGAGCGCGGGCCGCCCCCCTATCGCCACCTCTTGTTTGTAGCACCGTCAGGCTCTAGCGTCAATGCGCCGACGCTCGCGCCACGCCCCGCGCCTTGCCAGAACTGCGCTTCGGGCGGGACGACCATGAGTCGAGGCAAGCCGCCCACAAACCACTCGCCACTAACCTCTAGCCACTGCTTTATTCATACCTCAGTGCCACCATGGGATCGACCTTGGCGGCGCCCCTGGGATTGACGGTAATTCCCGCTTGTGCTACATTTTTGCCGTATGAGTCACACAACAAGCGTTCGCCTTACGCAGGAACTCGCCGAGTGGCTCCAGGAGAAGAGCCGACGGACAGGATTGCCCGCCGGCCGGATTATCCGTCACCAACTCGAGCGTGCCCGGTCCGAAGATGGAAACCAGCGATTCCTTCGCCACGCAGGAAAAATCAGCGGTCCCCACGACCTCTCCTCGCGGAAGGGATTTGCGAGTTCATGAAGGCGATCGCCGACACGGGCCTGATCGTGGCCTTTGGCAATCGCACCGACCGTTTCCATTCTTGGGCGGTAGAGATCGCCAAGAGCATTACGGAACCGCTGCTGACCTGCGAAGCGGTCTTGGCGGAAGCAGCGTTCCATCTTCGCTCCGTAGCGTACGTTCTGTCCCTCATCGAGGACGGAATGCTGCAAGTCTCGTTCGAGCTGCCCAAGCATCAAAAACGCCTGGCAGAACTGGCAAAGCGATACCAGGACCGCCAACCCGACCTGGCTGATCTGTGTCTTATCCGCATGAGCGAACTGTTTCCCCAGCACACCGTGATTACCGTTGACGAGGAAGATTTCCGTATCTATCGCCGGAATAGCCGTGAGACGATCCCGCTTCTGTGCCCGCCCAGGAGTTCGCATCGGTAGCACCCGATCCTGCACGAGTGGAAATTTCCGACTTCCGATTGCCCATGGCAACACCCAACCCGGAAACGCCCGCCTTTCAATCGTCAATCGACAATTACTCGTACCTCAGCGCCACCATGGGATCGACCTTGGTGGCCCGGCGGGCGGGGAGTAGGATGGCGACGCAGGCGACGCACACTAGCACGAAGGGCACAGCGACGAAGGTGAGGGCGTCAAAGCTGCCAACCCCATACAGGAGGCTGGATATAAGGCGGCCGACCACAAGGCTGGCCGCGAGGCCCACTCCAAGACCTGCTCCGACGACGCCGAGGCCCTCCCGCGCGAGCAAGGAGAGCGTTCTTTCTGTTGAAGCTCCCATCGCCATCCGGATAGCGATCTCGCGCGTGCGGGCGGCGACGGAGTAACTCATCAGGCCGTACAATCCCACCGCCGCGAGCGTCACGGCCAGGACGCCGAAGACGCCGAGGAACGATGCGGTCAGGCGCGCCAGCACCAGCGATTTCCCCACTTGCTCCTCCATGGTTTCCACACCGTAGACCGGCATGCCGGGGTCGAGGCGCTCGACTTCCTGCTGCACGACCGGGGCGAGAGCTTTGGGTTTCCCCAGCGTCTTGACCACCAGGCTCACGCCCGCGAACGATGAGAGCGTCTCCAAATCGCTTTCATTTTGCGCGGCGAGCCCATAGAGACAGGGCCTCAGCGCTTCCCCGATCGTTTTCGACTTCGTGTCACCCACCACGCCGACGATTTCAAAGACCATGCTCTCCTTTCCGGATCCCCAACCCACGCGCTGCCCGACTGGATTCTCGCGCGGGAACAATTCTTCGGCCATCACACGATTGATGACGGCCACGGGCGGAGACGAAGCCGGGACATCGCGGAAGTCCCGGCCCCTTAGCAGAGGAATTCCCATGGTCTCGAAATAGCGCGGTCCGACAATGTGCCGATTCGCCTCAACAGTACGAGGCGTTCCAGGAACGGAAACTTCGCTGCCGCTGCTAAAGATGCCGAGGGGCAACGGTGTCACCACGCTGGCTGACCGCACACCGGGTAACTTGTTCACCCGCTCTTCCAGTTCCCGGAAGAAGAGCGCGCTGCGTTGGCGGGAATAGCCCTGGGCGGTGGTATCAAGCCTTACGATCAGGAGATTTTCCGGACGGAAGCCGAGGCTGATTGCAAGCCCGTTCCAGAGGCTGTGCAGAAACAGCATGGCGGCCACCAGCACGACCGCAGAAACCGCCACCTGCACCATGACCAAACCACTGCGCGTCCACCGGGTGGCGGGGCCGGTGGAGGCAGTAACGCCATCTTTCAGAGAGGCATTCACATTCAGTCGCGTGGCGCGCGCCGCGGGCGCCAGTCCGAAGATCAAGCTGGTCAAGACGGCGATTCCCACCGTCAGCAGCAGGACTCGCAGGTCGGGGGCAAAATTCAGGATGATCGGCATGTCCAACGGAAGGTCTACGCTCGTCGCCGCTTTCGTCGCGGACCACGCTAAAAGTAATCCCACGGCGGCGCCCAGAAGTGACAGAATCAGATTCCCGGTCATCAATTGCCGGATCACACGCCCGCGGCCGGCTCCGATCGCCAACCGAATGGCCATTTCCCTTCGCCGCGAAGTTCCACGCGCCAGCAGCAGGTTCGCGATATTCACACAAGCGATCAGCAACACCAGACCGGCAATCACCATCACGACCGCCGAGACTCCCAGAAACATTTTGCCGAGCTCGCCGGGGAAAACGCCGTCGGTCGAGAGCGCCACGGGCCGTTTTCCTTTCTTGCCGGCGGCCTGACGGAGCCGATCATGGATGACGTTCACCTCCGTCTGTGCCTCCTGGCGCGACACTCCATGTTTCAACCGGCCGAAAATCCAAAAGCCCTCGTCGTCGGTGGTGAAGGGGTGGGCCTGGGCTGCCCCGATGTCGAGCTGCGGCAGCGTGGCCATGGGTGCCCAGAGGTCCGGCGCGGTGCCGATGTCCACGCTACGAAGGTCGCTCGGCATCACGCCCACAATGGTGTAGCTCGCGTTGTTGAGCCGAATGGCCTTACCCACAATCTCCGGGTCACCACCGAACCGCGTGCGCCAAAACTGGTAGCTCAGCATCACAACGGGCTTCGGGGACGAAATCTGATCCTCATCCGGCAGGAAGTCGCGGCCTAGAGCGGGCTTGATCCGCAAAGGAGTGAGGAAGTTTCCGGTAACGAGCCCTCCATAGATGTGCTGTGGCGGCCGGGTTGAATTCAAGTTCGCCGTGAAAGGGAAGACGTAGCTCGCGGAGAGGCTCGAAAACGATCTTGCTTGGTCACGCCACGCTACGTAGTCCGCCCAGGAAAAGTTCGTGTCGGAGAAAGACACGAGCCGCTCCGGTTCAGGGACAGGAAGCCCACGGAGAAAAAGCCCATTGAGGACACTGAATACGGTAGTATTCGCGCCGATGCCCAGAGCCAGGGTTATTACGACAACCGCCGTGAATCCTGGGTTTCGTTTGAGTTGGCGCAGGCCGTACCGAACGTCCTGCCAGAGCGTTTCCAAGGTCGATTCCCACCCCGTGCTGCGGATCTCCTCCTTCACCCCGTCCAGGCTACCCATCTCGACACGCGCGGCGCGCAGGGCTTCGTCCGGGCTCATCCCCGAGCGCATTTTCTCTTTCGCCGCCGCGTCCAGAAACCCGCGCAGCTCCTCGTCCATCTCCTGTTCCACTTCTTCCTTATGAAACAGCGCTCGCATACCGCTCGTGAGGTTTCGCAGGATTGACATGATCTGTCTCCGAATTGCCGATTGCCGATTGTCGATTGAACACCCGGCACCGGAAGCGCCCGCCTTTCAATCGTCAATCGACAATTACTCGTACCGCAGCGCCACCATGGGATCGACTTTCGTCGCCCGGCGGGCGGGGATGTAACATGCCAGAAGGGCAATCGCGGTCAGGAGCAGACTGACGGCCGCGAACGTAACCACATCGGTCGGATGAACACCGTACAACATACTTACCAGGAAACGTGTGAGAGCGAAGGCCCCGGCCAGCCCGGAGCCGGCTCCCATAAGGGTCAGAACCAATCCCCGCTTGAGAACCATCCGCAGCACGTCGTCCCTTTCCGCCCCCAGTGCCATGCGCAGGCCGATTTCGTGAGTGCGTTGGTTCACGGAATAGGACATGACACCATAGATTCCGACGACCGACAGGATCAATGCCAGCCCGGCGAAAAATCCCAAGAGGATCATGTGGAAGCGCCGCTCTGAGAAGGATTGCGAAAGCCGCTGGTCCATGGTGCGCACTTCCGTAAAAGGCAAGCCCTTATCAATGGACCAAATCCCTTGGCGCACGGCTGAGCTCACGTGCATCGGATCGATCTTCGTCCGCACCACGAATGTCATGCCCCTTTGGGGAAGTTCCCCGTAGGGGTAATAGAGGACCGGACCCACGTCGTTGTCCCACCCGAAAAACCTTTCATCGGCAACAACCCCGACCACCTCCCACCAGTCCTTCGCTCCGTATGCTACGGCTTTTATCCGCTTGCCCACAGCTCCCGGGCCGCCCAGGAACTCACGGGCCAGCGTCTCATTGATAATGAGGGCGCGCGATTTTTCGTTATTGTCGAACTCGGTAAAGTACCGGCCCGCGATAAGGGGCGTTTTCATCGTTTGAAAGTATCCGGGGCTTATGGGGTCATAGATGGCGTCCGGAGCTACGTCAGAGTTTTTCGGTTCATGGCCTTCCACGTAGAAAGGCCCGTCCATTTCAGTGCCGAAAGGAGGCATCGTGTTGCTGATGGCGACCGACTGAACACCAGGGCAAGTGCCGATCCGGTCAAGAGCCTCACGGAAAAAGCCCATGACTTGGGAATTCTTTGGATATTTACTGTCCGGCAGGCCAATCTGGAAGGTCAACAGATTTTTGGGGTCGTAGCCGGGATCAATGCTGAGTAGGCGGGCGAAGCTGCGAATCAGCAGACCCGCGCCAACCAGCAGGACGAGACACAAAGCTATTTCCGCAACCACCAAAACACTGCGCAGGCTTCCCCCACTCGTGCCGCCTATCGCCGCCCCGCCTGATTCCTTCAGGGATTCGCTAAGGTGCAGCCGGGAAGCGTGCAAAGCCGGCGCCAAGCCCGCCGCAATCCCCACGAGAAGAGATATGGCCAGCAGAAAGCCCAGGACGTGTAAATCGAGATGAATTTTATTCACATCAGGAATGTTGTCGGGCTTGAGCGCACGGAGCAGGGCAAGGCTCCACGTCGCCACTAACACGGCCAACCCTCCCGCGAGGAATGACAATAGAAGACTCTCGGTAAGGAACTGGCGAATCAACCGAAAACCGCGGGCGCCCAGGGCCGCCCGAAGAGTTATTTCTTTTCGTCTTTTCGTGGCCTGGGCAACCGATAGGTTCGCCACGTTAGCGCAAGCTATCAGCAGAACAAACCCTACGGCGCCAAATAGGACCAGCAGGGCAGGGCGAATGAACTGCACAAGCCGCTGTTTGAGCAGGATGAGATCGACTCCGACTCCTTTGTTCTGCTCAGGGTACTCCGCTGCGATGCGGCTGGCGATTGTGTCCATGTCCGCCTGCGCTTGCGTTAGGGTTACTCGGGGTTTTAACCGAGCTATTCCTTGAAGATAGTGATTCCCCCGCGGATGATGTTTGACGTCGAATACAATAGGCGACCAAAACAGCATCCCGCGCGGGTATGCAAACCCTTGCGGCGCGACGCCCACGATGGTGTAACTTTCCCCCTCGAGGGTAAGATTGCTGCCCAACACATTCGGGCTGAAGCCGAATCGGGTCTTCCAAAGATCGTAGCTCAGGACCACAACATGATTGTGGCCCGGCTGGTCTTCCCCTTCGACGAAACCGCGGCCCAATTCAGGCTTCTCGTCGAACAAATTGAAGAAGTTTGTTGACACCAACGATCCGGGAAGGACCTCGGGTTCGCCCCTTCCCGTTAGGGTGAATCCGTCTGACTGGATGGCTGCTATGTAATCGAAGACGTGGTTCTGGCTGTTCCAATCGAGAAAATCCGGTCCCGAAAGCGGGATAGGATGGTTGAACCCAGGGAACCTTGTACCCAGCCAGACCAGGCGGTCGGCGTTCCTATACGGCAGGGGCGTCAAGAGCGTCGCGTTGATGATGCTGAACATCGCAGCATTAACCCCGATGCCTAAAGCGAGCGTCAGTACTGCCACCGCAGTGAACCCGGGATTGCGGTGCAACTGGCGCACGCCGTAGCGGAGATCCTGCCAGAGCGCTTCCAGCGTTGATTCCCACCCGCTGCGGCGGATTTCTTCCTTCACCCCGTCCACGCTGCCCATCTCCACGCGGGCGGCGCGCAGGGCTTCGTCGTGGCTGATGCCGGAGCGCATTTTCTCTTTCACCGCCGCGTCCAGAAAACCGCGCAGCTCCTCGTCCATCTCCTGTTCCATTTCTTCCTTATGGAACAGCGCCCGCAGACCGCTAATTAGGTTTCGCATGATTGACATGGCCACTCTCCCATTGCCGATTTTCGATTGCCGATTGTCGATTGAAGACCACTCTTGAACGAGTCCCGATCTTCAACCGTCAATCATCTACATTGCTGCGAATTTTCGATTGACCATTCCGATTGAAAGCCTGCACGGGATGCACTATCCGTTCAATCGGCAGTCGGCAATCGACAATCTCCATGATTCGCGCGATCGCCGCGATCTGTCTTCCCCATTCCTCGGTTTCGGCTTTCAGTTGCTTGCTTCCTCGCTCCGTGAGCTGGTAATACTTGGCGCGCCGATTATTCTCCGTCGGCCGCCACTCCGGTTTGATCCATCCCTCGCGCTCCAGGCGGCGGAAGGCGGGAAACAGCGAACCCGGATTGACGCGAAACACTCCCCGGCTGATCTGCTCGATGCGTAAGGCGATCCCGTACCCGTGCATGGGTTCGAGCGCCAGGGTTCGCAGGATGAGCATGTCCAAGGTCCCTTGCACAAGTTCGCTGGCTTTGTCCGTCATCGGATTCTCCTCTTGATTGCCGAGATGAGCATAGTCCTCTCCTCTAGATTGTCAAGAGGACAGATTGTCCGGCAGTGTGATGTTGTTGCGTTGCTGGCCAAAAATCCGAATTTCCCCGCTGAAGGCATCGGGGGCAGAAAGGTGCCTGTGTTCGGTAATCCTAACGCCAGCACGATCAGCACGTCTCATGTCGAGCGGCAAAACCTAACCATGCGGATGCGACGGCTGACTTGGCTGACCGATACCTTCAGTAAAAATGGGTGAATTTTCATCCGATGCTTGCGCTATACTTCGCGCGGCATGATTTCGCCCGCCATTCCTACCCAAACGGATAGGAGTGGTTGCTGGATCATCATCGGCAACTGTGGCGCGACATTCAAACCATTATCGATGTTAGGGGCATGCTCTGATTTTGTCGTTCTCAGGACTGGGAGGATAAAGTATGGCAGACGTCCACCGGACCACGCGAGATCGCCTCATTCCCTGTCTTCTGATCCTGTTCGTAGCGCTGATTAGAGCTGTGCCGCTGGCGGCGCAGTTCACCACGGCAAGCCTGGACGGAACCGTGGTTGACCCGTCGGGTGCGGCAGTTCCCGAGGCTGCGGTCAGGATGGAGAACACCGAGACAGGCCTTATCCGCAACACCCAAAGCGGACCCGACGGGCATTATCTTTTTCCCGCCTTGCCCGTGGGGGTGTACAAGCTGACGGTAGAAAAGAGCGGGTTTCGTCCCTACATCCAAACCGGCATTGCGCTGAGCGTGAACCAGGCGGCCACTCAGCCGGTCATTCTCCAGGTCGGAAAGGTGACCGAGCAAATTAGCGTATCGGGCAGCGCTCCTCTCGTGACCACGCAGGTGTCGACGGTGGGGCAGTTGGTAAGCCAGCAGAACGTCGAGAATTTGCCCTTGAATGGACGCATGGCGCAAAGCCTGGTGTTCCTAATCCCTGGGGCGAACGACGTCACGCCGTATTATTGCGGCGCGGGCTGTGAGGGCGGAGTTTATCCCGGTGAACAATATGCTGCGGTCAATGGCGGCGGGCCGAACGGGGTTAACTACCAGATGGACGGCTCCGACAACAACGACACTTACATGAACACGAACCTGCCCTTCCCCGATCCGGATGCGATTGAGGAGTTCAACGTGCAAACCGGGAACATGAGCGCGGAGTACGGCAACGCCGTCAGCGGCGTCGTGGATATTGTCACCAAATCGGGGACGAACCAATTCAAGGGAGACGTCTTCGAGTTTCTTCGAAACTACGCGTTCGATGCGCGCAACTACTTTGCCCCCACCCGGGACACGCTGAAGCAGAACCAATTCGGGGGCACGCTGGGCGGACCCCTCAAGAAAGACAAACTCTTTTTCTTTGGGAGCTACCAAGGCACGCGCACGCGGACGGCGCCCAATGGGAACATTGTCGAGGTGCCGACCGCAGCCCAGCGGGGGGGTGATTTTTCCTCTTACTGCTCCGCTTACGATGCGTCAGGCCTCTGCACTGCGGACGCCATCGCCAATGGGGGCGTTCAGCTCAGCGATCCCAACACGGGTACGCCTTTTGCCTACAACCAGCTTCCGGGGGGCTCACTTTCCCCGGTCGCATTGAACCTGCTCAAGGATTTGCCCCTGCCCAATGCCGGCGGTCAGGAGCTCAACTACTTGGGAGCGGCGGCGAATACGAACGACGACCAATTTCTGGCCAAGATCGATTACGCCCGCGGCAACCACCATGTGAGCGGGCACTACTTCTTCACCCAATTCACGGAGCCGGCCACCCCGGTGAAGAACAACAATATCCTGACCATTCAATCCAATGCCAATCGAGTGCGGGTGCAAACGGTTTCTGTGAATGACACGTACACGGCCTCGCCCCATTTGCTGTTCAATACGTGGTTTGGATGGAACCGGCAGAGCGGAGGTTACCTCGTCGGCGTACCTTTTTCCGCCAACTCCTTGGGGGCGAATATTGCGCCGTCACCTTCACCGCAGCTCAGTATTCTCGTGAACGGTTACTTTGACCTCATTGGGCCCGAGGTCGGCGCCTACAATCGCGGTGACCAGACTTTGCGGGAAGTCGCGACCCTCATGAAAGGCAAGCACCAGCTCTCCTTCGGGGGAGAGATGTTGAGGGTGGACGCACCCATCGCCAGTCAGTACCTGGAGGGCGGCGAGTTCCAGTTCGGAGGCGCCTTGTCCGGAGACGATCTGGCCGATTTCATGCTCGGCGACGTCGGCACTTTTACTCAAGGCGGCGGCATTTACGCCAATGTAACCGGATATAACCTTGCCTTCTTCCTCCAGGACAACTGGCGAGCCACCGAGCGCTTGACGCTCAACGGCGGCCTGCGGTGGCAACCTTTGCTGCCCTTTACCGACAGCAAGAGACGCCTGCCGTGTTTTGAGCCGGGCAAGGTTTCAAATCGCTACCCCAATGCTCCGGCGGGCTTGCTGTTCGCAGGTGATCCGGGTTGCCCCCAAGGGACTTATTACAGTAGCCTGGGCGCTTTCGCGCCGCGCATCGGATTCGCTTACCGCCTGACCCACGACGGCAAAACGAGTCTTCGCGGAGGTGCGGGATTCTATTATCAGCCCCCCGAGACTCTCGCCTACCAGGACGACGCGGGTGTGGCGCCCTTCGCCCCCATCGTCACGCTGAATGGTGTGAGCTTTGGCGATCCCTATGGCAGCGCGGGAATCGCCAATCCCTTTCCGGCGGATTTCGGCCCCCAGGTGCCGCCGTCCAGCACCACGTTCCCCCTTCCCGCCACGCTTGCCTACTTCTTCTCCCGCGGCTTCACGATGCCCGAAACCGCCATCTGGAATTTGATGCTCGAGCGCCAGATCGGATCGAGTTGGTTGATCAAGGCGGCCTATTTCGGGAATAAGGCCACCCATCTTTTTGGGACATCGGACCAGGAGCCCATGGCCGACATTAACGCCGGCCGCTACGTGCCGGACAATTCCACCGAAGACAACCTGCAGCAACGCCGGTCGTATACCAACTTCGGGCCCATTGGAATGATCGATTCCGGGTTCAATTCCAACTACAATTCGGGTCAGTTGAGCCTGGAAAGGAAAGCGAGCCACGGGCTTTCGTTGCTGGCGGATTACACCTGGTCCCGAGCGCTCAATGACTTCTCCGAGACGGTCAACTCGAGCTACTATCAAACAAATCCCTTCGACCGGAATTTTAACTACGGCCCGGGGACGCCCGACGTGACCAACGTCATCAAATTCTCCGGCATCTGGGAGATCCCTCATTTCCACCTGAGCGGCCCGGCCGATAAGTTCCTGAACGGGTGGCGATTGGGCCCCATCGTGAATTGGCGGAGCGGATTCCCGTTCACCGTCATGAGCGGATACGACAATTCCTTCTCCGGGGATTTTGTGGACCGGGCAGACTTTATCGGCACGAATTTCAATCAGGCCAAGCTGGACCCCAACCGTTCTCACAACGCGCTGACCCAGGAGTACTTTAACACCGCGGTTTTCGGACCCAATGCCCTTGGAACCTTTGGCAGCAGCGGAAAAAACAATTTGCGTGCACCAGGATCATTCGATACGGATGTAGCTTTACTCAAAGACCTCAAGATCCATGAGCGCTACATGCTCCAGATCCGCGCCGAGGCCTACAACGCTTTCAACACTGTCAGTTTTGGCGCGCCGGATGCCACCTTGACCGATCCGACTTTTGGGCAGATTCTCACGACGTCAAATTCGCCTCGAATTTTGCAGTTTGCATTGAAACTTTTGTTCTAGCGCATCGCCTCGCGGCTCACCCGTGGGCGCGCGATATCTTAGAAGTTGCTGGCTTCGCCCTCCTGCGCCTGCTGGCGGCGATGGCAGGCAGCTCCCACTGCTGCGAAGCCTTTTCCATAGCCTACTGGACGCCAACGTGCAAGCACGAGAGACGGAGGTGAGGAAGGGCGCACACCTTCGTGCGATTCGGACAGAAGCCCAGGCTCTTACCGCCCCGTACGAAAAAGAGAAGAAAGAAGCCGCCAGAGGCGACTATGCCGATGCCGCTCGAAGGACGCCGGCTATCCCACGATGTGTATGAAAATACAAGTACTTATAGGAGATTCGTGGAATTTCCAGGAAATTGTATGTGACTGATGATAAACAACTTATCGCACCGGCTGGGTGCCGGCCAAGGGAAAAAGGGGAATGAAAAAATAAGGGATAGTCCCACGGTGTTATTGAAAACAAAGAGAAACAAAAATGACAATTTGACTAATCCCACGATATCTATGAAAACAAATGGCTTATTTTTTCTATCCCACGATGTGTATGAAAGGAAAGGGACTTGGCTCAAACCGCAGGTGGAAAACGGAGATAGGAGCGCGCGCCCTACACCGCTCGCGCTGGGCTTCGCCGAGCGGCTCAAAATGTCGAAACTCCCGGCACAGACCGGATGCCTGTGCCAAGACTTGCGGCCTGGCCATCCTCGCCATGATTTAACCCGGGCAGGGTGCGCATGCCAACTCCCCTCGACTCTCACTGGGCTTTCACCTTTATGTCGCGCTCCCCGAACCCACTTTCGGGAAGTGGTGTCATTTGCTGTGGCACGGCCATCTTGGCCGTGACCGTTCACGGGCGGGACGCTCGTGCCACTTCCAAATGACACCACTACCCACTTTCGAGTTGACCGGGCGGTCTTTGCGTAAGAGAATTCAAGTTGGTGTTCTCCGTTGGCGCACGGGATGGGCTGGCGTCCGCAATGTTTGAGTTCAGGAGGTGTGGGCTTTGTCCAAGCGATGGCTGGTCTGTTTGCTGAGCGCGGTGATGCTGGTGGATGGCTCCGCGACGGCAAAAAAGCACCCGACGGCCGCGAAGGCTTCCACCGCGCCGCGCCCCCAGCCTTTGCAGATTTTGCCCCTTAAGACCACCGGCACGATTATTCCTCCCGATATCGCTACCCTGCCGGACGCGACCGATCTGCTGGTGGCGCAGGTGGACGCTCTTTACACCAGCGGAATGAGCGATTACCGGGCGGGGAACCTGGAGGCGTCCAAGCAGGAGTTTGACCAGGCGCTGGCCACCTTGCTGGAATCCGGCCTGGATATCCAGGGCGATGAGCGCCTAAGTTCTGAGTTCGATAAGATCGTGGAGAATGTCTACTCGGCGGAAGCCGCCTCGCTGGAACGCGGCGACGTTATGAGCCTACACAGCTACGAGCCCACGCCGCTGGATTCCTTCTCCGGTTTGACCTTCCCCGTCGATCCCCGCACCGCGCAGCGGGTGCAGCAGGAATTGAAATCGGTCCATTCGGATTTGCCGCTGGTCTCCAACGATGCCGTGGACGGGGTCATCACGTACTTGCAAAACCATGCCCGCGGTTATGTGGAAAACGTACTGCGGCGTTCGGGAACCTACGGCGGCATCATCGGCGAGGCTCTGCGCAAACAGGGGGTGCCGCAGGACCTCATTTATCTGGCCGCGGGTGAAAGCGCCTTCAACCCCTCGGCCGTTTCCAATAAGCAATGTGTGGGTATTTGGCAGCTCTCCATGGCGACGGCCGTTCTCTACGGCTTGAAGCGGGACCGCTGGGTGGACGAGCGCAAAGACCCGTTTAAATCCACCGCCGCCGCTGCCCGCCACTTTAAATATCTCTATCAGACTTTTGGCGACTGGTTCCTGGTGATGGCGGCTTACGACAGTGGCCCCATGACCGTGCAGCGCGCCATCGAGAGGACCGGGTACGCCGACTATTGGGAATTGCGCCGGCTGCATGCCTTGCCTGGAGAAACCGAGAACTATGTTCCCATCTTTCTGGCGACGGCCCTTATTGCCAAAGATCCCAAAGCCTACGGATTCGACACCCAACCCGATCCGCCGCTGGCAGTGGATAAGGCTGTGGTCGATACACCCACGGATTTGCGCCTGATCGCCGAGCTTATTGACCATCCCGTCGATGAACTGGTCAAGCTCAACCCCAGCATGCAGCGTTGGACGACACCCGGAAACAACCCCGACTTCGTTTTGTATCTCCCTGCGGGGACCACGGACCTATACGCGCAGGGCATCGCCCCGATTCCCGCGGACAAGCGGATCTGGTGGCGTGCGCACAAGGTGCTGGAAGGTGAGACCCTGGCCGGTGTCGCCAAGCAGTATCGCATTTCGCCTGTCAGCTTGGCGCAAGCCAATCGACTGACCGCCGACGCTTCTCTGGAACTGGGCACGCACCTTGTGGTACCCATGGCGGCTGGCAATGACGCATCGCTCGTGCGGGTTCGCGCCGCGGCCCCCCATCAACTCATCCATTACCGTGTGCGTCCGGGAGACACCGTCGATCTCATCGCCGACCGCTTTGATGTTACGGCTTATCAAATTCGCCGGTGGAACGGACTGAAGACTTCGAAATTGGTTCCTGGAAGGACCTTGCACCTTTATGCCGAGGCGCAAGATCACTCTACCGGCCGGACTTCCACCGCGCGAAAGGGCGCCAAATCCAAACACCCTACAGCCCGAACGACCACCGCGCAAAAGAGTGCCTCACTGTCCGCTAAGGGCACGGCACCGGCGGCAGCCCTGGCCGTTCGTTAGCCCTCGCGACAAAAACTTGCTTGATCCCCCGATTGCTCTTGACAGGATGATTCGGCTGGTATACATCTGCCCCACCACCACTTTTTTGGGCTCGGATGGTAGCGGGATTGAATGTGGCGAATCCACGTGGCTAAACACACAACAGCAGGAGGAGGGTTGCATGGCCTTCGATGATGAAAATGAACCTGGAGATGAGCTGGAGGATTTTGGAGATGAACTCTCCTCCGATTATAAAGAAGAAACGGAAGAGGGTTTAGGCGAAGAGGGCGAGGAGATTGAGGAAGAAGTCTCCTACGTAGCAGAGGAAACGGTAACCCCGGCTCCGGAGCCTGCGCCCGCCGCCTCCAAGAAAGCCCCAGCAAAGAAGAAGCCGGCCAAGAAAGCCCAGCCCAAGGCGAAGAAGCCGGTGAGGAAAGCGGCAAAGAAGGCG
>JBKQVI010000137.1:0-25465 GCA_052139985.1 Terriglobia bacterium
GCGTTGGCGCCTCGCCGGGCAAGCAGTTTTCGATCCAGCCCGCCCGCATCTACCTCTGCAAGATCCCGCCCGGGAATGCCGTAGATGTAGTCCTGCACATTCAGTCGTTCGCCACTCCATTGCCAATGGACACGGGGCACGACAATTTCCGAGTGAGCGGCAAAGTTGTGTCTGATGCGTTCGGCATTGCGACACTCGGAGGAGAAATCCAGTTCCCGGCGCAGTGTTAGTGTGAACTGATGCACCACATCGCGCGGTCGGTAGCGGCGCAGATCGGGGGCTTCCGCCTCAACAATTTCGGCCAGAAATTTCAGAAGACGCAGATCGGCCTCGACAGTCGGCCGAATACCTGGACGTCGCACTTTGAGAATGACCGCCGTTCCATCGGTCAGCCGAGCCCGGTGTACTTGTGCCAGCGACGCCGCCGCTAGGGGCTGCGTTTCCAGTCCGGCAAATATGGCCTCGGGATCGTCCCCCAGGTCTTCCGTAAGCTGCCGCCGGAGGTCCGGGAACGGGACGGCCGGTGCCGCGTCCTGCAACTTGCCGAATTCCGCGATCCACTCCGGACGGAAGAGGTCGACGCGGGTTGCCAAGATCTGGCCGAGCTTGATGAAGGTCGGTCCCAGGTCCTCCAGGGCGCGGCGCACCCGGGCGGGTGGGGCGAGCCGCGCCAGCTCCTCGGGAGTACGCCATCCTAGGACCTTACCGGCGCGTTCCAGTGCCCTAGCCATGCCGATGCGCTGCACTAAGTCGCCAAAGCCGTAGCGGATCAGAACCGCGGCGATGTCATGCACGCGCCCCAAGTCGCGGGCAGCACTGAGCGCTTCCCACAGCATTAGTTGCCGTTATCCGGTTTCGATTCATCGCTCGGCTTGGCGGACGCTGGCTCCAAGCGTTCGGCGATGCCGGCGAGCATGCCCGATGCCGTGGCCGCCAGCAGGGCGCCTCCCGAGCGCAACGTGTGCTTGCCACCTTTGATGGGTGCACTCCTCACTTCATCAACTGCCGTCTCGATGTGCAACAGCGTCTTGAGCGTCATCTGCCGTGCGGTTTCGCGGACGTTTGCAACTTTGTTTTCCGAGTTCACATGAACGTACTGCTCGATCGTTTGCGTATTCATTGTCATGCTTCCTTTGGAATCATCCTTGAGCTTCAGCTTTCTTCCGAAGGAGAGGCTGGACTCCCCCTGCGGAATACCAACGTCTGTCCTCACCGTCGATCCGCACATAACCTTCCCCCATTCTGCTTCACTTGCTCTCTACGGGCGGCAGTGCGTCGCTGGTCGGTGAGGCACCACTAAAACGCTTGCGAGTCATTGACATAGGTCACCAGCGGATCTGAGCCTTCTCGTCGCCTGCTGCGGTTGCCACCGTGAGACTATTGCTCTCACACGGTTCTGCCCCGACCGCGAAAGTGAAAAACCGTCGTGATTTGATCCGACCGACACCGGATGGGCTTGGAATGCTCTCTTGCCGGAATCGCGCCCTACCGCCGACTGACTGTCCTGCTCGACTTGGGAAGGGGCGGTCATCGGCTGTCTCCCTCGACGGGAATTCCCAGGCACTCACAGAGTGCTCGCGCGAAGGGTGAAGTGCAGAGAAAACGCCGATGGGCTCGCCAGAGGAAGAGAAGGACTTCTTTACCGGCGCGGTCCGCACTGGTGATACCATCCAGATCGATCTCAACAGTGTCTCGGGCTGAGCAACACTGGTCGATTGCCTTAGGTAGACATTCTGCCCATTCTCCGACCAGTTGCCCGCTCAGGACGACCTTGGTTCGATCCCGGAGAAAGAGAAACGTGGTTCGTAGCACGCCCAGGATAAGTGCAGCTTGTTTGCCAAGAGGGGTTGGCCTGTAATTCTTTGTGATTTCGATACTTACTAGTATTCACTATGTGCTGACGGATGCCGCAAGTGCCCGAATGGTGGCGGTTGCCCGGTAGATGGCAATGGCTAAGGTGATTCGGAAGGGTGATGGGGCGGTATGATCTCTAGGAGCCGCATTCTAGATTGGAGGGGTGTCCACTTGAGACCTAAAGTCTTCCCCTTGGCCAGACACAGGAAGACAGGACTAGGCCTTTCTTCCGTTCCAGCATCACCTAACCCTTCATTGATTCGCTCGTCTGGCGATCATGCTCGTGCGCACTGCTTGGTTTGGAGGCTGCTCAGGCTGCTGGTAATAGAGCGCAGATGGCTTCTGCCGGTGGGCTTGGACCGACGCACCTCTTTCAAGTCCTGCCTACAGAATCGCATGCGCGAGCAAAACGAGGCTGGCCGCCCTGAATAGCAAAGCTCGAAGGAAGGCAATCGCAATGAAGAGGGCGCAAACGAAGCCCTCTTCGAGCGCCTATGTCAGAATCGCCTCTAAACCCGTCGCGCCGTAGCGCCAGCATCCCCGGTTTCTGTCGTCCTGTGGACTCCGCCGGAGTCTCCGATTTGCGGAGTCTGAGGAACTCCATCGGTGTCCACGAATCGGACCCGAAGTCGGACTTGCGAGCCTTGTTTTGATAGCTTCGGGTAGCCTGCGCTCGAGGCAAGCTGTCGTGACGCCTGCGCCAAGGCACCCCACGATTGCCTCCAGCCACCGCCGAGCGACTCAAACGTGAACGACGAGAGCCGGGCAGGGTCCCAACTGAAGGACCCGTTGAGTCGTCGAACCAAACACCGCAAGATCCAGGGCGCCACGGCCACGCACGGCCATAACGACGAGGTCGGTTTGCGCTTCCAGGGCGGACTTGATGATCTGTTCGTACGGCTTGCCAATGCGCACCATTGTCTTAATCCTGCCCGTTTTGCGCTCTTCCAGGGGAATCAGTTGATCGAGCAGCCCCGTCGCTTTCGCCCTTGTCACCTCAATGTTGGCCGAAATAAGGATGTCCTCCAACACGTGCAACAGAGTGAGCTCGGCGTTGTACTCCGCTGTCAGAGAGATCGCATAGTCCAAAGCCTGCCGCGAATTCTCAGAGAAATCCGTGCAGAAAAGAATTCGGCTCAAGTGGATAGGATCCTGCTGACTATCTGGAATGATGAAGTCATGGGAAGGCCTGTGTACTGCCAGCACAGGGCACGAAGCCTTTCGCATGACCCGTTGGGTCACCGATCCGAGCATGAGCCGGTCAAACCCTCGCCGGCCATGCGTTCCCATGATGATGACGTCCGTTTTCTGGGCTTCGGCAAACGCCAGAATGGAATCCGAAGCTATTCCCAGCCCCACTAAGCATTCCGGTTGAATATCATTGTGTGCTTGGCTTTTCACGAATTCTTTAAGCTTCTCCTTGGCCTTAAGGAGAAGTGCCTGACAGAACTCCTCATAGGCTCCCGCGGAGGCAGCAAACCCCGCCGAAGGGTACCGGCATAACTCTACGATGTGTTGCGTGAACAACTTGGCTCGATAGTGCTGGGCCACCGATAGAGCATGGCGATGCGCCCTATCCGAGAACTCTGAGAAATCAATGGGACAAAGGATGCGTTTAATTTCGTGCATGGCTACTTCTTACGGGACCCGTGGCGTTGAAGGTTGAGAAGCTTGCATCCAGCCGCCGCCGAGCGCCTTATAAAGCTGCACAAGACTCCGGTATTCGTTGTTGCGCACCTGCGCCAGCGTAAGATCGGCGCTGAAGAGAGAGCTTTGGCTGTTGAGGACGTTAAGATAGTTGGCCGTGCCGCCCCGACATTGCATCAGTGAGACGCTGACAGATTCCTGAAGGTCCCTTAACGGAATTCGCAGGCACTCACAGAGTGTTCGCGCGAAGGGCGAGGTGCAGAGGAAACGTCGATGGGCTCGCCAGAGGGAGAGAAGGACTTGTTCGCCGGCGCGGTCCACACAGGTGATACCATCGAGGTCGATCTCAACAGTGCCTTGGGCTGGGCAACACTGGGCGATTGCTCTGGGTAGACATTCTACCCATTCCCCGACCAGTTGCCCCCTGAGGACAACCTTGGTTCGATCCCGGAGATAGAGCACTGTGGTTTGTAGCACGCCTAGGGTAAGTGCAGCTTTCTTACCAAGCGCCGTTAGCGCGTAATCCTATGTGATTTCGATACTTATCGGTATTCAGGGGGTGTTTAGGGTCTTCGCTAGTGCCCGAATGGTGGCGGTTGCCCGCTAGGTGGCAATGGTTAAAATGATTCGGCCGGGTGATGAGACAGTTTAATGTTCAGGAGGCGCATTCTAGATTGGAGGGTTGTACGCTTCAGACCGAGCAGTTCTGCTGCGCCGCCCGCGCCGCCAATCCGTCCGTTGGTTGTCCTCAAAGCTTCCAGGATCGCTTCACGCTCGACTTCCCGGAGATTGAGACTCCTGGCTGCTCCGTTCTCCTTGGAGGTTCGTTCCGTTCGTGGCGATTTCAGCTCCTCAATTGGCACATTGAGGCACTCCCCCTTGGTAAGGATCACGGCCCGCTCGATGAAGTTCTGCAATTCCCGGATATTCCCCGGCCATGCCCACTCGGTCATGGCCTTTAGCACTTGGGTCGGAATTTCCTTGATTCTTTTCTTCATGCGGCGGGCGTAGCTGGCCACGAAGTACTCCACCAGAAGGGGTATATCTTGCCGCCTCTCGCGCAGGGGAGGCAACTGAATGGGGAAAACCGCCAGTCGATAGTAGAGGTCTTCACGGAACTCTCCGCTCGAGACCATTCTGGCGAGATCTCGGTTGGTGGCGGCAACCAGGCGGGCGTCGACCTTCAGCGTCCGCGTGCCTCCCAACCGCTCGAATTCCTTCTCCTGCAGGACGCGGAGAAGCTTGGGCTGAAGGTCCAGCGCGATGTCGCCAATCTCGTCAAGAAAAAGACTTCCCTGGTGGGCCAACTCGAAACGCCCGACTTTCGTCGCTACTGCGCCTGTGAAGGCACCGCGCTCGTGCCCGAAAAGCTCACTTTCGATGAGGCCGGAGGGAACCGCGGCACAATTCAATTTCACGAACGTATGATCCCGGCGCGAGCTCTGGTTGTGAATCAATCGTCCGATGAGCTCTTTTCCGGTTCCCGTTTCGCCCATGAGCAGGACCGTGGCGTCGGTCTTGGCGACAATCTCCGCCTTGCTCAGGACCTCGCGCAAGGCGCGGCTCTTGCCGACGATGTCTTCAACGTTGTGGTCATAGCGGATCTCATCTTCCAGGTAGGTCTTCTCGGTGTTAAGGTGGTTCCGCGCCTCCGCCACCTCCTCATAGGCCAGAGCGTTTTCGATGGCCAGCGCCACCTGGTTGCCAACCTGCACAAGTAAACCCAGCTCTTCTTGCCGGAATTTGGATTCCTCCGTGCTCCCGAGCGTCAAGATGCCCAGCGGCTTGGACCCTGAGACCAAGGGAATGGAAACCCCGGAACGGATGTTCTCCGCCAAGACCGGCATGGCAATTTGGGCAGGGAGTTGCGCAATTTTCTCGCGGTCTATAAGCCGAGGCAAGCGAGACCGGATGTCCTCAACTTCCGCCGGTGTCACATCTGCCATCTGCATCTGTTGCATGAACCCACGATTGCTGGGAAAGTCCATGCCGACGCAACGCAGCCGCGACGAGCCCTCTTCAAACAACCATAGGCCCGTGTACTCGTGGTGAAAGCAATCACGGAGCGCGGTGGAAACGGCCTGGAACAGATCACTCAACTCCAGGTGAGAAATAACGTTGTTGGTCACTTCCAGCAGCAGCCGCAGCCGGTCGCGCTCACGCGCCAGGAGTTGCTGATAGGAACGCGCCTCCTCGAAATTCAGAGCATTCTCCACGGCGACCGCCACATGGGCAGTGACCGTCGACATCAACTTCAAGTCCTCTTCGTTATAGTCCTTCTGAAGACTGGACCCGAAAACCAAGTAGCCGAGCCGCCGTCGCGGCGACGATAGAGGGAGGAGGCACATCGACCGAATCCCGTACGACCGCGCCCGGTCGACGATATCGGGAAACCTTGTCTCTTTCTCGATGTCATTTAGAATGATGGGCTTCTGGCCCTCCAGCAATATCGTGGCTGCGGACGACTCGGCCAAAGGAATTTCCGTCCCAATCTCTCCTCCGCCAGCCAAAGTGCCTCCAAAAGCATAGAGGCGAGAGACTTGGCGCTCGGGATCGTGAAGCGACACCCCGAGGAACTCGAAACTGACTACGGAGGGAAGAAAGCGGGCGAGGTTCTCCAGCACTCCATTTAGGTCCGCCTGAGAGGCGATTACGCCGGATACTTGTCGTAGTGTCTCGTAACGCGTTTGCTGATTTACATATCCGTCTTGGTCTTTCAGTTCCAAACAACCCTCCTGTGGCGTTTCTGCCCCGCCGAACCACACATGGCGTGCAGACTGCTGCGTGCATCAGTCTGCTTCTGGAACTTGTGTCACCCTATCCTTCTCCTGCTGATAGCATCGCATCGATATAACGATTTAGGACCGCGGCGATTTCCGCAGACGAAACCAGCTTTCCGTTAAGTATCTTCTGCAAAGTCAGGCCTTGAAAGATTGCACCAAACCCCAAGCCAACCACGGCAAGAGAGATCGGCGGCCGGTGATTTGCCGCCACGTAGAGATCCCTGAAGACCGCCTCGATTCCGTTGAGCAGCCTCGTCTGCATAGGGAGAACTCGTCCTTTCAAGTTGGGTTGACGCAGAAAAAACAAGTTGAATTCGAGTAAGAGCAGTGCCCAGCGTCGTGCGGCCCTGCTCTCTTGGACAATCTGGAGCACAGCTTTCGCTTTATTGTCTACCCCCGACGCAGAAAGCACCGCCCTGCGCAACTTATCGGTCAAACCTTTCAGTTGACGCTCGGCGACCGTGATAAATAGGTCTTCCTTGCTTTGGAAATTCGCATAAAAAGCCCCGCGCGTATATCCCGCGGCCTTGGCGATGTCCTCGAGCTTGGCCGCCTGAAATCCGTCGCGGATAAAGACTGCTTCGGCGGCTGCAAGAAGCCTCCGGCGGGTTAGCTCTGTACGCTCCTTTTGATGCCTCCTCGATGTGGGGTTCGTCGTCGCCATACACTCGAATATCGCACAAAGAAGAGAACTCTACAACATCCATGCGTGTATGTATGTGTGATACAAGCAGGCCATCAACTCTATGTCCGATTGGATCCAGATTATGGGCCATCCGAAGTTTGGACTGTCCCGCTGGCAACACCCGCTCATCCGATCTGCGTGGCCACTTCTCTAGGTCCGAAAGAAAAGCCGACCTGTGCATTTCGGGAATGTCACGGAGATGCTCACTTGCTTTTGTGGGTAGAAAGTTCACACCTCAGTTAGCGCTCGCTGGCTGCGGTTGTTCAGCTACGACCTTTGCAATCTGCTCAGTTGCAGCCGCCAGTGAAGGACCGGCAGACTCCCGCAACTGGTTTTCGGCATGAATGAACGTCACATCGGTGAGGCCGATGAACGAGAGTATGTGTCGCAAGTAGGGCTCCTGAAAATCAAACTTCTCATAGTGGGTTCCGCGACCATACGCGCCCCCTCGCGAGGTGAGGACAAACACCTTTTTGCCCACAACCAGCCCCTTAGGGCCATCGGCCCCATAGGTTAAGGTTGTCCCAATGCGAACAACTTGATCGATCCACGCCTTGAGAGCGGGGGATATACTAAAATTGTACATCGGCGCGCCAATCACGATCACGTCGGCGTTCAGGACCTCATCAGTTAGCGCATCGGAGAGGGCAATTGCTTGCCGTTGGGCCGGCGTCAATTGGGAAGCATCGGTGCGTGTGGCTTCCACCCAGTCATCGGTAATCAGGGGCGGTACATTCGCAGAAAGATCGCGTTCCACAACCTCGCCGCCGGGATGGAGCTTTCTCCATGTCTCGGTAAACCGGGACGTCAATTTGCGGGAGACGGAATTGCGGCGTGCACTGGAATCGATTTTAAGCAGTTTCATCAAGTCCTCCGTTTCATCGTCTCGCAGATTTCGCGAGCGCTTATAATGGTTATTTTAAGTAACTACTTGTATTTGTAAAGTAGGCACCTTAAAGTAACCTAGTGAGGAATTGAGATGCGACACGGCGCAAAAGGACCAAGCCCTTGCCCTATCCACGGGTTACTGGAGGTGCTTGCCCGGCCCTGGACTATGCACATTTTGTGGACGCTGAGCACCGAAGGGCCGACACGCTTTGGAAAACTACGCCGCCAGGTGGAGGGGGTTTCTTCGCGGGTTCTGACCGAGCGCCTCCGTATCCTGGAACAAAAAGGCTTCGTGTTCCGGGATTACAAACCCACGATTCCGCCCGCGGTGACGTACGGGATCACCCGCCGGATGAAAGCTATCAGCAAGGTGCTGGGCGACTTGAACGAGTTAGCGGACAAGTGGCAACAGGAGGACGCACACCCGCGCTCGTCACCAGGAGCTGGCAAGGCCAGACTCCGACCTTCAGAATCCCATGAGCGTCATGTCCGGGGGAGTGCTCGTGCTTGACGATTCAGAACGAGCTTACTTCTGGCTTTCACGAAGCCCCCGGGTCAATCCCATGGTTTACGCAGACAATACTGCAATCCGGAATGCGCCCCCAATACATTAGACAGTCTCATCATCCTGCCGAATCACCCTATAACCATTGCCATCTGCCGGGCAACCGCCACCATTCGGGCACCGTTGGCGTCTTTCAACACCCCCCTGAGTACCTGTAAACATCGAAATCACAAAGGCTTACGTGCTGACAATGCTTGGTAAGGAAGCTGCACATACCTTGGGCGTGCTAAGAACGACGGTGCTCTATCTTCGGGATCGAATCAAGGTTGTCCTCAGCGGGCAACTCGTTGGGGAATGGGCAGAATGTCTGCCCAAAGCAATCGCTCAGTGTTGCCCAGCCCAAGGCACCGTTGAGATCGACCTCGACGGTATCACCTGTGCGGACCGCGCCGGCGAGCAGGCCCTTCTCACCCTCTGGCGAGCGCATCGGCACTTCGTATGCACGTCCCTTTTCGCGCGAGCGCTCTGTGCGGGTTTGGGAATTCCCGTCGAGGAGGACAGCCGATGACTACCCCATCCAAAGAGCGGGGTAGGCAGCTCGTGATAAGCGGACGCACCGCGAGTCTTGCCGAGGGTCCATGGCTCATCACAGCGGCCGTCATGCTTGCGACCTTCATGGAAGTGCTGGATACCACCGTCGTCAGCGTCTCCTTGACGCACATTGCCGGGAGCCTCTCCGCAACACCCAACGAAGCTACCTGGGCGCTCACGTCATATCTAGTTGCCAACGGCATTGTCATTCCGATTTCCGGATGGCTGGCCAATCGCCTTGGACGGAAAAATCTGCTCCTGATTTCCACCGGAGGTTTCACCGTCGCCTCGTTACTCTGCGGCATCGCGCCCAGCATGGGTCTGCTGGTGACCTTTCGCGTGATTCAGGGTGCTTGTGGTGGTTCGCTGCAACCGATGTCGCAGGCCGTGATGCTGGAGGCGTTTCCTCCCAAGCAACACGGCAAAGCCATGGCGATCTGGGCGATGGGGGCCATTGTAGCTCCGGTGCTCGGACCGGTTCTGGGTGGCTGGCTGACCGATAACTTCTCCTGGCGTTGGGTCTTTTACATAAACCTGCCGGTGGGTTTTGCCTCCGTTTTCATGATCAAGACGTTTCTGAAAGACCCACCGTATATTCGGCGCTCCTCAGCCCCCATAGATTCCTGGGGTCTGGCGACGCTGGCTATTTGGGTGGCCGCGCTCCAGATCATGCTGGACAAAGGGCAGGAAGAGGATTGGTTTGATTCCCGATTCATCTTGGTCCTGGCGGTGGCCTTCGCGGTAGGGCTCCTGGCCTGGGTGGCACGCGAGTTGAGTACGCCGGACCCCGTTGCCGAGCTTCGGGTGTTCGGGCAGGTGC
Organism: Terriglobia bacterium; assembly: GCA_052139985.1. GTDB lineage: Bacteria > Acidobacteriota > Terriglobia > UBA7540 > UBA7540 > Bog-366. The sequence goes on from JBKQVI010000137.1 coordinate 9,774, forward strand.
CCTTTACCGCCGGCACGATGGTCATGGCGCTCGTAGGGTTCGTGATGTACGGTGGCCAGACCACCGTCTCACTTTGGCTGCAAACGCTGCTGGGTTATCCGTCGATGCAAGCAGGCATCGCCATGGTGGCCATGGGGTTGGGGGCGACCTTCGGCATGCCTATGGCCTCCGCCCTGGCAAGCAGGTTTGATCCTCGCAAGGTGTGCGCGTGTGGCGCACTGGGACTCAGCCTCTCATTCTTTCAGTTAATGAGATTCAACTTAGGGGTCGGTTTCTGGGACATCTTCTGGCCACAGTTTCTTCAGGGTGCCGCGACCGGGCTCGTATTTGTGCCACTTGCGGTTGTTACCATGGCGTCCATTCCCAAAGAGAAGATGGCGAATGCCACCAGCTTGTTCAACATGATGCGGAACATCGGCGGGGGAGTGGGCATTTCGTTGGTGGAAACCATGCTGATTCGCGGGGGGCAGCAGCACACTAACTTGCTGGTCTCCAATATCACCCAGACCTCCCCTTTGGCGCTGAGACTGGTGGGTGGGCTCAAGGGTTTGTTTGCGGGTTCCGGTCCGATGATGGCCGATCAGCAAGCCTATGCCACCCTTTTTGGCTTAGTGCAGCGTGAAGCCGCCATGGTGGCGCTAGTTCGGGTTTTTCAGTTCTTGGGACTGCTGACTCTCACTCTACTTCCCCTGATCGCCGTGACGAAGCGGCCGCCCAAGGGCCAATCTTCCCAGCCGATTGCGCACTGAAGGCTATTGGTTACGTTACAGAAAAAATGACGCACGCCAGTTCGAAAGCTAGCAAGGAGGGTTTATGCAAAGACAAGAGCAAGTGGCAACACCCGAAGAAGCTGCACCCGCATTTCGGCTGGACCTTGGCCCGGATTCGCCAGTCGTCCAGCCGCATCCGATTCGCACTAATTGGCCGCAGCCACCCGAAAGAGAGGAGAAGCTTCCCGACCCGGTTTTTCCCCAGCGGCCGGAGCTTTTTCCAAGCGCGAGCGCTGCGGGTGTTATTGGAGAGCCGCACATCCCACCCGTTCGAAGGCATTGGTCAGCTCCGCTGATCTACCGTGCCATGCGTGGCTGGATGTTCCCCTACATTAAGTCGCGCCTGCTTCCCGGGCAGTTCCACCCGATCATTTGCTACCTGTTCACCGAATACAAGTGCAACCTGGACTGCCACTATTGCTGGGCCTTCGACAATCGCGTAAAGGGAATGAGCGAAGATGTCGCGAAGCGCTCCATCGATTGGCTGCACGGTACAACCTGCCGGGTTCTCGCCCTCATGGGCGGTGAGCCGCTGCTCCGCCCCGCCTTTGTCCACAAGGTGATCTACTACGCCGCGAAGAAAGGCTTCTGGACTTACCTGCCCACGAACGGCAGGCCCATGCGCCCGGAAGTCATGGACCGGATCCTGGACGCGGGAGTGGCGACAGTCAACCTGGCTGTGGACGCGGTAGATGAAAAACCGGGCTTGCCCAAGGCGCTCAATCCGATTCGCAGGAATTTTGCCTATCTTGTGCGCCGGCAGTACGGCTACGGCACCACAGTGTTCTTCAACATCAACATCTGCCGGAACAACTTGGATGACGTTAAGGCCCTGACGGAAATCGCCCACGACAATGGAATCGCCACGGATTATCACATCAATGAATCGCCCATGCTCGAGCACGAGAATTTCAATCACCTGGAAGAGAACCCCACGTTTATCCGACAGGAGGACTGGCCGAAAATCGACGCGGTATTGGACTGGCTGATTGATAAGAATCGCAGTGGATACAAGATGGTGAACTCGACGGCGCGCTTGAGCGACATGAAGAAGTTCATGCGCGGCGCACTCCAATCCTGGCAATGCCGGGCGGGGCAGAATTCCCTCATCATCCGCGTCGATGGAACCCTTGCTCCGTGTTTTCCGATGTACTCCTCGGAATTTGACTGGGGAACCATCGGCAATCCGCAGTTTCCCAGCAACCAGCTTGGCCCCATCAAGGACGCTTGCCAGGCGCACTGCTTTTCCACGCTCAATCACAACCTGGCGTTTTGCTACAACGACGGCCGGGCGCTGAAATGGGTTGGGCGGCAGGCGCTGCGAGGCTTCCAGGGGCTGACCGGCAGTTTTGAATAGACCGCTTGGAAACTGCCCAGCGGGTGGAAATTAAGGCTCTGGTGTCACGGAAGATAGGTCGTTAGGAGGTTGTCATGATCGTCATCGCGATATTTGGCGGACTCGTTCTGGGCGGGGCGACTCTCGCTATTTTGAGGCGGCTGGGGCAGTCATCCCATGCTGAGTGATTACGAATGGTTCCTCAATATGGCAAAACTGTCGGTGTGTCTAGGAAACCTTCTCCTCTTCTCGTCGGCGCTGTGGGCGCAGCCGCCCGAGGGAGAATCTGCCCTGTCCGCGCCTGCCCCCAGCCCGGAGCAAGTCACACAACAGATGGAGCAGGCGGACCAGTGGCGCACCACAGCGTTACAAAGCTACACGGTCATGCGCCGATACCGAGTCGAGAATAAACGATTCCATAAACAGGCCGAGATGGTGGTCCGAGTCACGTATTCCTGCCCCGGCACGAAGAAGTTTGAGGTCATTTCCGAGAGCGGATCCGGGTCCGTACGCCGTTTGGCGCTCCGCCGCTTGATTCAGGCCGAGGAAAGGAACTCGCAAGATGCGGTGGCGCGAAAGGCCACCCGTATCACGACGGATAACTATGTCCTGCAATTCAAGGGGACGGACGAGGTTGGGGGACACGCCTGCTATCTGCTGGAAGCAGAACCCATCGGAAAATCTGAACTTTTGTTCAATGGCCGCCTTCGGGTAGATGCGCATGACTTCGCCGTGGTACAGATCGAAGGATCTCCGGCGAAAAATCCGTCTTTCTGGCTGACCAAGGTAAAGTTCACCCACCGCTACACGAAAGTCGGTCCTTACTGGCTGCCGGCGTCCGATCAGTCGGACAGCAATGTCCGGATTTTCGGTCCTACCGAGGTCACCGTGGAGTACTACAACTACCGGATCAATCAACTCACGGGCCCCACGGATACGGGGGAGAGGAATTCGAAATGAAGACCCGACGCAAGGACTACATGGACGAACCCCTCCTGCGTGATTTCGGTCGTCTCCGCAGAGAATCCACTCCGGCCCTCACGATCCTGACCTGGAATGTCGAGCAGGGAACCAAGGTGGAAGCAATCATGGAAGCACTGCAAGGCCCCCTGAGAGCCGATCTATACGCGCTACAGGAAGTCGACCGGTACACCCGACGTTCGGGTTACCAGGATGTTCCGGAAAAGATCACGCGACATCTCGAAGTGGACTATGTCTTTGGCACGGAGTTCGAGGAGCTCGCACAAGGTGGCGCATTCGACCTGCCGTTACACGGGCAGACGATCCTCAGCCGGCTTCCCATTCTTAACACTCGGATCTTGCGATTTCGTCATCAGCCTCACGATTGGGGCGGTTGGTGGAAACCGCGGCTCTCATTTTTTCAGCCGCGCCGAGGCGGGCAGATGGCACTCGTGGCGGAGCTGCAGTGGGGCGGCTCCAACGTCGTGCTTTATAACACCCACCTTGAACGGCTCGCCTCCGATCACGATCGTGCGCAGCAAATGAGTGAGATCCTCGACGATGCTGGATCGCAGTACCCTGCGGACACTCCGATCATTATCATCGGAGACTTCAATACAAAAGAGGGACCCCGCTCAGAGGTAATCCGCTTGCTTCAGGCGGCCGCATTTATTGACGTCCTTGAAACTGAACTCGGGGCGCTTTACACCTCACCCAAATCCGAGCAAAGACTAGATTGGATATTCGTACGAGGCTTGAAGTCACATGATGCCTGCATTCACCCACTGGAGATCTCAGACCACTTTCCGGTCACCGCAACAATCTCAATGGTCCGCAACCTGAAACTGAAAACCGACAGCTCTTTAGCATAGGAGATTAATCGAGAGGAAGGAGAAAACCATGAAGGCTAGAAAGTGCCTTATCCTGGCGGCCGGCAATGGCCGGCGCATGCAACCGGCTTCAAATCGCGGTCCCAAGCCCATGGCGTCGATTTGCGGTACGCCATTGCTTGAGCACATCATCCTCTCCGCCCACCAGGCAGGTGTGAAGAACTTCGTCGTGGTTGTGGGTTACCGAGGTGAGCTGATCCAGAAGTATTTCGTCAATCGCCAACTTGCCGGTGTATCGCTGGAATGGATCGAGAACCCCGATTACCACAAAGAAAACGGCATTTCAGCATTAAGCGCCCGCGACAGGTTTCACGAGCCGTTCCTGTTGCTGTTGGGAGACCGCCTCTTCCAACCGGAGACGGTCAGTTCTCTGCTGCCGCAGCCGTTACAGGAAGGCGAGGTCATCCTCGCTGTCGATCCGAAGATTGACCGCGCCTTTGACCTCGACGACGCGACCAAGGTCCGGCTGGAGGGGGAATACATCGTTGATATCGGGAAACGGATTCCGGACTACGACGCCTTGGACACCGGTATGTTTATGTGCACCCCGGCGCTGTTCGGGGCGCTGGAGTCTTCAGCGCAGAACGGCAATTGCAGCCTCTTGGACGGCATGCACATGCTGGTGCCCTATCGCCGCGTACGTGCCTTTGATATCGGTGGGGGTTATTGGGTGGATGTTGACACGCCGTTGGCCCTTGCTCACGCCGAAAGCCTTCTGGAGCACGAATGGCAACTGGACAGGAGGCATCGGAGAAGCACAAACGCTGCGTAGCCAACTGCCAACTATGTGCAGAAAGAGAGGTGCCCTCATGGCAACAGAATATCCTCTATCGAATGGAGCAGAAGTGGGCCACGCTCACGACAGAGCTTCGCTCGATGGACCTCATTCGAATTGGAGTGGGCAGAGTGAAGAAAGGGCGGGTTCGCGGGCAGCCACGCGGCACGTGTTGGAAGACATTCTTGCGCGACCTATTGCACGCAGGTTTCTGGGCTGGTTATCCGTCACCGATCGACATGGCTGCTCTCGCCTCGAGCGGATCTGCGAGACCTACGACCGCCCCAACGTGGCTTTTTGGGAAAGATTGAAGTGGGCTCTGCCTCATCTGGTGATTGATTTGGGTCTGAGGCGCATTGGGGTAGGCAAGCAGGTCGCGAAGACGAAGCTGTTTCATCACCACCCCACCGTACGCGCCCTCGCCCTGACTGCCCGCAGCATCGCCCGTTATGGCTTGGCCGCCCCTCAGAGGTTTGTGGCGCCGCTTTTCGTCGTCTGGAACATCACGCGCGCATGCAATTTGGAGTGTCAACATTGCTATGAAAATGCTACCCACAAACCGGAGAGGGACGAACTCACCTTGGGGGAGAAAATCGGAATCGTCGACGAATTGGCCAGGGCCGGCGTGCCCTTCATGGCTATCGCCGGCGGTGAGCCTCTGGTGTGCAAGGACTTTTGGCCGGTTGTGGAGTATGCCTACAAACGGGGCATTCACCTGACCGTTGCCACCAACGGAACCATGATTACGCCGGAAGTCGCCGCCCGACTTGTCGGGTCAGGCGTGAAGTATGTGGAAGTCAGCGTTGATAGTATCCGCCCTGAGGAACACGACGACTTCCGGAGGATGCAAGGTTCCTGGGCAAAGTCCGTTCAAGGCATCAGGAACCTGGTCCAGGCAGGAATGCGAACGGGCTTCGCGATGTGCTTTACCAGAAAGACATTTTCCACAGTGGATGACGCGATCCACTTTGCCACCGAGTTGGGTTGTAAGACCTTCTCGCATTTCAACTTTATACCCACCGGGCGCGGCACGGGCATTACTGGCTCCGACTTGATGCCCAAACAGCGTGAATGGTTGATCCAGAGGCTCGCGTGGCACTTGCAGGAGGGAAAGATCAACGTGATCTCCACGGCTCCGCAGTTTGGGCGCGCTTGTATCGTTTATGGAACGGAAGATGGCGCGTTCGCAATCGGACACGCGGGGAAAGGGACGGGGAAACAGACCATGGTACTGGCTCGATACGTTGGAGGTTGTGGTGCCGGCCGGTGTTATTGTGCGATCCAACCCAATGGTGATGTCACACCATGCGTATATATCCCCTCCCTCGTGGTTGGCAATTTACGAAATCAGAGACTTGGCAGAATCTGGGATTGCGAGGTGTTTAGCCTACTCTCCGATCGCGCAGACCGCGGTGGTCATTGCGGTAGCTGCAACTTCCGAGCGTATTGCGGAGGATGCCGCGCTCGGGCGCTGGCATACACCGGTGACATCAAGGAGGGAGATCCCGGCTGCTTCTACAACCGGGCCGAGTCCGAAGAATCTCCGCAACATCGGGCATGGCCCAAGCAAGCGTGGGGTGAACGGCCGGCCTCCGACCAAGATGGCTCGCAGGGCCTCCCTCAGGACCCCGAGAATGTTTTGCAGGGGGCGGTCGCGGTGGGGGAAGAGAGCATGACGTAGGCGTAGGGGAGGAAGAATCCGGATCTCGCTACCGAGGGCTACGACCTGCCCTTGGTCCGTTCGGTCGGCGGGCTGGCACAGGGGGCGCAATATCCCTCTGCAGCTCGGGGGGATTAGTTTGGTTAACTCCGAGAAGAAAGCAACCTAAGCAAGGCGTGAGGTCCCGCATGAAGCCGATCAAGGCCAAAGGCTCTCCAAGACCGGAAGCGCCGGTCGGTCGGATAGTAAGTGTATTGCTGGTGGACGAGGACGCCAACGATATTAGATCGTATTCTTCTCTTTTTGAGCAAGAAGGGTATGCCGTTCGGGCATGCCACACCCACGCAGACGCTTTACGTTGGTTGGAATCTGAGGCCTTTGACTTCATCATTGTGAGTCAGGGAAGTCGCGAGTTCGAGGGGCGATCTGTACTCAAGCGGGCGAACGAAATCGACCGACGTTTGCCGGTCTTGGTTTTGGCGCGCTGTCATGACATCGGCTGCTATCTGGAAGCAATTCAGTTGGGTGCTTTGGACTATCTTGAAAAACCGCTGCCGCCGCAAGAACTTCTGCGGTTGGTCAAAAGACATCTGCGCGCTGGCGCTTGAGAGTGTTGAACCGTGACGACGGACGGCCCCGTCGTGCGATTTCACGGCCTGTTTCATGTTGTGTTGGCAAGGAGCTGAGTACGGCATGCCCAATCCCTACATGGCACGGAACCGCTGGGGTCAATACGCGCTACTGATTACCTCAACCATTTTCTTCGGATTGGGGCCTCGCCGAACAGAGGGCGAGGGGCCCGGCGCTTGTTGTGGATCCGGCAGGTAGAGAACGTTGGGACGAGTCTCCGCGCGGCTTCGACTGGAGGGAGGTATCGGTAGCCTCTGGAGATTGAGACGCCAATCAACGAAGGAGGTGATGATGCGATGGGAGAGAAACCCCACCTTGTCGTGGGCGGTTGGGCCAGGGGTGAGCCATTTACCTATAAGTGCTCGGCATGCGGCCAACCGTTTCTCATCCCTGAGGACCGAACTCCGAAGGAAGGGATGTCAGAATTGTGGGCAGCCTTTAAGGAGCACGTCCATCAAGAGCACCTTGAAGATGCTGATAGCGCAATACAATCTTAGGTCGTTTTCTTCTCTTTTTAAGCAAGAAGGGTATCCCGTTCGGGCCTGCGACACCCGCGCAGACACTTTACGTTGGTTGGAATCTGAGGTCTTTGAATTCATCATCGTGAGCCAGGGAAGTCGTGCGTTCGAGGGGCGAGCTGTACTCAAGCGGGCAAACGAAATCGACAGACGTTTGCCGATCTTGGTTTTGGCACGCTGTCATGATGTCCGTTGCTATCTGGAAGCAATTCCGTTGGGCGCTTTGGACTATCTTGAAAAGCCGTTGCCGCCGCAAAAGCTCCTGCGGTTGGTGAAAAGCCATATGCGCCCCCGCGCTTGAGAGTGTTGAACCGTGATGACGGACGGCCCCATCGTGCAATTTCACGGCCTATTTCCTGTTGGCGAGGAACTGCCTACAGCTTAGGCTACAGGAATTTACCAGAGAGATCCCGCTCCGCTTCTTCCATCGGGTGGAAGCCACGATTCGCGAGGCTCTTAAGACCATTGGCTCGATGGATTGGGGGCATTCATGCAAGAGCGTTCCCTCGAGGCAGTTTCTGATCGGAGGCTCAAAGAGCCTGAAGGTGTGAATCGTCCACTCATCCGCGCGTCTCTTTCGGACGTGCAGGATCAGGCGGAGGCACGCAGCGGAACCCAGAAGAAACGACCTCCGCCTGAGCAAACGCACGCGGAAGAGTTTTATTACGTCAAACAAATGGGAGCACGGACTCCCATGGTGGTAGCTCTGACCTCCGGCGAGACCCTGCACGGGGTGATTGAGTGGTACGACCAACACTGCATTAAGCTCACCCGCGCTGGCAAGCCGAATCTGCTGATCCTGAAGAACGCTATCCGCTACTTGTATAAGCAGCAGAGTGGTACGCCGAGCAAGGCTGAGTCGACCAGCAGCCGAGAGATGTCAAGCTTCGACAGCGCGCCCGACGCGACAACAAAGGCACACGAAACTGAGGAAACGGCTCTTCTGCAAACTGTTAAGGTACGAACGAGCTCCACCTGAGGAAGTGGGCAACGCGGCTCAAGGCGGGTCGGTTCTGTGCGAATTGAGGAGAACGCACACTTATGCGCATGACAGCGATATTTCCCGCATGGGGTCGTATCCTGAGGGGATACCGGCCCTTCCTGTCCATCGAAATCACGAAGCAGTGTCCGTTGAGATGTCCTGGCTGCTACGCATACGAACCGGCACATCTGAACAACGGGCGCCCCATCCTCGATCTGATCGAATGGCGGGGCGACGACCTGGTGGAGAGGGTCCTCGGATTGGTCGGGCGCCTCCGGCCGTTGCACGTATCCATCGTCGGCGGCGAACCGCTGGTTCGTCATCGGGAGTTGACCCGTCTCATCCCTCGACTCAACACGATGGGGATCGAAGTTCAGGTCGTCACCAGCGCTGTCCGTCCGATTCCTGCCGAATGGACTCAATTCCCCAATTTGCACTTGGTCGTTTCCGTTGACGGCCTTCAGCCCGAACACGATGCCCGCCGAGCCCCGGCTACGTACGATCGCATTGTGCGGCACATCGAGGGTCACCGGATCATCGTTCACTGCACCATCAGCCCGCGGTTTCTTGCACAACCGGACTACCTGAAGGAATTTGCCCATAATTGGTCCTCCCTGACGGGCGTGGCCAAGATCTGGTTCAGCCTCTTTACTCCGCAGGCCGGGGAGTATCCTCCTGAGCGGCTGAGCGCCGCGGATCGCATGACGGCCATTGATCGGATTGCTGCACTCCGATCCCTCTACCCCAAAGTGTATGCGCCTACCTTGCTGCTGCACGGTTACCGTCATCCTCCTGGTTCACCATCAGAATGTATATTTGCGCAGACGACAACCTGCGTCTCGGCCGACCTGTCAACGGCGGTAACTCCGTGTCAAATTGGCGGCCGGCCCGAGTGCGCGGAGTGCGGTTGTGTCGCCGGGGCCGGACTTGCCTCTCTCGGCAAGTTCAAACTGGCGGGGCTCTTGAGCGTGTCAGACATCTTCGCCGTGTCGAAGAGGTTGGGCGATCGCCTCCGGCGTGATGATCTTCCCCAATCACGGTGTTCGGGAGACACCGAGCCGGTATGAGGATAGACACGCCGTCGAATACGTTGGAAGAACCCAATTCCCATTCAAGGAGAATTGGCGACCGATGGGCCGCCATCACCTCCTGATCCTTCTCACGTGCCCTCCTGCTCCTCCACCCAAACACAAGCAGATCACATGCCGGGTGCCCAAGTCGCAAACCAGAACTGCTCCCTCAACCCGATCCTCAAGCCACTAGACCAGTTTCGCGGTGCACGATGAAGACACGAGATATTCGCCGCATCGACTTCAAGTGATTTCCTCTGCGGCAGACGTATGTTCGGCACATGCCACCGTCCGGGCACTTGCGACAAGACGAAGGGCCACGTAGCCGTGACCAAGCCATGGCCCACCAACCAGTTACGCAACACATAGGGTTGGAGAGCAACATGCACCTTCCCTAAGCCGGTGCGAGTCACAGTCCTCTGCCTATGCAATTAACCCGCACTGGCAAGCGCCAGCGCACTGGAGTTTACATGTTAGGCAAGGGTGCCACACTCGTCTCACCTTGGGACTTGATCCTCTTTTTGATGGCTTCCGTGGTGGGCGGATGGGCGTTCCCCCAAACGCAGGATTTGAAAGGCGAGGTTGTGAGTGTCAAAGACGCGCCCATCGCCGGTGCTGTCTGCACCTTGACGGGGAACGGCTTGCCGCTGGAGGGCATCCCCGTGGTGACGGGCGAAAAGGGGGGATTCGATTTTCCGGGCTTGCCGCCGGGCAAGTATGACCTTACATGTGCAGCCGTGGATCACCTGCCCCTCATGCAAAAAGGGCTCGATCTAAATCCAGCGTCTAGCTTAGCTGTACGGGTGGTCTTGCCTGATGCGGTGAAACTGCGGCAAACGGTCGAGGTTCGCGAAGCGGCGACTGCTATTCCGCAGGAAAGCGGCGCTCCGACCGCCAGAATAAGTTCTCCGGAGCTTATCGCTTTGCCCATGGTGGAGCAGGAATTCAAGGCCGCCTTACCCTTGGTGCCCGGTGTGGTGCGCACCCCCGATGGGAAGATCAACATCAAGGGTTCGGTCGAGAACCAAGGGATGCTGCTGGTGGATTCCATGGAAATGGTGGACCCGGTTACGGGCAGTTATTCCATCGATATGCCCATTGATGCCATCGAATCCGTGGAAGTGTACAAAACTCCTTACCGCGTTGATGTCGGGCACTTCTCCGGAGGCCTTACCAGTCTCACGACCAAGCCCCCCTCCGATAAGTGGGACTTTGAATTGAATGACTTGGTCCCCACTCCACGGATCGAGGCCGGACATATCGTGGGCATTTCTGACAACAGCCATCGCCTCAGGTTCACCGGGCCACTCCTGCTGAACCGGCTGACTATGGGCGAATCCTTTGGCTATGTAATGGATGAGCAACCCGTTCGGGGGTTGGCTTGGCCGCACAATGAAACGAAAAAACAGGGCTTTAACTCCCTCACCGACTTCCAGTACATCTTCTCCCCCCAACACCTCACGACCTTCAACGTACACCTGTTTCCGCTCCGCCGCCAATTTGCCGACATCAATTCTCTGGTGCCGCAAACCGCCTCTTCTGACTATGGCCAGCGAGGCTTTTCCCTCAACGGCACCGACCGGTATCTCTTCGCCTCGGGTGGTGTTCTTACTTCGCTCGCCCAATACACGCGATTCTCCAGTTACGGGCACGGTCAGGGGCCGGCGGAGATGCAGATTACGCCGGACGGCTGGGGCGGAGATTTCTTTAACGCCTTTGCCAGAACCAGCAATCAAGCGGAAGCACAGGAGACCTACCAATTTGCCCGCAAGTCGTGGCACGGGGAGCACGAGTTGAAACTCGGTGGCGACGGCGTCTACCGCTCCTACAATGGGACGAGCCGTTCGATGCCGGTCGATTTGTTGCGGGCGGACGCAACCCTCGCGGAGCGGATTGAATTCTCCGGGGCTGGAGTGCTGCGGTCCACCGACAACGAATGGGGAGTGTTCGCCCAGGATCACTGGGCGCTCAGTAACCAGTTGGCGCTGGACCTGGGATTGCGCTTTTCCGGCCAAACCATCGGACAGCAGGCCGCGCTGGCGCCTCGGGTGGGTCTAGTGTACGCCCCCGGCTCGAGCGCCAGAACGATCCTGCGCGGAGGCATGGGGGTCTTCTACGATCGGGCGCCCCTCTTAGCGAGCAGTTTTACCGACAATCCCACCCGCGTGCTCACGATGTTCACCGACCAGGGAATCCCGCTCGGGCCGCCCGTTATCCTTCCGAACGCCTACGCCGAGTTCAAAGGACAAGAATTCCAACTTATTCCTCCTGGCCACCACTTGGGAAGTACGCCCTACAATGTGACCTGGAATTTCGAACTTGACCGTGAATTGCATCCACACGTGCTGGCTCGACTCAACTACCTTTCCAGTTCCACCCACGATCAGTTTGTTGTGGGGCCGGAGCAGTTGCCGGGAATGAGTCCGCTGCTCTTGCTGACGAACAACGGTGGCTCGCGCTACCACGAATTCGAAGCGACCTTGCGCTGGCGGCCCGCTGAGCGCGCCGACCTGAATCTTTCCTACGTTCACAGTCTGGCGCGGGGTGATCTGAACACTCTGACCCAGGTGTTCGTACCTTTCGAGCAACCCGTCATCCGTCCTAATTTCCTTGCAGACTTACCCTCCAATGTTCCAGATCGGCTGATCGCGTGGGGGGTCTTCAAGATTCCTTGGAAAATTACGGCGAGCCCGGTGCTCGATTGGCACACCGGATTTCCCTACTCAGCGGTCGACGATTTGCAGAACTATGTGGGCCAGCCCGACGGCTATCGGTTTCCGACCTTTCTTGCGCTCGACCTCAAACTGTCAAAAGACTTTCGCATCCCGTTCTTACCGTGGGTGAAGAATCACAAGCTTCGAGGAGTCCTGGCAATCTACAACATTACCAACCACACGAATCCGCGCGACGTTTACAACAATATCGCTTCGCCCTACTTCAGCCACTTTGCTGGACTCCAGCATCGCATGTTCGATACGGATCTGGATGTGATCTACTGAGGTTCGAGAACTCTCGGGAAGAGGAGTGTGTCTGCTAGATGATGACCAGTTGTGAGGTGCATTTTGGGCCTGATGTAGCGTCGCGTATGGTTTCATGCGCCCTGTCCCGCACCACGGAGGGAAGCTTAGATGACACCACCCGCGCAGACACTGCCCGTGAACACGCTCATGTTGCTCTCTATCGAAAGTTCCGGAGTCGCCCTGCACGTCCTTTCGTTACGGATATGCGAAGTGCCAGCAGAAACCTGCTGGCCTCATCAACAAGGAGGAGCACTTGCAAGCCCCGGACCGGAGCTCGTTCCAAGTCAAAACCGCCCGCCACGCCTTACCACCCAAGATCCTAATCCTGACGGTCTCACATGGCACCGCACACACGAGGGTTGCATACGCGCTTCAGGCTGGATTTTCTTCTATCGCTCCGAATGGACGGTGCGCAGTGGTGGATGGGCTGTGTCTGTGTGCCCCCTGGTTCCGCGCCTACTACGATTCTTACCTGATTCTGCCCAAGATATGGCCAAGGCTCTGGGGATGGATCGAAGGCATTCAGCACAAGTCAAAAGCGACGGCACCAGGCTGGCTCCATCGCTGCGGAGCACAACCTCTATTTCGCTTTCTGCGGAAACGAAGACCGGAAATTGTCATTGCCACGGAAGTTGGCATGTGCGAACTGGCCGTCATGATGAAACGCCATTACCGGATGAGCTTTCTACTGGTCGCTTCGTGCGGAATGGATGTGGATCGCGCCTGGGTCCAGCCGGAAGTGGATGTATTCATCGTCCCGCCCGGCGACGCGAAAGATCAAATCCTTGCAGCAGGCGCACCGGCCTCGAAAGTCCACGTTACGGGCGTGCCTGTAGACCCGGCTTTTGCCACCCTCCCGAACTGCCAGTCGGCGCGCAGAAAGCTCGGACTCCTCGAGTATATGCCAGTGCTCCTGGTTCTCTTCGGCGGGGCAGGTTTTGGAGACCCGGACAAGATACTCCCTCAACTCCAGAAGATCCGGCGCTCTGTCCAAAAGGTTTTTATCGCGGGCAGAAATGAGCGCTTGGTGGGGGAGTTGGAGCGGCGTTGCCGAGACGATCCCTATTCCACAGTACGCGGCCCGGTGAACAATATTCATGAATGGATGGCGGCGGCAGATCTGCTGTTAAGCCAGCCGGGAGCTTCGACCGTGAATGAGGCAATCAATGCCGGGCTGCCGCTGGTGGCTTTTGCCCCCCTGCCTGGTAGCGAGCGGCGTCTCTGTGATTGCATCGAGAAGTGGCAGGTGGGCCGCTGGGCACGCAAAACCAAAGACATCTCAGCGATTCTGAATCACCTTTTCTCCAGCCCGCAAGATCGCCGCCCCTTTCGCAAGAACGCTCAGGCCAGGGCACTGCCCCGCGCTGCTTATGACGGGGCTGAAGCCATTCTGAAATGCTGGCGATCTCAAGAAGATACTAATGATGCCCCAACCTCAGATTAAAATGCGGTGCTCGACATCGCTTGATTGTGGGTTCGAGTTGATCGATAACTGGAGACTCCCATCAAGCGTTTGCTTGGACCGCGTGGCAGCTTTGGATTCACCTGGTATTGCGCCCGCAACCGAGTACCAAGTTATCAGCTGTGGTGGATGACAATAGCCGGGCGTTGATACGGGGTCTGGACCAGGATATTCAACTCGTCGAATATTTCAATCGACGATTACATCTTCGGCGATAACGTCGGGGATGTCCTGCGAGAGTTTCCGCACGCGATGAAAGAACATGGCCAGCGGTACGCACAGCAGCGAGAGGTACCCAAGCAATCGAAAATTATCGGCATAAGCGAGGAGAGATGCCTGCTGCTGGACAATTCCGTAAAGCATCCCCAGGCCCTGTTGATGAGCGGTGTAGGGATCTGTCCCTCCGAGGCAAAATTTGGTCTGCAGGCCACGCAGGAACTCTATCACCGCAGGATTTCCAGCCGTGACGTTTGCCACCAGATAATTCTGATGGATTTGAGAGCCGCGCACGAGAAAAGTCGTAACGCTCGCGATACCGACACTGCCTCCGATGTTACGCATGAGGTTGTAGATGCCGGACGCATTACCGATTTCTTCCTTGCGTAGCCTGCCCATGGCCATGGTGGTGAGGGGAACAAAGACGAACCCGCCCGCGAAGCCGTTGATGAGGTTCGGCAGGGCCACCGAGCCCATCGAAATACCAAGATTGACGTGGCTCAGCAACAAAGTTGAGTAGCCGAAAATACCGAAGCCACACGCCAAAAGGAGTCGGCTGTCGACATAATTGACTAAGATCCCCACCACAAGCATGGAGAGCAGGGAGCCAATGCCGCGCGGACTGACGGCCAGGCCGCTGTCCAGCGCCGAATACCCCATCAAAGTCTGTAGAAATAATGGCAACATGGCCGTGACGCCATAGAGAACAAAACCGTAGAGACCCGTGATCAGCGTTCCGACGCTGAAATTGCGGTTGCCAAGCGCACGCAATTGCACAATCGGCTCTCGATATGCGAACTCGCGGAGGATAAAGCCTATTAGTGCGATTGCGGAAACAGCCGCTATCCATCGTATCCAGTCCGCTTCAAACCAGTCCACCTCCTGCCCCTTGTCCAGCAGTAACTGCAAGGTGCCCAGCCAAATGGCCATCAAGCCAAACCCGAGATAATCGATTGCCCCCCGAAATACCTGCCGAATGTAGGGAGGGTCTTCGATGAACATCCCGACCATCATGAGAGCCAAAAAACCCACCGGGAGATTGATGTAAAAGATCCAGCGCCAGGAATAGCTGTCGGTAATCCATCCTCCCAAAGTTGGGCCGATCACCGGGGCAACCACAATCCCCACGCCATAAGCCGCCATCGCGGTGCCGTGTTGACGGGGCGGAAAGCTTTCCAGCAAGATGGACTGGGCCAGAGGTTGCATGCCGCCACCGCCGATTCCTTGTAGAATCCGGGCGACGATCAGCATCGGCATGTTGATGGCCATTCCGCAGAGCAGGGAGGCGCCCGTAAACACCAGGATTGAAATTATCAATAGACGTTTGCGTCCAATGCGCCGGGTAATCCACCCGGCGGCGGGAAGCATGATGGCGTTGGAAACAAGATAGCTCGTCAGAACCC
>JBKQVI010000138.1:0-14454 GCA_052139985.1 Terriglobia bacterium
CGGTAAGTGGCCCGCTCGTCCGACGCTCGCGCCTTGTACCCGATATTTGTCCATCGACTCGCACGTTTGCTGTACGCTTCCTTCAGACCTCGCCTCGCGGCGACAGCCCTTGCGTTGTCGCTAACCCTTCACCTCCATCAGGTTGGGTAGAGGACTTTCACCTCCTAGCTGTCGAGCATGCTCGGCACACCGGGTAGCGCACAGGTAGCCGCAGTTTGGCTTCCTCTGCGGTTCTTAACATGGATGCGAAAGAACGAAAAGCCTCGAATCTGCCTAAGATGAAAGGAATGCACCATGCGTAACCTTCAAGGGAAACTGATGCGGGTAATGGTAAGACCATTCCTTTTTGCCATTCTGCTCTTCCTGCCGCTATCGGCAACCCTCTGCCGCGCACAATGCTGGAATGCGAACACGTCTGGGAGCTACCCCAGCATGACAATGACACCAAGCGTCTGGACCGCAGGACAGAGTTACCTCGTCACCGTTTCCGATCCCAATCGCTCTGAGGGATATTTTTATTTGGCCCCTGGGCTCTGTAATGCATTTGTAGGGCCTGCAACCGTCTACAACGAATATTATGGCTATCCTGAGGACTGGACCGCGGATCCGAACGTGGCCGTGGGTGGCCTGACGTACAATGGTCCAACCGAAATCAGTTTTACCGTATCACTTGGGCCAAATGCCAACGCCCCGAATGACTATTGGGTGCTCCGCAGCCCGGGCAATTGGTTATCCATCACTGCGGGTGTTTGGGCCTCGGCCACGAACCTCGCTCCGTGCGACCAATGCCAAGCAACAGCGGGGGCCCCCATCAATGTGACCAATGGGAACGTTTGGGTTCAGCAACGCGACTACAGCGTGCCCGGCCTCGGAGGCGGCCTTGGGCTGGTGCGCACCTGGAACAGCCTATCCGGAAGCGCCCGGTATCCAAGCTATGCAGGCCTGTTTGGGCGTAGCTGGACCTCCACCTACGAGGAAAGCCTGACGGGACCCGACTCCAACGGGTACTTGACGTATTGGAGGGGCGACGGCAGCTCCTGGTCGTTTTATTACAACAGCACGCTCAGCTCCTATTCCCTCGTTTCTCCGCCGAACGTGCGCGCGCAACTGGTGTCGAATCCCACCGGAGGCTTTACGCTCACCCTGGCAGACGGAACCCAGCGAGTTTTTAACGGCCAGTACCTTCTCTCCACCCTTATCGATCGCAACAACAATCAAACCACCATCGCTTACGACGGCTCGAACCGGATCACGTCGGTCACCAGCCCCGGCGGCAGTACGCTCAGATTCACCTACGGCAACTCGAATAACCCTTACCAAGCGACCACCGTGCAAGATAGCGTGGGAACGGTGGCCACGTATACCTACGATAGCTCGTCGCGGCTTACCTTAGTGAGCTACCCCGACGGGTCCGCGCTCAACTTTACCTACGACCCGAATTCCTCCATGATCCTCAGCGTCACCGACAGTCAGGGTAAGTTATTAGAGGCGCACACCTACGACACCCAGAATCGCGGCCTCACTTCCACGCGGGCCAATGGAGTCGATAGCGTCTCACTCATCTACTAGCCGACCGCCCCGGCGAATTGACGTTGGCTGCCGGGTATCGCAGAGGTTGGGTAGCGCGGAGGTAGCCGCTGTTTGGCTTCCTCCGCGGTTCTTAACACGGAAACATCAACCATGATATTAACGCCCAAATATGAAATTCCATGGACGGATGAAGGGCCGCAGACGAACGCAAACAACGCGTACGTCTGCGCTACCCACTACCTCTGCGGTTCTTAACATGAAAACGTCAACATACTTGTTAATACGCGATGACGAAGAGCCGCAGACGAACGCAAAAAGCGCGTACGTCTGCGCTACTCGCTCGCTTCCAGCTCGCCGTGTAAGTTCCTCCCGAGCCGGATCTGCCCTACTCCAGCTCCTCGATGCCTAACAGAAACCAGCGGAACCCGCTCTCCCCGAACGGTGTGACTTCATACGTCAGCCGACACAGAATTTCTCGCTGCCGAGCGTGGCGGAACACTCTGGCTTCGCTGGTTTCGATTCTCCGCTCCGAACAAAACTGACCCATGCGAACCTCCCGAGCCGACCCCTAGCGAGCCAAGGTCACCAGGCCCTACTCATGCTTCGTTACTTGGGAATTGCGTCTCAGCCCTCACCGACAATAGTGCTTTTCGAGGCGAGAACGTTTCATCTCGATTTCTGATTTCGTCGATTTAATGCCTCGTCTCCTCTCTCAGTGGGGACCTTTGAAATCGCTACGGAGGGCACCGTTGCTGAGAATCTTATCCGCTACGCTCCGCCTGCGCATGGGTGGGCTGAATCTGTAGCTGTCCGGCGCGGCCCCAGGGCGACATTATCGACCACTCGCGTGATGGCGAACGGCTTGCTGGCTTCGTCGGAAGTGAGGGAAATGCACCAGCGTCGGGATTTTGTCCAATTTCATAGTTCTTCACGGTGACTGGACAGATAGTCCCACGCCGCGGAGGCGACACGCAGACCGCCGTCTCAGAATTATGGGAGAACCATGAGGGGACAGCTAACCGAGCGGGTTTTGCTCGTGGACGACGAACCTCTTGTCCGCAAGCTCGTTTCGCGGCACTTGGTGGCTGCGGGATATGTCGTTCGGGTGGCGGATGACGGTTTGGATGCGATTGGGAAACTCCGCGCGGGGCTTCCCGATTTGATTATTTCCGACCTCAAAATGCCCCGCATGTCCGGGGTTGAGCTTCTCGACGTCGTGCGCAAGCGCTTCCCCGAAATACCGGTTATCGTCATGTCCGGCGTGACCGCGGAGGAGCTGCCGCCAGGTCTAGCCGCCGACGCTTACTGCTACAAGCATGGGTCCGCCTTTGACCAGCTCCTGCAAACCATGTCGGAGCTAACCCAAAAACCTCCACTCCGTACAGCTCTACCGCATCAAGATCACAAGCCATCCCCGGCGAAATGTAATGGGGATGGGAAGTACATAATCGGTTGTGACGATTGCTTGCGTGACTTCACCGTCCCCGGAAACCCGGGCACGGTGCGGGGTGAAAAGTGGGCCACCTGCGTTCACTGCGGGAAAACCGTGCCGTTTCTCGTTCCGGAATCCGTCGCCAATTAATAGCCTATTAAGCGTGTAGAGGGCCGCGCGGAGGCACGTGTCGCTTGCCTTCCTCGGCGGCTCTTTCCAATTCCCCGGAAGAGAACGTCGCTTCGGGATCGCGGACACCAAGAGGCGGGAATCTGCGCCGGCCGGCTACTCAACAAATTGCGGGAAAAATAGGGTACTGTCGGTAACGCCGCCATCTTGGCGGCTCCAGTGCCGGCTGGAAGCCGGCGCCTGGAGTTTCTACATTTGCGACGACCGCAAATGTTGTAAAGGGAGACCGAGTTAAGTATAAGTTCCCAGCCCTCGCCCCCTTGGGGGAGAGGGTGGCGGGCATCCGGCGTTGTCATCAGCCGGGGACCGCCGGGTGCGGGGGTCCGAGCTGTGAATACTCCGCATGCCGATCATCACGCCACGCACCCTCGCGCCCACGGCAGGTCGATGGAGAGAAGACCGCGTTTCGTGCTACGACAACAAAAAGGGCAGCAGCTTCCCCGCGTCCTGGTTCTTCGGGGGCGCAGTCGTTCGTTCAAGAAGTAGGGAGTCTGGTGGTTGCTACGGGAGGCTCTGAGTTGAGCACGCTCGGTATTGGACCCCCTCACCCGTCCCGCCCCCGCTGGTGAAAGCGCGGGTTGCGGTCCACCCTCTCCCCCAAGGGGGCGAGGGCTGGGATTTTTGCCCCGGGGGTGTTTTGAAATGTAGAAACTCCAGATGCCGGCTGGAAGCCGGCGCTACGGCTCAAATTAGGACAGCACCAAAAATAGCGGCTCGTTGTGAAAGTCGGGCTAGAATGCTGGAGGAGACGCTCCCATGCCCCTGCACCGAAAAAGCGACGTCAAAGCTGAAATGCTGGATGAGATTTACGCCTCGCACGACCTTTCCGTCTGCGTGCCCAAATACAAATTCCCCAAAGGCCAGCAGGATCCTCGCCACGCCTACGCCATCGTTCACGACGAACTGATGCTCGACGGCAACTCCCGCCAGAATCTGGCCACCTTTTGCCAGACGTGGTCGGAGCCGCAAGTTGCCCAGTTGATGGCGGAGTGCATCGACAAGAACATGATCGACAAGGACGAGTACCCGCAGTCGGCTCAGATCGAGGCGCGCTGCGTCCACATGTTGGCCGACCTCTGGCACAGCCCCGAGTGCGCCAACACCATCGGCACTTCCACCACGGGATCGAGTGAGGCCGCAATGCTCGGCGCTATGGCGCTGAAGTGGAAATGGCGAGAGAAAAGGCGGGCCCAACACCAGTCCGCGGAACGTCCCAACCTGGTGACGGGACCCGTGCAAGTGTGCTGGCACAAATTCTGCCGGTATTGGGATGTGGAACTGCGCGAGATCCCGCTCGAAGGCGACCGTCTTCTGCTCACGCCGGAGCAGGTCATTAACCATTGCGACGAGAATACCATCGGAGTGGTGCCCACACTCGGCGTCACCTTTACCTGCCAATATGAGCCGGTAAAGGAGGTCAGCGAGGCGCTCGACGAACTGCAAGAACGGAAGGGACTCGACATCCCCATCCACGTCGATGCGGCCAGCGGCGGGTTCCTGGCGCCCTTCATTCAGCCCGAGTTGGTATGGGACTTCCGCCTGCCGCGAGTGAAGTCCATCAACACTTCGGGACATAAGTACGGGTTAGCGCCATTGGGAGTGGGTTGGGTGATCTGGCGCGAGCATTCCGACCTGCCGGACGACCTTATCTTTAACGTGAATTACCTGGGCGGCAGCATGTCCACTTTCGCGTTGAACTTTTCGCGGCCGGGTGGAGAAGTGATCTGCCAGTACTATAACTTCCTGCGCCTGGGCCGCGAGGGATATCGCGTGGTTCACCAAGCCTGCCACGATACTGCCGTGTATCTGGCCCGGGAGATTGCGAAGCTCGGGCCGTTCAAGATCATTTACGGCGGCACGGGAGGCCTGCCCGCGGTCTGCTGGACCCTTGAAGACGGCGAGAACCCCGGCTTCACGCTCTATGACTTCGCCGACCGCCTGCGCACGCGGGGCTGGCAGGTGCCGGCGTACTCGATGCCACCCAACCGCAACGATCTTGTGGTGCAGCGCATCCTGGTCCGCCATGGATTCAGCCGGGACCTCGCCGGGCTTCTGGTCGAGGACTTCCAGCGCACACTCGACTACTTTGCGCAACATCCTGTCGTAACACCTTTGGCGAAACACGAGGCCGGCGGGCACGACCACAGTGGCCGGTAATGTCAGCCCGCGATCAGAACATCGCTGACCGCTGCAACCTCGTTGTCCCCGCGCATTCAGAGGCGGTGTTTTTCTTTCTTTAAATTGAGGGACGAACGGCTCCACGCGGCATCGTGCCGTGAGGCGCGGACGTTCCGGCCGTCAGATGTTGCCGCGTTTCATTTCGCCCATCAGATAATCCATGGAGCGCACGCAGAGCGTCATGATGGTTAGTGTCGGATTCTGGCAGGCCGTCGAGGTGAAACCGGAGCCGTCGCAGACGAACAAGTTCTTGACGTCATGCGCCTGCTGAAACTGATTGAGGACCGACCGCTTCGGATCGCTGCCCATGCGCGCAATGCCCACCTCGTGGATGGCCCAGCCGGGGGTTGAAGCGTGGAGTCTCTTCCGGATGTTCTTGGCGCCGGCGGCTTCCAGCATCTCGGCGGCTGAGTCCGCCATGTCCTTCAGCATACTGTGTTCGTTTTCACCGTAGGTCATGTGGATGCGGAGGACCGGGATTCCGTAAGTGTCTTTCATCTCCGGGTCAAGCTCCACATAGTTCTCGATGCGGGCCAGGCACTCGCCGAATCCTCCGATCCCCAGGGAGCACCTCGGCTCCAGCAGGGCATCCTTGTAAGCCTTGCCAAACCCCGCCGCGTCCCAGTTGAAGTTCGTGCCGCCTCCGCCTTCGTAGCCGTAGCCGCGCAGGAAGTCCTTCGATTTGGGCCCATGGGGAAAATTGCGGAAGCGCGCAACATACATCCCGGCCGGGTTCTGCGGCTGGCTCATGGCCGGCTTCCCCGCCAGTTCCGGAAACTCGCCACTGGCGCCGCCTCCCGTAATGTGGTCCATCAAGTAATGGCCGAGCACGCCGCTCGAGTTTCCGAGGCCGTTCGGGTACCGGGTGTCAGACGAGTTCAGCAGAATCCGCACCGATTCCAAAGATTGCGCGCAAAGCACCACGGCGCGCGCATTGACTTCCTTCGGTTCACGCGTGTTTCGGTCGACGTAGAAAACTCCCTTGGCACGATTGCGCTGCGAGTCCATCAGCACCTTGTAGACCATGGCATTCGGGATGTGAGTGCAGTTGCCCGACTTCAAGGCGTCCGCCACCGTGGTAAAGGCGGCATTGAAGTAGGAATGGGTAACGCAGCCGCGCTCGCACGGACCGCAGTAGTGGCAAGCGGCGCGGCCGTTGATCGACCGGGTCAGGTTGGCGCTGCGGCTGGGCATGGGCACCCAGCCCAACTTGTCTTTCACCCGATTGCGGAATTGCGTCTCCACGCAATTGAGGGGCATGGGCGGCAGAAAATGGCCGTCGGGCAGATGCGCCAGACCTTCCGCCTGCCCGCAGATGCCCACGTACTCTTCCACCAAGTCGTAATAGGGCTCCATATCCTTGTAGCTCAGCGGCCAATCCTCACCGTAGCCATCGAACGAAGCCGCCTTGAAATCAAGATCGCTCAGTCGCAGGCTGACTCGTCCCCAAACGTTGGTGCGGCCGCCGGTGACCCGCAAGCGGCCCTGCCAACTGAACGGTTGGTCTTTGCCCGTGGTGTAAGGCTCGTCGAGGTCATTGGCGAACCAGTCGTAGTTGTATTCCATGCAGGCGTAGCAATCTTTCTGAACGGGACGCGTTTTGCGAATCAGCGCGTCATCCTGGTCGCGGTACTTCAATTCAAACGCCGGCTTGTGCTCGGTGAAGTTGGCGTCCGACTGCGGGCGGCCCGCATCCACCAGCGCCACCTTAAGCCCCGCTTCCGAAAGACGCTTGCACGCCCAGCCGCCCGAGGCGCCCGAGCCGACCACCGCCACGTCATAAACGGTCTTCGACCGATCTGCCATAAGCTCTCCTTGTAGGTTTTGCCCCGCCATAAATGATACCGCAATTTCACCGCGGCACGGGTAGTGTCTCAGTCTCATAATGTAGCGGCGAGTTCACCTCGCCATATGGCGGCATGAAACCGCCTCTAAACCGTGTGGCGAGGTAAACTCGCCGCTACAACGCCAAACTTCACCACTACCGGCTTGTGTGGTTCAACAAAGGGGTGATAGCATTTTAGGTAGGGCGTAAGAATAGGAATTTCAAAAGGGGCTGCTTCCGTTATGCAGAAACCGTCGTTTAACGGCAATGGGGAGCGCGAGGATGCGCGCGGCCCGAGCCGCCGCCGGATGATGCAACGGCTGCTCGGCGCGGCCGGCACGGGCGTGGCGTTGCCCGGATTAGCCGCCTCGCATCCGGTCGCAAGCCACCTCACGAGCGCGTCCACGATGGCAGCCGCGGATGCCAACGCTGCCGATCCCAACTGGAAGCCAATCTTCTTGGATCCCCATCAGAACGAGACGGTAGTCGCACTCGCAGAGCGCATCGTGCCGAATTCCACCCAGGCACAGGTGAACCGGTTCATAGATACTCTGCTATCTGTAGACACTGAGGAAAATCGGAAAAAGTTCGTGGCAGCATTGGGCGAATTCGACCACGAAGCGATCTCTCGTTACAATCATCCCTTCAAAGCTCTCTCCGAAGAACAGCAAAATGCAATTCTCACGGCAGCCTCCACGGCCGAGGCCTCCCAGCCCGGACAGGGACCGCGCAGAAGGCGCCGGCCCGCAGTTCCTAAGCCGGGCATGACTGAGCCCACCCTCACCCTGCGGGATCATTTCGAAAACATTAAGGGCTGGGTCAGCGGCGCCTTTTATTCTTCCGAATTCGGGATGAAAGAACTCGGCTGGACCGGGCAAGTTGCGTGGGACGGTCTCCCGGGCTGCGCGCATCCCGACGGTCATGTGTAGCTGCCTATCAAACTGCCAGCGTCAAAATCCCAGAGAAATCTGACTCTGATTGGTCGGAATCTTCAGATCGATACCACGCTCGTGATTCGCAGCCATGGTGGCTTTGAGATCGAGATCGGAGAGCGGAATGGTGCGCTGATCTCCACTTACGGGAATGCGCAGTGATCCCGCCATGATCGTATAGTGATGGGTCTCCAACTTTTCGCCATTCTTGAGTACGAACACCGTTGGCGGCTGCGGCTTGGCCGGCGGCGCGCTGAGGCTGCGCGGGACCTCAATCAATTTGGGGGAACTGGAATATGTGGTCCTAGGGACGGCGGGACCCTGATCGCCGCTGTGCACGGGGTTCGCGGAAGACCCGCTCAGCCCGACATTGCTCAACAGGTCTCGAAGCGCAAGGTCTCCGCCGGCTCCATCCTGAGTGCCCGCGACGTTCCCCTCGCGATCGATTAGCACATACAAAGGAAAACTCGAAGGTTTAAACGCGGCGACAAGATCGGTGTCCTCGGTAAGGACGACGGGGCATGACCGTGGGCGCTGCGCAAGGTATTCCTTCACCGTCGGCCGGGACTCGTACGCGTTCACGGCGAGGACCACCAAGCCCTTGCCCGAGAACTCACGAGCTAGGTTGTCCAGGGCCGGTTGATCGCTCCTGCAGTGGGGACACCATGTAGTCCAGAATTGCAGCAGCGTTACTCGACCCTTAACGGAGTCGCTGGAGAAGGTTTGGCCCGTGAGCGTGCTGGCGGTGAACTGCGGCGCGGCCTCTCGGCCACGTGCGGCAGCCAGCGCGGAAAGGAGTATAAGAAGGAATAATCCTGGCAGCCTTCCCCATCGGATCATATGCGTCCTGCTTCCTGCCTCTAATCCGGGTTTTCCATTTTGGGATCATAAGGCGCCCTTGAGTGTACACCCATCCGATGTTTTTTTTGATCGTGCGAGGGGTAAATGGGGTATCGCGCTTGAGAGAAGCCCACGGCCAGAACTGCACTGATCGTGGCTACCACTACCCGCTCTTCCGCTCCGCGGGTTCTTTTCATCGCGTGCTGCAGAATGATTAACAAAACAGATCAGGAGAAAGCATTCCGGCGTTCGCCGGGTCGACGGCATAAGGCGTGAAATCCGTTACACCCGTTTCGGCCAGGACTTCCTCGTCGCTGAAAAAACGTCCAGTCGAACTGCGGCTCCGGCGAGTCAGAATCGCGTGCGCGGCGTCGGCCACGATCTCGGGACGGCGGCAGCGTGCCCGATCGATGCCGGGGATAAGATTGAGCGCCTCCGTGGCGATCACCGTGCGCGGCCAGAGAGCGTTGACAGCGATGCCGTCGGCGCGAAATTCCTCTGCGAGTCCGAGCACACACATCGACATTCCGTATTTCGACACGGCATAGGCAAGGTACGGCCCGAACCATTGGGGCCGCAAATCGAGCGGCGGGGCCAGCACCAAAATGTGCGGGTTTTCCGCCCTCTGGAGGTGCGGCAGGCAGGCCCGGCTGCACAGCCATGTGCCGCGCGCATTGACACCCATCATCAGATCGAAGCGCTTCACCGGAGTCGCCAAGGTTCCGGTCAGACTGATGGCGCTGGCGTTGTTGACAAGAATGTCGATGCCGCCAAATGCGGCAACCGCCCGCTCAACCGCCCGCACCACCTGGTCCTCGAAGCGGATATCGCACGCTACGGCGAGCGCCTTGCCACCGGCAGCCTCAATCTCCCGTGCCGCCGTATGAATGGTGCCCGGAAGTTTGGGATGGGGCTGGTCGGTCTTCGCGGCGATAACGATGCGGGCGCCGTCTCGCGCCGCGCGCAAGGCAATGGCCTTGCCGATGCCGCGGCTGCCGCCCGTGATGAAAAGCGTTTTGCCTGCGAGGGTCCCGGTCATAACTTTCCCCTTATACTCTCTGCAAAAGAAGTATCACAAGCCCAGAGGAGGCGATACTTGATTCGGCACAACAAAGTTGCACACCGGATCCACCACACTCTTTTCCGGCAAACCTCTGAGCTGCGGCGAGCCATCTAATTATATCTCAGGGCTAGCGATGCAATCGTGATCCGGAAAGGAGCTTGGGAGTGCCCAATGCGAGCTCGAATCGCTATATCGTTGTGAGCCGTTCGGCCGGATGCGGCCGGCGCAAGCAGTCACAAGCCGAGAAGCCTCTACTCGTTCCAGACTTCTCCCGCCTGGCGGCCGGCTTCTCCCCTAGGCAGCACGGCGTGCGGAGTTGCGAGCTCGCCGCCCAGCAAGTACTTCTAGGCCTGATTTTGGGGTTGGTGCTCGGGTTCCCTCCCCGCCTGACCGCGCAACAACTCCACGGCGACTCTACCACAGCGCCGGTCACTGACAAATCGAGCAAACCAGCCCGCTTCACATTTCACGACCGCATTCGCTTCTACCGGCAAACCACTTTTTCGCCGTTCGCTTTCACTGGACCATTTGCCGGCGCCGCCTTCACACAGTGGATTACAGGCAACCCGCCGGAATGGGGACAGGGATTTCCGGGCTACGGCCGACGTTTGTTGTCGGGTTACAGCCGCCAGGTGATCGCTAACACCGTCGGCCTCGGAGTTGCGTTCGCCGCCAACGAAGATCCACGTCACCACGCCACCGCCGAGCAAGGCGTCTGGAAACGTGGGTTGTACGCCGCTCGCGAGGCCGTGGTATCACACAGCACGTCGGGCGGCCTCATGCCGGCCTACTCACGCATCATCGGTGCATACGCGGCCGGTTTTGCGTCCAACGCCTGGTACCCTGCCCCCTACTCCAACGTCCACAGCGCGCTTTATCGCGGCTCCACGGCGCTCGCTTCTGACATCGTCTGGCAGGAGTTTAAGGAATTCTGGCCGGATGTGCGGCGGAAATTCCATTGGCGCTAGCAGGTAGCTGGCACATCGTAGGTGGAACGGCCTGTCGAAGTTTGCCGCACTCGAGTGGGTCAATTACCGCAAAGAAGTCCATCGTAAGGCCACACAATCGTTGAAATCTTAAACAGTTACTCCTCTCAATCAGTCATTTGGTCCGCACAACTGATTGGTCCCAGTCTTGCACCAAGAGCGGCAGCCATGCCTGCGGAAGGCCCTTTGCCCGCCGCAAATGCTGACGAGAATACCGCTTCAGATTGGGGGATGGCGTTGAGTCGCCTTTTCCGGAATTCTGGACACCTGATTCGCCCCGGACTGGTCTTGCTGGCGGCGGTGGGACTTTTCCTGATTCTCCGCGCCGCCGTCGTGCCGAAGGATTTTGGGAAATACGGACACTATCGGCCTGGTGCGCTCGAGATGATCAGCACGCTTCCCGTTTCCTATGCCGGTCGCAGCCAATGCGCCGTCTGCCACGAACAAGAAGCCAAGGTGCACGACGGGGGAAAACATGCGGGCGTTGGTTGCGAGACCTGCCACGGCCCCCTGGCCAAACACGCCGATGACCCCGAAGCCAATGTGCCCAAGCTGCCCGACGTCGCCAACCTCTGCCGGCGCTGCCATGAAAGAGACGCTGCCAAGCCGAAATCCTTTCCCCAAGTAGATACGGTCGCGCACTCCCAGGGCATGCTTTGCGATGCCTGTCACCAGCCGCACAATCCGCACCTCTGAGGGACGTGGCACGGGCGTCGCGCCCGTGAACAGTCACGGCCAAGATGGCCGTACCACGAGGGAGAAGTCAACAGCATGGACCTGAGCAGGCGAGACCTCTTTAAGATCGGCGGCAAGATCCTGGTGCTGGCCTCCACCGGCGCCACGCTGGAACAGATCATGGGCGCCGTCCCGCAGCCAGAAGCCTACCGACGGGCGGACCATTGGTGGGGCATGATCATCGACATCGACAAATGCATCGGCTGCGGAAGTTGCGTGCGCGCGTGCTCCGCCGAGAACCACGTGCCCACCGGGTACTTCCGGACTTGGGTGGAGCGGTATCAGGTGGAGGAGGGGGAACAGCCCCAGGTGGACTCACCCAACGGCGCGATGGACGGGTTTCCAACTCCCACGCGCGCGGGCATCAAGAGCTTCTTCGTTCCCAAGCTCTGTAACCACTGTGCGGATTCTCCCTGCGTGCAAGTTTGCCCGGTGGGCGCGACGTTTGTGAGCCCGGATGGAGTCGTGCTGGTGGACACAACTTACTGCCTGGGCTGCCGGTATTGCATCCAGGCTTGCCCGTATGGCTGCCGCTACCTGCATCCGGAAAAACACACGGTGGATAAGTGCTCGCTCTGCTATCACCGTATTACCAAGGGTCTCACCACCGCCTGCTGCGAGAACTGTCCAACGGGGGCCCGCCAGTTGGTGGATTTCAAGAACCCCAGGGACCCCGTTCACGAGTTCCTGCGCAACAATAAAGTGGAAGTGCTGAAACCGTACATGGCCACGGGAGCGAAGGTGTATTACAAGAATCTGGATGGAGCAGTGAGGTAGGGGCGGCCCTTGTGGCCGCCCAGGGCAGGCACAAGGCCTGCCCCTACGAAAGGTTGCGCGGTGCGATAAAGGAGCGATGCAATGGTTCCCGGCGTAGAAGGATTCATGTACCCCAACGAGGTGGAGTTGCAGTGGAGCCTGCTCATCGTGCTCTACCCCTACATCACCGGACTGGTGGCCGGCGCATTTATCCTGGCATCGCTCGAGCGCGTCTTCAAGGTGCAAGCCGTGCGTCCCACCTACCGCCTGGCCTTGCTGACGGCTCTCGCGTTCCTGCTGGTTGCGCCCCTGCCTCTCCAGTTGCACCTGGGCCATCCCGAGCGGGCCGTGGAAATGTACCTTACACCCCACCGATCCTCGGCCATGGCCATGTTCGGTTTTGTGTATTTGTGGTACCTCATGGTCGTCCTTCTGTTGGAAATCTGGCTGGAGTACCGCGCGGACATCGTGCACCTGGCCCAGACCGCGACCGGTTTCCGGCGGCTCCTCTACCGGCTGCTCACCCTGGGGTCCATGAATATAAGCCCCGAGGCGCTGAGAATCGACGAGAAGGTCAGTTATGTGGTCACCGTCATCGGAATCCCTTCGGCGTTTCTGCTGCACGGCTATGTGGGATTCATCTTCGGCTCGGTGAAGGCCAATCCCTGGTGGTCCTCTCCGCTCATGCCCATCGTGTTCCTCTTCTCGGCGATGGTTTCGGGCATTGCGGCGGTCCTGGTGCTCTACATGGCCTTGATGAAGATCGAGAAGATGCCCATCAACATGCCGTGCCTCGACACAATTGCCAAATACCTCTTTTACACCTTCGTCATCGATTTCTCGCTCGAAATGCTGGACCTGGTGCACCGCACCTACGAAGCCGATGAATCCTTCCGCTCCCTGGATTTCATGGTGCACACGCGATTGTGGGGATCGCAAGTGATCCTTCAGATCATTGTGGGTACGCTGGTACCCCTGGCTATTCTCGCGGCCAACCAGCTTTGGCGGTTCTCGGAGGTTCGCCGCAAGACGATGTATCTCATTGCCTCTCTGCTGACCCTGATTGGTATCTTTGCCATGCGCTGGAACGTGGTGATCGGGGGCCAGTTGTTTTCCAAGAGTTTCCTTGGCTACACCTCTTACAAAGTGCAATTCGCAGCAAGGGAAGGTCTGTTGCCGGCGATCGGACTAATGATCTTACCTTTCGTAATCGTCGTCGCCCTGGTAAAGCTTCTGCCCCCATGGGAAGGGGAAGCCAGCGAAGTCTAAGGGGTGCTGCCATGTTACAGGCAGAACTGGACGAGCTACGCCAGCAGGTCCGCGATCTTGCAAACCGTGTCTCGGGTCTTGAAGAATTTCTCAAGGCTCGCGGATACGCCAGTCTAACTCCCGACGTCGAATCAGCGGTCCCGCGCGAGGATCGCGACATCCTCCCCCAAGTTCCCGACACCACTGCCGTCCTCCCCATCCTCGGAGTAGCCCTTCTCGGCCTGGCGGGCGCCTACCTGCTGCGGGCCATCGCGGAATCCGGCACGCTCTCACCCCGGGCCGTTTTCATCTTGGGAACCCTCTATGCCGTGGCCTGGCTGCTCTCGGCGGCGCGGGCTCCCGTGGAACACTGCTGTCCAAAATAATCGCTAGCCCCGTACCGCGCCATTGCAGGGAAAGGCTTTAGGACAGGGAGAATGGCGGGTTGGGGAGGAGGTCTAGGTTTCATCAGTTCGTTCGCCTGTCCCAATCAGGCTAGGGCAAGGGCTAGTTGTTGAGGCTCGGGAACAATCGGCGGTGTACCGAAAGGATCTTGGAGCCAATCGCGCAAGTCGCGATAGGTAAACAAATTGAGGCGCAGCATGGTGGCCAGATTGGACAGCGACCAGTGGGCCTGGGACAAGTGATGCAGCCACTTGATGAGCAACAGGGCCAGCAAGGCGGTCCAAATCTGGATGCGCAGCGCATTCTCGCTGGTGCCGACGAAGCTCTTGATTTTC
>JBKQVI010000139.1:0-2556 GCA_052139985.1 Terriglobia bacterium
GGAACTCCATACGGGCTTGAAACTGCCTTTTCCCCGAAAGATCAAGGTGTAGATTGTGCGGCGAGGAGGCGATGCGAATGTTTCCATCAAGGCAGGAGCTCTCGGCGAGGCTGCGAAAAGCCCGATATGTCATCGATGCGGTGACCCTGGAAGTGGTTTATCTCGCCGCCCGGATGCAGAAGCCGCTGCTCGTGGAAGGCCCGCCCGGCTGTGGCAAGACAGAGCTTGCGTACGCAGTGGCCGAGGCCGCGGGAACGTTCGTCGAGCGCCTTCAGTGTTACGAAGGTATTACGGAAGACAAGGCCATCGGTAAGTTCGACGAGGCTTTGCAGAAGCTTTTCCTCGAAACCCAGGGCGACCGCCTCAGCGAAGACTGGGACGCCATTCGGAAGCGCCTGCATTCGATTGATTTCTTTGCCGAAGGTCCACTCGTGCGGGCGTTGCGATACCGCGATCAACCCTGCGTGCTGCTGGTTGACGAGCTCGACAAGGTTGGCCACGCCTTTGAAGCGCTGTTGCTGGAAATTCTGAGCGCTTGGCAGGTCACTGTGCCAAAGCTCGGGACCATGAAGGCAGAGACGGTTCCTTTCGTGGTTCTGAGCTCGAATGAAGAACGGCGCTTAGGGGATCCGCTGCGCCGGCGCTGTTTTTACTTGCGGGTGGAGTATCCCAGCGTGGAACGGGAAGTCGAGATCCTCGCCGTGCGAAGCACAACCGAGGATCAAGGTTTACGCGCGCAACTGGCTGGTCTCGCGCGAGCGCTGCGCGGGTGGAGCCTCGAAAAGCCGCCCTCTATTGCTGAAATGCTCGATTTGGCCAAGGCACTCGAGATCATGGGGGTACGCGAAATAGAACCCGAGCAACGCGACGTACTTCTTCCCCTCCTGGCCAAGACGGAAGCTGACCGGAGACGCCTGCTGCTGCGGGCCGGATTCGATGGCCTTGTCGCAGACTCGAAACGATACCGAGATGAGCTGGCGGGGGTGACGGTTTGAAGACATCGGCGCGGGCTCTAATTCTTCTCCTGTACTTGGCGCCCGTCGCGTGGTGCGCCGAGCCCCGCGCCGGGCGGGCGTATTCCCTTCAGTGCGCTGAATATTACGCCAATCGCTATCAAGTTCCGGTCGAACTGGTGGAGGCAATGATCGAGGTGGAGTCGAATTGGCAACCCGAAGCCGTTTCGGCAAAAGGCGCGGTTGGCTTGATGCAACTGATGCCGGCGACGGCAGTGCATTTCGGAGTCAGGAATCGGTTTCACATCGAGGAGAACATCCGTGCGGGAGTCGAGTATTTGGCCGGGTTGATCCACGACTTTCAAGGCGACCTGAGACTCGCGGTTGCTGCCTATTACACGGGAGAGCGCCCCATCCTTGCGCGGCGACTCGATTACTGTTCGCCCGATGTTTATAGCTACGTCGCCCGCGTGTCTCAGCTTTACCGCGCGAAACGCTTGGCAAAAACGCAGACGGTGCTCTCCGAGCGCCCACCCGAATATCACAGCGAGGTGATCCATGATGGCAGGTAGGAAATCTCTTGCTTTCTTTTTATCCCTAGCGATGCGCACGGCGATGGCGCAGGTCCCGGAGGTCACGCCGCACGTGATGACTAAGGCGGATGCCGAGGGCAGCGTGACCGTCGTCGAAGTCGCCACGCACTTTGTTACGGCGATCCGAATGCCGGAGACGGTGAATTCGGTGGTGGTCGGTGACCCGACGCAGTTTCAGGTCGAGCACTCAGACCGGGAACCGGAACTGGTGTTTATCAAAGCCCTCACACCCAAGCCTGCTGAGACCAATCTGTTGATTTCGACGACTCGCGGTCATGCGGTGAGCCTGTTGGTGCTGAACAGGGGCGAAGAGACGCGAGCGACCGCGGCGAGCGTGGACTTTCTCGTGAAATACAAGAGTGCCGGGGGCTTCCTGATTGAGCCGGATTACCCATCCGTACTGGTGGGCGAGACCATCCCGGTAGGGCCGGGTTCGTTGCCTCGCGCCCCCGTGACTTCTGATTCAGTACGCTCAGGCGCAGTGGCCAAGAAATTGGAGCTGGCGACTCCGGTATTGCCAGATCCCCCAGGTGACCCTACTCCCACGGGGCTCGGAGAGCTTCTCGCGCGGCAGGAGCGGGCACCGCTTCCGGCACTCTTCGGAGAACACGTGGCCGGAGAGACCGCCACTAAAGACCACTTGCTGACGGGCGCAAGCGAGGTTTTAGACAGCAAGGAGCAGGTCATCGTGCTGTTCTCCGCTGTCAACCCGACTGACCACAGCATTCTGCTCATGCCGCCGCAGGTCCAGCTTGGGGGGAAGGTTAAATCCGGCAAGATTATTCACCGGTCACACTGGACGACGGCGGAGCAGATTCCGATAAAAGACTTTCTGCTGAGTAAACGGCGCCTCGCGCCGGGTGAGCGGGCAGACGGGGTAGTAGTGTTCGAGCGACCGCCCTACAAGCAGTCGAACCAAACCTTGCTCTTGCAGATCGCAGACGCCGGCGCCGTCGATCGCCCGGCCCTTGCCCCCATCGGATTTGGGATCAATACATTGCGGGAGGAGT
>JBKQVI010000140.1:0-9851 GCA_052139985.1 Terriglobia bacterium
CGGTCGTAGATTTCATCCGACAGGACAAAGATATCGCGGTCTGCAAGTGCCTTCGCCAAACGAGCGATTTCAGCGCGGCCCATCACCCCGCCCGTGGGATTGTGCGGGCTGTTCAGAATCACCAGACGCGTGCGGTCTGTAATCTTCGCCAGAACTTCGTCCACGTTCACGTCAAAGTCGTGGTCTTCGCGCAGGCCGTAAGGAATTTCCTTGCCGCCCACGAACCGGATCATAGATTCGTAAATCGGAAATCCAGGATTGGGATAGAGCACTTCGTCGCCTTCCTCAACGAGTGCCAAGATGGCGAAAAACATGATGGGTTTGCCACCTGGCGTGATGACGACTTCGCTCGGGTCGACGGGGATACCGAGGTGCTGGGCAACATCGGCGGCCGCCGCTTCCCGCAACTCGGGAAGTCCTGCCGAGGGGCCATAGTGAGTCCAACCCTCGCGCAGAGCGCAGGTTGCCGCTTCCACAATATTGGCAGGCGTGGCGAAGTCCGGCTCGCCAATCTCCAGGTGGATGATCTCTTTCCCCTGAGCTTCGAGCGCCCGCGCGCGGACGAGAACTTCAAAAGCACTTTCCGTTCCCAGACGGTCCATGCGGCTTGCTAAACGTAGACTGCTCGTGATTGTACCCACGGCTTGCCCCCCGGTTCGACCTGAATATGAGCTACCGTAAAGATCTCTAAGGTCTGACAGAATAGCTTGTGCGCAGCCTAAAGTCCATAGCCGGTCGAGATGAATTTGACGCGAAAGCGCAGCAGGCGTATGGTTTTGGCGTAGAGATGAAATTGCAGTCGGGAATTCTGGCTCCAGCGATCTGGGTGCGCTGCACTCCCCGTTATTAGAGCGGCTTGTTTCATCGCATTCGGCCCCCGGTGATTGCAGCCTCAATTGCAGCTCGAATTCCAGAATGGACTGAAACCGCCGATGAAATTGTTACTGATCCTTCTCCTATTCGTCAGCAGCCTCAGTGCTCAAACCTACCAAGCAACTTGGGACTCTATTGACAAACGGCCCACGCCGGCGTGGTTCACCGAAGCCAAGTTCGGCATCTTCATTCACTGGGGCGTCTACTCGGTGCCGGCCTATGCTCCGGTGATCCCGGGAAAGCTCGCCTATGCTGAGTGGTACTGGAACGCGATGACAAACGGCCGAGATAATGCCCAAGCGAATCCCATCCAGACAGGCACCTGGGCATATCACGAGAAGATGTATGGCGCGGACTTTCCCTATCAGGACTTCGCAGCGCAGTTCCATGCCGAATTGTTCGACCCGGACCATTGGGCCGATGTCTTTGCCCGATCAGGCGCGAAGTACATTGTGTTGACCTCGAAACATCACGAGGGATTCGCCTTGTGGCCCAGCAAGGAGGCCTCTGCCACCCGGGGGAGGCCTTGGAATGCGGTTGAAGCCGGGCCCCGGCGCGATCTATTGGGCGACCTTTCCGAGGCGGTTCGACGGAAGGGTCTGCGCATGGGCTGCTACTATTCTCTTTACGAGTGGTACAACCCGCTGTGGGTGACGGACAAGCCGCGCTACATCCGGGAGCACATGTTCCCGCAGTTCAAGGACCTCGTCACCCGCTACAAGCCTGCCCTCATCTTCAGCGACGGCGAGTGGGATCTGACCTCGGCCGAGTGGCACAGCCCAGAACTGCTTGCTTGGCTGTTCAACGAGTCCCCGGTGAAGGACGACGTGGTCATCGACGACCGTTGGGGGAAGGATACCCGCCACAAACACGGCGGCTATTGGACCACTGAATACACGCCCGGCATGACCGGCATGGATCATCCCTGGGAGGAGAGCCGCGGCATGGGCTTCAGCTACGGTTACAACCGCGCGGAGCGCCTGCAGGATTACCACACGGGCCGCGAACTCGTGATCATGCTGGTGGATCTGGTCAGCCGCGGCGGCAACCTGCTGCTCGACATCGGACCCGACGCCGACGGCACCATCCCCGTCGTGATGGAGGAGCGCCTGCTCCAAATCGGCGACTGGCTGAAGGTGAACGGCGAAGCGATCTATGGCACGAAGCCTTGGAAAGCCACGCGGCAATGGAGCGCCGGCGAAGTTCCCAAGATCGATTACAACAAAGAGTTTGAAACCGCCTACGACGTGACGAAGCTGGCGGCGAAACCCGAGCCCGGCAAGGCGGGTATCGAAGCCTTCTTCACCACGAAGGGCAGCGACCTATACGTAATTCTGCCGCGCTGGCCGGGCCGGAACTTTCACCTCCAGGATGTGGCTGGCGCGAAGTCTGTCACTCTGCTCGGGTCCATGGTGCCCTTGAAGTTCAGGACGGCAAAGGACGGAATATCGATCGAGCTTCCTGATCTCCCGGAAGAGTTGTGGGCGCAGCCGGCTTGGGTGTTGAAGGTGAGCCAGTAACGCCACTCATGATCGTTTTCCCACCGGCGGAACAGGCTGCGTTTGCCGGACCGGACGCATTGCGCTACGCGGCCCTCCAACCGTGGCGCAACCATTGCTTCGGGCAGTTTACCCTCTGGGGTGTGGCCATCGGCGGGGCTGAGTCGTTCGTGAGCTTGGGGCCCCTTGGGATGATAGGGTGGAGGAGTCACATTCAAGCAAGGAGGCACTACGTTTTTGCGTTATGGCCAAGTCTAAAAATGGTCGGGCGGTTGCTCCTGTCATTGATCCCCAGTACTGCTGTTATCGCCTTCGGGCCGCCGAGTCCAAGATTCACCGCTGGGGTGTTTACGCGGACCAGAACATCCCGGCAAACCGCAAAGTGATTGAGTATCGCGGTGAGAAAATCGGACCGGGTGAGGCAAAGCGGCGCGGAAAGACACCCTACCTGTTCGTCCTTGACGATTACTGGACGCTCGACGGCGGAGTAGGCGGCTCCGGCGCGCAGTTGATTAATCACTCGTGCCAGCCCAACCTGGTATCGCGCATTATGAAGGGTCACATTATATACATGAGCCTACGCGCGATTCACAAGGGCGAGGAATTGACCATCGATTACAACTACGACGACACCGATGAAACGATGCGCTGCTTGTGCGGACAGGAGAATTGCCGGGGAATCATTAACCGCAATGACTGAGGGGAAGTCCCTGAGTTCCGAGGACGCCGCCGAACCATTCCGCCCAAGGTGAACGTAGGGGCGGTTCGCGAACCACCCCTACCTCCAATGCGAACGGGCAATCGATAAGTCAAGCCGGTCCGATTCCA
Source organism: Terriglobia bacterium (assembly GCA_052139985.1). Classification (GTDB taxonomy): domain Bacteria; phylum Acidobacteriota; class Terriglobia; order UBA7540; family UBA7540; genus Bog-366. The sequence goes on from JBKQVI010000140.1 coordinate 3,201, forward strand.
TCTATGCCGCCAACTTGCCGTAAACGTCCCGAATTCTAATACAGGCCTTCACGCGACGTTCGTGGGCATTGCGTTTCACGCCGCGGAAATGCGCGGCGCCGCATGCAATTGCGCGCCATGTTTCTGCGCGTCAACAACAGCGATGGCGGCCATGTTGACGATCTCCTCCACCGTCGCGCCGCGCTGTAGCACGTGGACCGATTTCGAAAGCCCCATGAGAATGGGTCCCAGCGATTCCGCGCCGCCGATGCGCGTCATCATTTTGTAGGCGATGTTCGCGGCGCCAAGATCGGGGAAGATCAGCACCGTAGCTCCGCCCTTGAGTTGGGAAAAGGGATACTCTTCCTCCATAAGTTCCGGCACGAGTGCGGTATCGGCCATCATTTCGCCGTCCACCATCAGCTCGGGATTTATTTCCAGCGCCAATTCCACCGCCCGCCGCATCTTTTCCGAGTGGGAGTGGTGGTTGCTGCCGAAGTTGGAGAACGAGAGCATGGCCACGCGCGGCTCGATATCGAATTCGCGCGCCACTTCCGCGGCCATCACCGCAATTTCCGCCAAGTCCTCCGCCGTGGGATCGACATTGACGTGCGTGTCGGCGAAGAAATAGACGTCCTTCTTCGTGACAATAACGAAAACCGCGGCGACGCGATGCACGCCGGGCCGGGTCTTGATGATTTGCAGCGCAGGCCGGATGGTATCCGGATAATTCTGGCTGACGCCCGCTACAAAACCGTCCGCATCTCCCATATGCACCATCATGGCGCCGAAGTAATTGGGATTCAGCATCTGCTCTTGGGCGGTGCTCAAGGTGACGCCACCCCGGCGCCGCAGGCGATAGAACTCCTGCACATACGCGTCAAAGCGAGGGGAGTGCGCCGGATCAATCACCTTCGGGCACATATCCTCAAATCCCAGCTCCTTCATGCGGTTGGCAATGACCACGGGCCGCCCGAGGAGAATGGGGTAGGCGATGCGTTCCTCGATAATCTGATGGCTGGCACGCAGGACTTTGTCGTGCTCACCCTCGGAGAAGACGATGCGCTTGGGGGCAGCCTGAGCGCGGTGGCGCAAGTTCTGCATGACGCCGTAGGTGCGCCCCAGGCGGCGGGCCAATTCCTCGCGGTAGGTGGCGAGATCAATTTGAACCTGCGCCACTCCGGTCCGCATCGCCGCTTCCGCCACTGCGGCGGACACCCAAATCAGCGCGCGCGGATCGAAGGGCTTGGGGTTAATGTACTCCGGCCCGAACTGCAACCGGGCCAACCCGTAGGCCCGCAACACGGAATCGGGCACATCCTCTTTGGCCAAGTCGGCCAGCGCGTGCGTGGCGGCCACCTTCATCTCCTCGTTGATGGCACGCGCTCGCACGTCCAGCGCTCCACGGAAGATTCCCGGGAAACCCAAAACGTTATTGACCTGATTAGGAAAGTCGGAGCGGCCCGTGGCCACAATGGCGTCAGGCCGCGCGGCCTTCGCCTTGTCGTAACTAATCTCGGGAGTGGGATTCGCCAAGGCAAAAATGATCGGCCGCTCCGCCATGGGCTGAAGCATTTCGGGAGTGACGCAGTCAGCTACCGACAGGCCAACGAAAACGTCCGCACCTTCCAGCACTTCGGCCAGGCGGCGCTTGGAGGTTTTGACGGCGAAACGCGAGTTGTAAGGATTCATGCCCTCGGCGCGGCCTTCGTAAATCACGCCGAAGATGTCGCACATGGTGATGTTTTCCTTGCGCACTCCCAACCGCACGTAGTGCAGGGCAGTGGCCAAGCCCGCGGCGCCCGCGCCGCTGAAGACCACGCGCACCTGATCAATCTTCTTGCCCACCAGTTCCAGTGCGTTCAGGAGGGCCGCGCCGGAGATAATGGCCGTCCCGTGCTGGTCGTCGTGAAACGCCGGGATGGACATCGTTTTCCGCAGCGTCTCTTCAATGTAAAAGCATTCCGGCGCTTTGATGTCTTCCAGGTTGATTCCGCCGCACGTCGGTTCCAAAAGTTGGCAGAATTTGATAACATCGTCGGGATTCTCCGAACCCACCTCCAAATCGAAGACATCGATGTCGGCAAAGCGCTTGAAGAGCACGCCCTTACCTTCCATCACCGGTTTGGACGCGAGCGCGCCAATGTTGCCCAGGCCCAGCACGGCGGTGCCGTTCGAAACCACTGCCACCAGGTTGCCCCGCGCCGTGTATTCAAAGGAAAGGTCCGATTCCCTGTGGATTTCTTTGCAGGGCTCGGCCACTCCCGGCGTGTACGCGAGGCTTAAGTCCCACTGCGTCCGGCAAGACTTGGTGGGCGTCACTTCGATCTTGCCCTTGCGGCCTTGCCGGTGATAATCCAAAGCGTCTTTGCGGCGAATTTCCATGGAGTGTTCCTTTTTGTCCGATTTTCGGACGCGGCGGACAGTCTTTACTTAGCAGTTGAAGGGCCAGCGGTGCGACCTTCCCCCGGCCGTCCCGCGGGTCAGCCAGTCCAAGGTCCCTCAATCGCGTCAACACCTTTCTCCTTTCTTTTCATCAATTTCACGGGCCAACAGGGATAACGGGCTTATTTTTCATCAACTTCACGGGTTCGCAAAAGGCCTTCGCTGTCTTTGCCAGTTCGGGCTTGGGCAGAACCGTCCGTGACAACCCAGACCCAGACATACCAAGTCGGTCTCCTCTGCCGGCATGCGGGGAAACACTCTGTCCGCCGTGACCGGCCATCTCTTCATTCGCGAATGATTCAGGCTAGCCACTAACCGTTAGCCACTGACCACTGTCTTTGAGATTCCCAGCACGCCCGCCTGCGCGTGGACGACGGCGATCGCCGCCATGTTGACGATTTCTTCTACGCCGCAGCCGCGCGCAAGGACGTGCACCGGCTTTGCCATTCCCATCAGAATTGGACCCAGCGCTTCGGCGCCACCCATTCGCATCATGAGCTTATACGCGATGTTGCCCGCCTCAAGGCTGGGGAAAATCAGCACATTGGCGTCGCCCTTCACTCGCGAGAAGGGATAATCCTCGGCCGTCAATTCGGGAACGATGGCCGTGTCCGCCATCATTTCGCCATCCACGACGAGCCCTTCAGCCTTTAGCTTGACCAGCGCGGTGGCACGGCGAACCTTTTCGGCCAGCGGGTGGCGGGTGCTGCCGAAATTCGAGAACGATAGCATGGCCACGCGCGGCTCCACGTTGAACCAGCGCGCCACTTCCGCTGAGAGTATAGCGGTTTCCGCCAGATGCTCGGCAGTTGATTCGATGTTAACCGTGGTGTCCGCAAAAAAGTAAACGTTCTTGTTCGTCGCCATAACATAAAGGCCGGAAACGCGCTCCACGCCCGGGCGGGTGCGAATGATTTGTAGCGCCGGCCGAATGGTGTCGGGATAATGCTGGCTGACGCCGGCGATGAATCCGTCGGCGTCACCCATGCGGACCATCATGGCCCCAAAGTAATTGCTGTTCAGCATCCACTCGTGGGCTTCCGTGCGGGTGATGCCGTAGCGATGACGCAGCCGGAAGAATTCATCCACGTAAGGGAGAAGGCGTGTGGAACTGGCCGGATCGATGATCTCCGCCTTCATCTTGCCCAAGCCTAGCTCGCGAAACTTGCCTTCGATTACGGCAGGCCGCCCCAGCAGAATCGGGTGGGCAATGTTCTCATCCACCAGGCGGACGCTGGCGCGGACAATCCTTTCGTTTTCGCCCTCGGAGAAGACGATGCGCTTGGGCGCGGCCTTGGCTCGATAGCGAATGTTCTGCATCACCGCATAGGTGCGGCCCAGACGGCGCTGCAGTTGCTCGCGATATTCGTCGAGGTCCACGGTGATTTGCGCCACGCCGCTCTGCATGGCGGCTTCCGCCACCGCCGAAGATTCCCAAATCAGCACGCGCGGGTCAAAGGGTTTGGGGATGATGTACTCCGGCCCAAATTGCAACCGGCTGATGCCGTAAGCACGCAGCACCGAATCTGGCACGTCCTCCTTGGTAAGGGCTGCCAGTGCGCGGGTGGCCGCCAGCTTCATGGCCTCATTGATGGCGCGCGCCCGTACGTCCAGCGCCCCGCGGAAAATGAAGGGGAATCCCAAAACATTGTTGACCTGGTTCGGGTAGTCGGAACGGCCGGTGGCGATGATGACATCGGGCCGCGCCGCCTTGGCCTCGTCGTAACTGATTTCCGGAACGGGATTGGCCAACGCGAAAACAATGGGACGGTCGGCCATGGAACGCAGCATTTGCGGCGTGACGCAATTGGCGATGGAGAGGCCAGCGAAAACGTCGGCGTCCTTGATGGCTTCGGCCAGCGTCCGCCGATCAGTCTTCGCGGCGAAGCGCGCCTTGTACGGGTTCATGTTGTCTTCGCGACCCTCGTAGACCACGCCCTTGGTGTCGCAGAGGAGAATGTTCTCGCGGCGCACGCCCAAATTGATGTAGTGCTCCGCGCAGGCAATCCCGGAGGCGCCCGCGCCGTTAAAGACCACACGGACTTTGCTGATGTCTTTGCCGACGACCTCCAGGGCGTTCAGCAACGCCGCACCGGAAATGATTGCCGTCCCGTGCTGATCGTCATGAAAAACCGGAATCGACATCGTCTTGCGCAGCGTTTGTTCAATTTGAAAACACTCCGGCGCTTTGATGTCCTCCAAATTGATTCCGCCGAAGGTCGGTTCCAGAAGCTGGCAAAGACGGATGACCTCTTCGGGGTTTTCGGAATTCACTTCCAGGTCGAAAACATCAATGTCAGCAAAGCGCTTGAAAAGCACGCCTTTGCCTTCCATAACCGGCTTACCGGCCAGCGGCCCGATGTTGCCGAGACCCAGCACTGCCGTGCCGTTGGTGACGACCGCCACCAGGTTTCCTCGGGCCGTATAATCAAATCCCAGTTCGGGTTTCTCGTGAATGTCCAGGCACGGCTCCGCCACGCCCGGCGTATAGGCCAGACTTAAATCATATTGCGTGCGGCAAGGCTTTGACGCGACCACTTCGATCTTGCCCTTCCGCCCGAGACGATGGTAGTCAAGCACGTCTTGTTTACGAATTTCCATATTCCACCCCCTGCTGGAGAATCCGTGGATTGGGTAGTGGTCAATTTGGTCTAGAGGCCGCTTTACGCCGCCATTTGGCGAGGTAAGCTCGCCGCTACGACAAATTGTCCTACTGCCATCTATTTTAGCGTTAGCCCTTTGTACCTCATCGCGTGTCAGGCTTCAAGCTTAATGCTCTGGGACATCCTACCCGTGCGGAGTCACGCCCAAGATGGCCTTGCTACCACCGCGGCCCCCACCTTGCGGCGGGCAAGCCCGCGGTGTAAAGTTGGGCAAGGGACTGATTCGTGGTTAAACGCGGCGCGAGAAAGGGAAGGATATGCGGTGGTCCTGGAAAATCGGCCGACTGGCGGGAATTGACCTTTACGTTCATGCGACCTTCTTGCTGTTGATTCTCTTCATTCTCTACTTGAACTGGCGCCACGGGAAGTCGCTGGCGACGGCCATGGAGGGCGTACTTTTCGTCCTGGTTATTTTCGCGTGTATCGTGCTCCACGAATTAGGCCACGCGTTGGCGGCACGGCACTACGGCATCCCCACGAGCGATATAACCCTTTTGCCCATCGGTGGCTTGTCGCGAATGGAGCGCATGCCTGACGTCCCCATTCAGGAACTGTGGGTGGCCCTGGCGGGTCCGGCGGTGAACGCCCTCATTGCCGGGGTGCTTTTCGCCATCAGTTTTCTGGTTGGCGTTCGTCCGGAGCTTCAAGCTTTTCGCTGGGCCGGCGGCAGCTTTTTGAACAATCTGATGGTGGTGAACTTATGGTTGCTGGCATTTAACCTAATTCCTGCTTTCCCGATGGATGGCGGCCGTGTGCTGCGCGCGCTGCTGGCGACGCGTCTGGAATACTCGCAAGCGACGCTCGTGGCGGCACGAGTGGGCCAATTCATGGCCTTTATATTTGGTTTTGTCGGATTGTTTACCGACCCGTTTTTAGTGTTTATTGCCCTGTTCGTTTGGTTAGGCGCCGAGCAAGAATCGGCAACGGTGCAGATGCATAACTCGCTGGGAGCAATTCCTGTTCAGCAAGCCATGCTTACCCACTTTCAAACGGTCTTGCCTGACGATCCCCTGTCCAAGGCGGTCGAGCACGTCCTGGACGGCTGGCAGCAGGATTTTCCTGTGGTCTTCGGCGATCATGTGCTCGGCATGCTGACGCGCGAAAGTCTGATGCGGGCGCTCGCGCAAGGAGGGGGCGACACTCCTGTGCGCAACGTCATGATTCGCGACGTGGCAGCCGTGGACTCACACGAGATGCTGGAGCAGGCGCTGGCCACCATGCGCGCCGCGAAATGCCGTTCCATGCCGGTTCTCCATGATGGTAGCCTTGTAGGTTTGCTCACTCTGGACCACGTCGGCGACTGACTCACCATCCAGACGGCGCTCCGCCAGGCACAACGCACCGCCCGACTTGCGCCGCATAACTGAACTGGGATTTTGCCGGGGGGAGGGAAGCGGAATTGAGACGTCAAAAGCCTACTCGGCAAGCCTGGAGAGGGGTAACGTAAAGCCTGGGAACAGGAGAGAGCTGAGCGACTGGCTGGAATCCAGTTGGGCGGCGAGTTCATAACCGTTGGGGACCAGCCGATAGATTTCCACCGAATATGTCACCGGATCAATGACCC
>JBKQVI010000141.1:0-29899 GCA_052139985.1 Terriglobia bacterium
CCAAGATGGCCGTGCCACAGCAATTGACACCACTACCAACTGTCGCGCAAGTCTGGTTGGAACGTAGCGCAGGGGTTTTGCCCGGCATCTGGAGTTTCTACAGTTGCGACGACCGCAAATGTGGTAAAGGGAGACCGAGTTTAGTATGCGTTCCCAGCCCTCGCCCCCTTGGGGGAGAGGGGAGTATGGTGGTTGATACGGGAGGCTCGGGGTTGTGCACGCTCGGTATGGGACCCCCTCACCCGTCCCGCCCCCGCTGGTGAAAGCGCGGGTTGCGGTCCACCCTCTCCCCCAAGGGGGCGTGGGCTGGGATTTTTGCCTTGGGGGTGTTTTGAAATGTAGAAACTCCAAGCGCCAGGCTTGAGAGGCTGCGGAAAAACCTGGATAGGCGACGTAGCGGCGACGTTAAGTCGCCATAACATCAATCCCTGCAACATGCGAATGGCGGGGGTGAACCCGCCGCTACACGTTTTTCCGCAGCCTCTTGAGCCCGGCATGTGCCGCCCTAAGGGGTGGCGCTACGTTCAATCGAGACAGCAGCACAAAGGTACTCACGGTTTGGATTTTGCCAGCAAAGCCTCAACAATGGTGAAGTCCAGGGCATCATCGATGTCTTGGGACCGCTGACGGGGCATCAGCACCGCCCCGAGCTTTCCCACCAAGATGGACTGCGCTTCCTGCGCAAGCAAACGGGCACGGAACACATAGACCGCGCCATTCAACTGGTAAGCCTTGGGCTGCTTTTGCCGGGGCAGCCAGGGAATGGCGCCCGGGATGAAGACTTCCGGAACACCGTCCACGAGCCGCCATGCACGGTGTGGATTCAATTCCGCATCCCGGAAGGTAGCGGCTGAATCGTAGCCGCCTTGGGCGAGAAGCTTCAGGCAGTCCCGCACATCGTCCGCCGTGCGCAGAGGACAGGTCGCTTCCAACAGGACGACCCATTCGGCTGTCTCGCCTTCCGCTTGCAGCGTCTGGAGGAGGTCCTTCAAGGCGTCGATCACCAGGGAATCGTCGGTGGCGAGATGCGCCGGGCGCGCGTACACTTCGGCGCCATAGGTCCGCGCGACCGAAGCAATTTGGGCGTCGTCGGTCGAGACGATGATGCGGTCGATCTCGCTCACCTCGCGGCCGACGTCGATCGACCAGGCGAGCAGCGGTTTTCCCGCCAGCGGGCGGATGTTCTTTCCGGGAACCGATTTGCTTCCGCCCCGGGCGGGGACGACCGCGACGACTCGTTTTCCGTTCAGCATGATTGGCTTCGTTCCGCCTTCGTCATTCCGCCGTCGCGCGCGCGCCCAGCCGTGCCAGGCTATCGAGCGCCTTGCGGTATTCGGTCCATTCCCCGGTATCGATCCAGGCCTTCTCACCGATGGGGAAAACGCCGACGCGCCCGCCTGCCTGCTTGATCTGCTCGATGAAATCGGTCATGTCGCATCGTGTTTGCGCAGGAATCAAGTCAAGGCGGTCGCGACGGACGACGTACATTCCGGTGTTCACGAGAAAGCTGTACTGGGGCTTTTCGTTAATGCGGGCAAGGCTGCCGCCCTTTTCCAGTTCGCAGACTCCGTAAGGAATGTGGTAGTCCTTGAGGGAGGCGACCAAGGTGAGGTCGTAATTTTTGTCCTTGTGAAATGACACCAACTCGGCGATGTCCGCCTGGATCACAATATCGCAATTGGTAACGATCAAGTGCTCGGGCGTGGGCGAATAAAGCGCCCGGAGACAACCGGCGGTGCCCAACGGCTCCTTCTCTTCCAAGTAAGCCACCGAGTAGCTGGGGGCCAACTCTTCAAAAAAGGATTTGAGGATCTTGGACTTGTAATTCACCGAGAGATGGAAGCGGTCCAGGCCGTAAGGCAGAAACTGATCGATGATGATTTCAATGATCGTCCTATCGCCCACGGGGATGAGGGGCTTCGGGAGAACGTTGGTGAAAGGCGCGAGCCGCGTCCCTTGCCCCCCAGCCATGATGACGACCGGAAGACTCAGGTGGCGCTTGGGTTTCATGGCCACCGCGCCTTGAAACAGCTCCTTCCAGAACAACAACTGCACTATTTCCCGCGACGGATTGACCACGGGGATGCAGCCGAGATTGTCTCTCAGCATTTCTGCGCGGACCTTCTCCGTCGCAAAGCCCTCCTCCGCCACATACGGTTTGGGATTACAGACGTGAAGCACCTGCGCCTTCAGGTCGCCGTCCGACAAGATCCAGCGCCTGATGTCCCCATCGGTAAGTGACCCGATCAGCCGTGAATCCGCATCGACGACGAAGACAATTTTTTCCTCGGTCTTTTCCAACCGCTCCATCGCTTGCCGAATGGTATTCGTCTGGGGCACGAGGAACGGCTTCACGCTGTCATTCATGGGTATAGTCTCGGAGGATCGTGGTTTGGGCCGGCGCGAAGCGCTTTGGAATGCGGCTCTGCCGCCCGGCGCTAGGGCAAATCATGAAAGGTCTTTTTCAGCAAATCGCCGGAAAGGCTTACCTTCTTGAGCACATCCTTGATTCGTTCACTCGTGCGCCCGTCGTGGAAGCGGTCGTACGGATTGCGCAGGCCTCGCAGCGAAGCGCGAAAGCGCGGGGAGATTGCCCGCTTGATTCCTTTAAGAATCGCATCGCGGGAGCATGGAACGTCGATCACGTTGGCCGCTCGAATGCGGCCCCGCTGCCGGTCGCCAATATTCACCACGGGCAGTCGAAAGGAAGGAGCTTCGGTCAACCCGCTGGAGGAGTTCCCGACCATGACGGCAAAGTGTTCGAGGCAGCTCAGGTAGCGGCGATGCCCCAAGTGGGGGATCCATTTGAAGCGCTCCGGAGTTTGTGCACACACTGCCTGTAATCGAGTATTGATCAGGGCGCCTTGAGCGTCGGCGTTCGCCATCGTGAACACCGCGTTGAGGCCGCTGGATTCTATCGCCGCCACCAGGCAGTGGACTTGGGCCACGGCGCTGTCTGCATCTCGAGTCACGGGATGATAGGTGACAAGGGCCGCGGGTTCTTGCAGGCGGAACCCAAGCTCCCGCTCGAGTTGCGGCTGGGTCAGCAGCGTAGAGCCATACAGCGGGTCGAGTCCTGGAGCGCCAAAGTTAAACACGCGGCCGGGCGATTCTCCCATCTGGATGATTCGCCGGCGGTAGGGCTCGGCCGCGGCAAAATGCAGCGAGGCCAACTTGGTGATGGCGTGACGCACCGAATCGTCGATGGCGCCTTCGCTCAACTCTCCCCCATGAATGTGGGCGATCGGAATCCGGAGCACCAGCGCCGAGATCGCGGGGGCGAGCAGCTCGAATCTGTCTCCCAGCAGGACCACGATCTCAGGTTTCAACTTCGCGAAGGCGTCGGCGAAGCCGTTTAAGCCTACACCGATCGATTTTAGATTGGCCAGGCTCGAATCCCCGGTTAGCCGCATGGGGATTCCCCGGTCAATCTTGATGCCCTCCGCCTCAATATCGCGCCCAGTCCGGCCGAACTTCGACTCCAGATGCGTGCCGGAAGCAATCACTTGCAACCGGAGGGCGGAGTCGTCGCGAATGGCCTTTAATAGTCCGCGGAGGAGACCGAAGTCGGCCCGGCTGGTTGTGACCACGCAGATTTTACGCCGCTTCACGCTACTCGATTCTTGCACGTGGTGCCGTCTGGTTAGTTCCCGGTAATCCCCCAAACTCGCCCAGGTTCGGATCACCCCGTAAGGGTCAATGCAGCATCTTCCCCAGCTTGTGCCCCAGAGCCATCGACGGCATTTCGACCAGATAATAGAAGATGCTTGCGAGACCCAGGACGGCTATCAGATAGATCGGAAGATACGCGAGCAAAAGCCGGCCCCGGAGGATATAGAGCATAGTGAATAGGACGGCGCCATGCATGAGATACATGCTGTAGGAAATTTTCCCCAAATAGTTAATGGCGCCGTGATTCAGGAAGTTCTTGAAAGGCCCGGAATAGAGGGCCAGCGTGATGACAAGGAGCGATCCAAACGCTACGCTCCAATCGACTATCTTTGGTGCAGGAAGTATCGCCGCGGTTAACACGGGAACATCATAGGGGTGACAATAGAACGTGATGGCAAAAGCCACGAGGAGTAAAACGAAAAGGAGCGATAATTTTCTGAAACGCGCCCCGATGAACTCCCGATTCTTTGCCACGATTGCTCCGAGAATGAAGAAACTCAGATAGTGCAGTGTATTGGCTGTTTGAGGTCCCGGCTGGTTCAGATGCAAGAGCAGGAAGATACGATGGTTATGACTCGAAAGGAGCGATGTAAAGAGAGCGAACCCGAACATCCACTCGTTCCGAATCCACAGAACAGCAAGCGCCAGGAATGGAAATATGAGGGAGATGCGCATCTCATAGACCAGAGACCAGAAGGCAGTATTGAATGTCGCCCACTGATAATTGCCTATAAAAACAATATGCTGGATAATAACATGGGCATTGGGCTCCCGATTCCAGGTTGAATTTATCCATTGATCGCTCGTGATGAGGCCATGGTAGCGATAATTCAGCGCAATGGCCAGCATCAATGCGCCCAGATAGGGAAGATAGATGCGGCAGATTCGCTTGACAATAAACTTCCCATAGGCCACTTTCCCATCGCGCTTGTAAGGTAAAGCGAGAACGAATCCACTCAATATGAAGAAAAGAATCACGGCGTCATGTCCGGCGACGAGGAACCTTAGCGGAGAATGCCAGATGGCGAGATAAGCGGACGCGCCCAGACCCGCCCAAAAATGACACAGAACCACCGTGCATGCGGCGGCTCCGCGCAGAGAATCAAGTTCATGAAATCGCTGAGGCGCCTCAAGGGGAGGGCGTTCTTTCAACGCTGATTCCTTGCACACGGATTCCATAGCCTTGTAGCGCGCAGGGATCGTTACTGAGAGACTTGACCTAAATCTGTCGCGACAATCGGTTCACGCGAGATGATGCCAATTGATGATTTCGTCTTTGGCGACGCCGACACGGAGAGCGCGACCGATCAACGTCGGCAAAAACTTTGGGGACAGGCCATTACCCGGACGCTTGATCTCTAGGTCACCGTCGGCAAGCCGGTGTCCCGAGGGTAGCGCGCGCGCCGCCACCACGCTCTTGCGGGCGACCGAAATGTTGGGCAGCTCACACGGGGCGGGAGCCTTGATGCCGGTGCCGAGGGCCGCCTCAACATGGCGGATGCCCTCCACCATCTGCCGAAGCTCGACAGGTTCAAGAGAAGCCAGGTGGTCCGGGCCCGGCAGCGAGCGATCCAGCGTGAAATGCTTTTCAATAACTTCGGCGCCCAAGGCTACTGCGGCGATGGCAATATCGATTCCCGGGGTGTGGTCGGAGTAACCCACGGGAAGACCAAATGCGAGCCTGAGCGTCTGCATGGCGCGGAGGTTGACGTCGGCATACGGCGCGGGATACTCGGTGACGCAGTGCAGCAGCGTCAGCTTCGTCGCTCCCGCAGCCTGAAGGACGTGCACAGCCTCTTCCACTTCACCCAACGTCGACATTCCGGTCGATAGAATCAGCGGCCGGCCTTTGCGGGCCAGATGATCGAGGAAAGGCAGGTTGGTGATCTCACCCGAAGGGACTTTGTAGAGCGGCACGTTCATCGAGTCGAGCAGGTCCGCGCTTTGCGTGTCGAACGGACTGGAAAGGAACTGGATTCCGGTCTCTCGGCAATGGTCGATCAGGCGCCGGTGGGCCGCGGCGTCCAATTGCAGCCGCTGCAGCATCTCGAATTGGGATTCCTCGTTTGCCGTCGTGCGCTCCTGATAAGGCGCCTTGTGAGCGGAACGAGTGGCGAGCAAATCGGCCCGGAAGGTCTGGAACTTGACGGCATCGGCGCCGCTAGCTTTGGCCGCGTCCACAAGACGCACGGCAAGATCCAGCGATCCGTTGTGGTTGACCCCCGCCTCGGCAATGATGAATACGTGCGGCATAAGAACCCTATTTTATCCGGCGAGCCGGCGTGCCGACGTAGACGCCCGGCTCCGTAAGATCATCGACCACAGTCGCTCCCGCTCCAACGACGCACTCGGGCGCGATTTCGATTCCCTCAATTACCGTGGCCCCGGCGCCGATCATCGAGAACCGCCCGACCGTTGCCCCCCCGGAAATTGTGGCTCCCGGCGCGACATGTACCCAGTCAGCCAGTACAACATCATGCTCGATGGTGCTGTTGGTGTTCACAATCGCACCCCGGCCGATGGCCGCTCCTATGTTAACGACCGCCCCATCCATCACTATGGCGCCCTCGCCCCCAGATACTCCTTCGTTGACGATTGCTTCCGGCGAGACAATCAAGGGAAACGAGAGGGGGGACGAATTTAATCGGGTCCAGAGTTCGTATCGCAACTTCCCCAGACCAACCTGACCGACGGCGAGCACGACATTGAGCTTCTTCGGCCCGACTGACAGGGCGGCCACCTCACGGTCGGACCCGAGATGGGGGATGCCCGCCACCTGCCCGTTGTCCTTTACGTCGGTGTAGCCGAGAATGCGGTAGTGCTTCAGCTTCCGAAGGATGCTGATGACGACCTTGGCGTGGCCGCCGCCACCGACTACAAGGATGATGTCCATGCTGTGCTCAGTTTGCCGAACGGCGGCATTCGTCCAAACTCGTCAGCCATTCATGTGCCGTTTCAGGAAGGCTGGGAGCTGAGCCGCCTCATCACAACGAAGCTTCGCCACTTGCCTGATGCTGGCGCGCAGAGTTTCGCCATGGTCAAGGTACTTCCGTGCCGTTGATACAATCTCCGCAATTTCGGAGTCACCCGGAAAGGCATTGAATTGCCGGCAGTCGTCATATTCCAGCACCCGCGGCAAGCTAGCCATCTTGTGAGCGTGAGACCCGAGAAAAATGCAGGGAGTGCCACCCAGCGAAGCAAGAATCGAAGGGTGGTATCGCCCAGAGATGAACAGCCGGGCGTGGGCCAGAACGGCCCCGCACGAGAGGATGGGTGCGTCCACGGGGACAATGCCGACGCCTTTTTCCCTGGCAACGCGTTGCAGAAACGAATCCGAGGAATCGTTTTCCGTCAGGTAAACGCGGTATCCAAACTGCCTTATGGCATCCACCAGCCGCGCATAGCATTGCACGGACTTATCGGGCTGGCTTCCCACCAGCGCTCCTCCCCCGATGCAGATGTAGGGCTGAGAGAAATCAAGTTTACCCCAGTATTCATCTTTCTCAGGATGGGGCAGCAAAAAGTCGCCGTTCGCGGGTGGACGGGAGTTGCCGCATTCGTAAAGTGGAAACCAGGCAAAGAGCGAATCGGGAATAAAGCTGGAGTTGGTCTCCGGCATTTCCCTTTGGACGTACTCGAGGGATTCAGGATCGCGCAACGCCACGGCCCGGCATTGATAAAGCAATCGCTTGGCCGCTGCGAGGGTCGTATTGTTTCTTCCGGTCGTCGGACAGTCTGAAATCATCGAATTCACGAGAAAGACCGGTTTCTTGAGGCGCGTACCCAATTCGATCATCGCCAGCAGGAAGAGAGTTTCCCGGCGGGGCGGGGTCGAAAAGATGATATCGCCATCTCCGTCAAGCACGAGCAAGTCCGCTTCTACGGCTTGATCGTAGATCCGCGCCAGCGCCGGATGCCGGTTCTTGTGCTCCAGCAAGTTGTCGATGCTAACCGCGGGATCCTCCGCAATGAAATCCTTGGCGCCGAAGAGCCGTTCCAGTTTGATGTACCAGGCAAACGGCCGCCGGTTGTGCTTGAGCCACAGGCGCCGAAACATCTGGTAGTATTTGGGCGGCATCAAGGTCCCCACGACGCCAGCCTCGGCCGTTGCCAAGACGAAGAAGTCGCCCGTGACTCGGCCGATGATTTCGAGTTCGTTGGATAATAATTGACCCAGCGCGATGCTGGCGCCGCGGCCCCAGTTTACGGTGGTTCGGTTGTCACCGACGAAAAGCGCCTTCATGCGCGCGGGTTTGGCTCGTGAGGCTGGCTGCTCACCTAGTGTGCCGGCTGCCGGCGGGATACCTTTCATCATCGCGGGCTTCACCCGCAGCATTCGCATCTTTCCGGGGCCTTTAAGAGGCCGGCCGATTTAGGGCCACCGCCGCGGTGGTGCCGTCCGGCAACCCCCATTCATAGGGCACAACCACGGGTGTCGAGCGGAGCGCCCACGTCAGAAATTCCCCCTTATAACCATACTCCGCAAGGTCGCCGACCACGCTGAAAAACGCGACCTCCTGATAGCTAATGATCTGATCTTTTACGTTGGCGGCGCGGACGATCATTTTAACGGTGTAGTTTTGCGGCAGCAAAGGAATGGATCGAAAGGTACAGGTTATTTTCCCGACGCCTTCCAGGGCATCCGGCCGGTGCCCATCCAGCAGCATATTGGAAGTGAAGCAAGATCCGTTAATTCCCAGGACGCCCAGCGCAATGATGGGCTTCTCGATGCGCTTTTGCGCGTCGTACGATATTTCCACCACCAAGTCTTCACCCGGGCGAAACTGGCTGCTTTCCTCCCCCTGGCAGTTTCTTAACGCGACCTTATGAATGGCCAGTCCATATTCCGGATTGGTGCAGGAAAAAGCATGTTCATTGGAGATGCTGTTGAAATAGGCCTCGATGATTTCCTCGGCCTTTCCATCTTGATGCAGCCGACCATTCTTCATCCAGATGCCCCGCTGGCATAAAGTCCGCACGGCTTCCATGTTGTGGCTGACAAACAGAACCGTTCTTCCGCTCTGGGCAAAGCTCCCCATCTTTCCGAGGCATTTCTTTTGGAACGCGCCGTCGCCGACGGCCAGCACCTCGTCGACGATCAGGATTTCGGGTTCAAGGTGGGCGGCCACCGCAAAAGCCAGACGGACATACATGCCGGACGAGTAGCGCTTGACGGGCACGTCAAGGAACTCTTCGATCTCTGAGAAGTCCACGATCTCGTCGAATTTGCGAATAATCTCCGCGCGGGTCATGCCCAGAATCGCGCCGTTAAGGAATATGTTCTCCCGCCCGGTGAGTTCCTGATGAAATCCGGTGCCAACCTCGAGGAGGCTGGCGACCCGGCCATCAATGCAGATTCGTCCCTCGGTGGGAACGGTGATCCGGCTCAGGATCTTCAACAGTGTGCTCTTGCCGGCGCCGTTGCGGCCGATGATGCCGACCACTTCACCCTGCTCGATTCCGAAGGAAACATCCTTTAGAGCCCAGAAATCCACCTGCTGCATCTTTTTGGGGCGGTGTGACCGAAACCAGGCCAGCGGCGCGCGCAGCACGTTATCAATGGCATGGCGCATACCGTCACCTTTGCCCCGTTGATGGTCGATAATATACCGTTTGCCGAGATTCTCGATGGTAATGGCAGCATCGCGCATATCAGAAGTCGTGGAAGGCGCCTCCCGCACCGCTCAGATCACATCGGCGAAGGTCTGCTCGGTCTTGCGGAAATACCAGATGCCCGACGCCATGAGGACGATCACATCAATCACCGCGATGCCCAACCCCAGCCAGTAAACGCCACTTTTTGCACCCAACAAGCACCAGCGGAAACCATCGATGACGCCCACCATCGGATTGAGCCCATAGAGAAGGCGAAACTTAGCCGGAACGATGCTGCTCTGGAAACCGACGGGCGAGATATAAAGGCCGAACTGCACCATGAACGGGACAATGAAACGGAAATCGCGATATTCGACCATGAGCGCGGAAATCCACAAACCCACGCCCAGCGAAGCGCCGAACGCCAGCAGCACAAAAAACGGCAGAAACAACAAGGCCGCAGGAGGCGGAAACCGGTACCAGATCATCAGGAGAACGACGAAGACGGCGGAGATCAGGAAATCTACAAAACTGGTGATGACGCTGCTGACGATGATGACCAACCGCGGGAAGTACACTTTGGAAATCAGGTTGGAGTTCCCTACCAGGCTGTTCCCACTTTCGGACATGGCGGTGGAAAAAAACTGCCAGGGCAGCGTGCCACAAATGACCAGGAGCGGATACGGCACTCCTCCCGAGGGCATTTTGCCCAACTTCCCAAAAACCACGGTAAGCACAACCATGGTCAGGAGCGGCCGGATGAGCGACCAAGCCACTCCCGCGTAGGTTTGTTTGTACCGCACCAGTAGATCGCGCCACGCCAGGAAATAAAACAATTCGCGGTAGCGCCAAAGATCCCGCCAATACTCCCGCTCGGTGCGGCCGGCTTCGATGATAAGTTGACTCATGTTTGGTAAAGCTTGGTGTGGCGGCGAACCGACCTCGCCACGTGGCGGCGTGAAACCCCCTCTACGTCAAGTGTGCCGATACCGAACTGCCGGGCGAATCCGCCCCACGTCCGGCCAGGGCCTTTGCGCCATCGCTTAGTTTGGTCAGGAGGTGGGCCAACGCCTTGAACATCGTGCCCTGCCCCCAGTGGAACATCGGTGTTTTCACTTTCTTCCATCCCAAATCGCGGTAGTAAAAGTGACCGTCCGGGGCCTGCATGTTGTTGATCGTCCACTCGGCAACTCGGGACGACAGTTCCAGAGACTCGGCGTCGGCATCCGAAAAAAACGCCAATGTGTCTATCGCCTGCGCCGCACACTGGATATCGATGGGGTAGGTTTTGTCATGGAAATACTTCGGTCGTCCATCCGCTTCAAAGAAATGATGTTTGAAGTACTGAAAACCGCGCTTAAGGTTTGGTTCAAACTCCCGATCACCGGTAGAGTCGATGTAGCGCTTCAGGCAATCCAGATTGTAGCCGGTGTGAAAATTGTCGATCCAGTGGAATTTTGACTCGTCCCCGTAAAACCACGCCCCATCGACGTTTTGGCGCGTACAGCTATAGACCATCGCGTCTCTGGCCAATTCGAGAGCCTTTTTGTCATGAGTGTGGACGCCAACGCGCGCCAGCAGCGCGGCGCCCAACATGTTGGAGTTGTGAATTGAACTCTGGCGGTAGGGGACGTAACTGATGCAAGTCCCTTCGGCTGTCTGCTCCCGTGGCAGAGTCTTCACAAATTCCACCGTACTCGCGGCCACATCCAAATACTTGCGATCGCCCAGTGCTTCGTAGGCTTCCAAAAAGGCCAGGCCAATCAGGCTGCTCCAAACGATCGTGGGGGTATTCTTGGGCATGGTTCCAGCCCGCGTTGAAAATGCAAAGTGGTTGCCCCAACCGTAGTGCTCGTATCCAGGGGCTCGATTCGCGATCAGCCAATCGAAGCACGACTCGGCGTGGCGGCGCTGGTCTGCTGCGCCAGTCAGCGCGTACATTTTCACGTAACCCCACCCCATGTACCCCATTCCCTTGGTGGAAGTATGCGGCCTGATACCGATCAAAGGCCTGATGTGAAAGGGAGTCCGAAGCACCGCCGCCGTCAGGAGCCGGCGCAGAAGATGGGTGTTAAAAGTGCAGTAGCGAAGAAAGGACATGTCGCCGTCGCCAGGATCGTAGGCGCGATAATGGTGCTCCTCTACCCAGCGCGATACTGCCCGGATACTCCTTTGCAGCGTCTTTCTTACATCCTCGGAATTACTGGACATAGGGCCTCAAATGATGGCGTGGGGGGCTATCGTGGCGAAGTTTCGAGGCTTCGTCCGTTACCTGCAAGTTGGCGCAGCAATGCCGCATATTTCTTTTTCTCGCCGGTCCAAGAGAACTGCTTGCGAAGGGACACACATCGGTCCCGGTAGCCTTTAAGAACCGCTGGGTTCTCGGCGATGCGATCCAAGGCAGCAGTCAACGATTGGGGATCGTTCCACTCAAAGAAGATACAATCTTCCTCCTTGAAATAGTACGAAATAGCCTTGTTACGAACGCACACTACCGGAAGCCCCAGGGAGATGTATTCGAGCAACTTCAAGGGCAAAGCATAGTCGGTGACGGAAGAAATGACCAGAGGCACAAGCCCGACATGACAGTCCTCGATCTGGGCGGGGATCGAACTCACAGGGTAGCTGTGGTTGTCGAAATCAACGAGCTGCTCGAGTTTCAAGGTTTGAATCAGTTCTCTTAGTGCCGGGCTGAAGTCGCCCTCCCCAATAATTCTCACGGAAATCCGGTCTTTGTGACGAACCTGCGCCAAGGCAGTCATGAGCGTCCGAAGGCCCGAACGCTCGTGGATGGTTCCATGAAACACAAACCGAATTTTCCCGTCGATGTTGAATCCCTTTCGCAGGGGAAAGAGCTTGTCGTCGGCAAAGTTGGCGATAACGTCGATGGAATCGGGAGCGAGACCATGCTTGACCAAAATGCCGTCTTTCACCGGCTGTTGTACGGTGATCACCCGGTTGCTATACGCCGCGCTCAGCCGTTCCTGCCACAGAAGTAATCGAAAAAAGAATCCGTTGTCACCGCCCTTGAATTTCGACACAAACGTATTGGGCATTGGGTCATGAATATCGAGGATAACTTTTGCTCCGAACAGCCGGGGGATGACGGTACTGAAAACCAAAAAATCCGGCATATTATTGACATGGATTACTCTGTATCGCCGCTTAAAAAAGAGAGCGGTGGCATTCACGAAGCACCTGAGAAAGAACTTCACATACTCCGTGAGGTACCGGAAGTGCCCGCCACCGCGGTACTTGGCCTGATTAAGCCGGATCACGTGCACACCACGAATCACTTCAGTGTGAGGAGAACCAGGTTTTCGCAACGCCAGAAAGTCAACATCAAATCCTGCGTCAACTGCCGCTTCGGCCTCCCGAATAACTCGCGGGTCGACCTCATAATTGCTATAGGCCATCATGAGGATGGTTTCCCGCTGATGAGGAACTGGGGTCATTAGAAGATTCTCGATTCTAGCGTGCTAATGAGCTTCTTGAAGTCAGCGATCAACTCCGGCTGGGCGAGGATATTCTCCGGGTGTATCAACAAGACGATATCCTGGCGGCTGGCGCGATCGATGAGCCACTCTACCGTGAACTTCTTGGTGTCTCGCCACGGCGGTTCGAGCCAAAACGCCGAAGGAAAGATCATAAGCTCGTTCCCGGCTTTTGTGGGCGCAAGAGACGGGTCCTCCAGATTGCCCAGGAATAACCGCATCGAAGCCTTCCGCGCCCACTCGACATACCGTTCCGGTTCGTAGGGTGCATAATGATGAAACCCAAAGCGCGCTCCCCCCGAGCCGTGCTTGGACATGGCAAGCACCTTTCTTCCGACGTGACGCTCGACGATCTGCGTCTCCTCCCGAAAAGTCTCGAACGAGCGGGAATTCTCCAAGTGCAACCCAATTTCGTGGTGACCGGCATCGAGCAATTCCAGGATTGGCTTAGTGGGCAGGGTACAGCGACGAAAAAAAACATACGCGCCGGCGTTTTCCGCATTCAGCCAGGCGAGCAAAGTCCGCAACTCTGCAAGGAATCCCAAAGCGGCGACCCTCGGGAAATAGAGGTCCGAGCTCAACCTGCTGAGCAAATGGCGCGCCAGCGGACGTCTGCCGTATGGCCGGTCAACGTCAATTCGAATAATGAGGGCCATTAGATTTCGGGAGTGCACTTGCGGCGTTGCGGAATAGTAAGCGTCAATTGGGCGGCCTTCCCTCGGCAGGGTCCAGGAATTGTCGTTACGGTAAAGATCCGGCCCTAAGGAACTCGTAAGCTTGATAAACCGGCAAGATCCGCGCTCCGGAATTGACGGAGTATTTCACAATATCTTCAAAAAAATCCGGGGTACACCCCCAACGCGTAGGGTCGTTACACACATCGTGAGTCACAAAAATCAGCCATCCGCCAGCCTCTGAGGCTTCATCAATGAGGTGCTTTATTGCCCCGGGATCATCTCGGGTTTGCTCTAGGAAGTAAGCAGAAAGGCAATTGAGGTCGGACCTTCCGACATTGAAAGTCTGCCCTCCGCCCCGGCAACAGGCGAAGTGCTTGGATACCCTCCCCTTGGTTTCTGGCCGCGGGACGCTGATCGGGTAAGAATGCGTCTTGAAAGAAGCCCCGGGAATAATTTCCGTCAGCATTTGCCGATTTTTAACAACGGCATCCTCGAACGCACGCGGTTCCGTATCCCAGGCATGGCAGTGCCTGTAGGTGTGGCATCCCAACTCGTGTCCTTGCTCCACTAGGGCCGTCAGGTCCTCCGCCAGAAACATGGTTCCCGTGTCACTTTGTTTTCCCATAAGGCCGAGAGCGGTGTAATAGGTTCCACGAGCTCCAAATCGCGTCAGGATAGTGCCACCGGCGTGCAAGGCCGAACGCGGGAAATCGTCAAAAGTGAAGGAAATAATCGGGATACGAGTCTTCATCGCAAATGGCCGCTGGCAAGAGTAGTGCGATACAGTCCGTTGGTAGTGGCTCTTAGCTCTTGTGACTAACCTAGAAGTACCCATTTTGGTTATATTTACCTGTCTTCCAATATTTAAAGCTGTATAGTCGCGGACCTTTTCCCCCGTCCACCGGCATTTGAGAAGCAGTTGGCGACTAGTCTTAGCCACACGCCAACCAAACAATACCTGGATCCAATGATACTTCCAGGACAAACGCGGAGCTCCAAGCTGTCCTCCCAGTTCCCGGGCAATCTCTTCCGCCTGCCTCACAATCTCCATTCTTTCAGGGTAGAAATGGATCATCGAAGTTCGCAGGTAGGCGAGACAAGCTTCTCGAACCCTTTCGCTGTCCTCCAATGAACGCAGATAATTAATATGCAACCGCATCGAGAGCCAGTGGGCCTCGACTTTTCGATCCGATTGCCCGATATAGCTCAGGCTGCGGAACGCTACCCCTGGCCCACGGTAGTAGAGTTTCGCTTCCGGGACGAATCGGACGCCATCGCTGGCCAACAGCACGCGACAAAAATACTCGCCGTCGTCGTCGCCCAACAGCCGGGTGTCCCAGGGACCGGCAGCCTCGCTCAACTCCCGGCTCACGAGCCAGGAAGCGGTCTGCATGTAAACGTTGTCTCCCATCTTGCGCAATAGCCATTCCAGCGGAGACAGGTCGCACCAGAGCCGGGTTGGAACGAACTCCGCCCGGTAGTACCGGTAGATAAACTTTCCCCAAGCCGAAGAAAGAAGCGTCCGTTTGCTTACGTTGTGGCCGAGTGTTTCCATCTGTCTAGCAATCTTGTCGGGAGCCAACAGATCGTCGGCGTCCAACCACTGGATGTAATCTCCCCGGCTCATCGAAAGCGCCTTGTTTCTAGCGGCGGCAGCGCCCGCATTCTTCTCCGCGAGAACCCGCACGCCCGCGGATTCAAACTTCCGCGCCACCGCCACCGTTTGATCGGTGGAGCCATCATCAACGACGATGATTTCTTTTCGTGGCCACGTTTGTGCCAGCGCCGAGCCAAGCGTATCGGCAATCCAGCTCTGGGCATTGAAGGCGGGAATCAAAATCGATACCAGTGGTACCTGAACTTCTCTTCCGGCACTTTGCCGCCCCGCTGCCGCGGAACCGGCCTTACGGCCATTCTGCCTTGTCTTTCCGCGTCTGCGGCTCTCCTTCAGGAGCCCTTGTAACTTCCAGTTCTCCCAGCGTTGCGCCAGCCGCCTGCGCACGTGGCTCATTCTCTCCCGCCAGGAACCTTCCATGAAATGAACGCCCAAATCGCCGAAGCGGTTCCAGTTGCGAACGTCACACACATCGTCGGGGAAGAGTATTGTAACCGTTTCGGCCAAATCCGGGTTCTCAGCGAGAGTTCGGGAAATCAGTCCGGGACCCGTAGTGTTCAAAACCCAGAATTCCGCCACGGACAGAGCCGGCATCCCCCGCATCATGGGTTTGACCCAGCTTGGCTCCTTCCGGGCTCTCACACAGTTTTCGATTACTGCCTTGAGAAACGGGTGGCCCGCTGCGGCCCCAAAGGCGAAGTTCCCGATCTCCCAATCCATATCGTAACGGGCACGCAGAAAATGGCTGAACGTGAGCCCTTCAAATGGAAACACGCAGCCAGTCTCTAGCAAATGCGATAGGCCGGAAGCCAGCATGACGTCAAGGTCAAAATAGAATCCACCGTAGTGATAAACTGCCAGATACCGGAAGAAATCGTATCGCTGGATGGGATGGGGAAAAGAATCGAAGACCTCCCGGTATTGCGGAAACTCTTGCTGGACAAACCTTTTCACCCGCTCATTGTCAAAAAACAGATATTCATAATCCGGGTTTAGTAGCTTGATGTTCATCACCATCGCCCGGGTGTGCAAGGGCTGCTCAACATGCTTTCCCGTTTGGATGATGCGCTTTGGAATGCGAGAGTCCATTTGAAGTTGGCTGATAGAACTAAGGGTGGGGATCGCCGCTACGTTGCCCGCCTCTGTAAAGATCAATCTTCGGAAGCACGCGTGAGAGCGGGGACATCAGCCGGATCGGCCACACTTGTATTCTTCCTGCTTGCAAGAATAAAGACGGCCAGATAAGCACCCATGAATATTGTGTGCGCAGTGTATGCGAGCAGTCGAGAAGATGCCAAGCCCAGGGATCCCCATTTCAACAGAAACGAGGCCGAACCCAAGAAGATGATCCCCCATCCGATATTTGAGAATAGACCCAACCACATGTGGCCGGCCGCGGCAATGAGTTCACCGACGATGAGTTCAAGGCTGAGCATGGCCGCCGTGATCAGGACAACGATTAGGGTGGGCCACGCGCTTGAGAAGCCCTTGCCATAGCTCATCATGATGTAACGGCTGAGGAGGCAGCCCATTGCCATTACAGGAAGAACGAACACCGCGTTGGTTGTAAACGTCATCTTCAGGAGTTTGACCGTATTTGCCTTGTCACCGGCCCCAAGGCGCTCGGAAAGCACCGGCAGAGTAACGCCACTCACGATGTAAGGTAGCCACATTAAGGCGTTGAACCACTGGTTGGCAGCGTTGAACGCTCCCATTTCACTGTAGCCGCTTGGCCTGCGCACGAGCATAGTTGCGGCAATCCAATTGACCAAGCTAATCATGGCTGAGCCGAGCACGGCAGGGGCGGAGAATCGCCACACCACGGGGATTTCGCTCATACAGGAAGAGAAAGAGATCGGAATGCCACAACGATTCGCCTCGCGGCGCAACGCGCGCATATTCAGGAAGCACCCCATCGCTTGCGCGACGGCCATCCCCCAAATGACGCCGGCAAGCCCGAAAAAAAACGCGCCACCGACGATCAAGGGGAAGTTAAGGAGTCCCGTAAGCGAGCTGACACGGGCAATGCTCTTGAATGCCTCAAAGCCTGACAAGACGCCCAACTGGGCGCCATTGACTCCACTCACGACAAGCAACAGGCCGCTGACCCGGACGTACCCTGTCAACTGCGGGGCTGCGAGCGTGTGCAAGCACAACCACGGAGCTACGACATACAATATAACCAATAACGCCAAGCTGACGCCCCACGAGACGACACTCGACATGGCAATGATTCTTCCCGCCTTCATGGGGTCATTAACGCGCAGTTCGGCGACGTATTTCGTTGCCGTGGTCCCCATCCCGAACCCCGCGAATGTTCCGAGCATTCCCACCGTGCTTTGGATAATGCCCAGTTCGCCGTACACCGCCTTGCCAAGGATTCGCGCCGCTAGAATGGCCGCAGCTAAACCCAAGGCGCGGGCAGCGAACGTTCCCAGCAGCGACCAGAAGGTGCCGCGTAGCAAGCGCTCTCCGAGCGGCGAAGACTCCAGTCGAGTCCACAGTCCGTCAAGGAACTGGGGAGTCAAATCCCGCAGCCTGCTTTTGAGCGTCCGGGCCATTAATTCCCTTTCCTTTCCGATCCTTGAATTTAGTCCGCCTGCGTCCAGAAACACCCCCTTACCGCCGCAAGATCGATACGCCGGTCTACATCCAAGAGGGCCACGTCATCAGAGAATCCCTCGCCGCCAGCTATCCGGAAATCGCCTTTCGCCTCGAGCCCCGGAGGATGTCAGTTATTTTGGGTAGGAAGGAGCGAGGCGGATCTCACTGGCGCCGATCCGCAGGCGCAGGATTGCTGCAGAAGGATCCTATGTTTAATACCTAGCCTCGAAGCAGCCGCGTATCCCCCGAAAAAAAGCGATCTTTGATTCAATTTTTAGGATCAAGAAGCATGAATCGGAGCCAAGTAATAGTTCGCGACGACGGGCCCGGCACCCACTTAGTCTCTTGTATAGCTACTGACTGCCAGCTTGGTGGCAGCTTCTTCAGTATACGATAACGAGACGGATCTCGAGCGGCCTCCTCGATAATCCTGATCTGATGTGAGCCTCGAAATCGACTCACGAGCGTGGGGACGATATTGGCAACATTGAATTCGTGAAGTTCCACGAGTACCTTGCAAGATCTGAGCTCCGGAATTTCAAGGGGGTCAAGAATATCAACTTCCCCGCCTTCGCAGTCGCAGAGTATGAACGATCTTGGGGTGCATGACTTTGCGAGTTCCTTGGCGGTGCAGAAGCCGCGCTGGACGATTTTACTGCTGACGCCATTTATCCTTGCCAGATCACCAAGCTGTCGCCAGTGGGGATCCTCGACCGCTTCGAACGCGGTAACCTTGGTGTTGGCGATCTTCAACGCGAATCCTACCGCGTAATAGCCGAAGGCCGCACCTATGTCAATTATATGAGCCGGAGCCATGCATATGACGTCGTTGATTACGTCGTGCACCTCCTCTTCGTAAGACCCGACAATCATCTTGGGATCCCAAGCTAGGTCGAGGCTCTCAGCGAGTTTCATCGTGGAGAAAGGCCCGCCAAAGACCATGCAGCCCGTATCCTTAAGTAGGGTTCGACATAAGACGCTGACTTTGGTTTTCTCCAAGCGAGTCAAATCTGGGTAACGGGCGGTCCAATTCGGTGTCGGCACAAGACTCAGTATCCGCTTCAATGCGAACTTCGTCGCAGTTTGAGGTTTCATTATCTAGATGTCTTTGTTGCCCTAATGACCTGTCTTGAAATGCAGATTACTACCAGACTCTTCCAGTTGCGGACACTTTGCAAATCCCCTGGACAATATCGAGCGATATCCTTCTTAGCTAAGTCCGATTTGTCGGCTATCGCAGCACGCCTTCAAGACGCCATCTTGTGCGACCGCTCGGCCCAGGACTGTCAACGGATCCAAGTCAAACTAGCTAAAAGAGATATTTATCGGAACTCACTCTAAGGAGAGAACGCCGAAGAGTGGGCGCCGACCGAAAGGCAAGTCAACACTAAGTCAACCGATGACACTCATCGCAGGCTGGTACCTCAGCCCATCCGAAATCAATGAGCGACGGCTTTGAGGGATATTGTCCCCCCTGTTGTCAAAGGGTGGGGATAGGTGTAAGGCACATAATAAACCGTCCAGACATTGGTCGCGGAGCACGTATAAAGCGTCCCCTGTGCCCCTACGTCAGTGGCAAAATATCCCACTCCAGCACCACTCTGGGTCGAAGTCGTACAAGTCGTCGACCGGTTCGCCACGGGTCCAAAGCCCATGCCGGTAGTGCCGTTGAAGGGCGAAATGGTAGAGGTTTGAGCCGACGCCGAAACCGCGTTGAACCACTCGCGGTTCGACACCATTTGATACGACAAGAAATCACAGTTTCCCGCGCTTCCTGTCGTACAGCTTGGCGGGGGAGTCCCGCCAAAGTCGGGCACCACGATTCCGATCTCAGCCCCTGTGTCCGACCAATAGTTGTTCCACGCGTACATCGGGGCATAATTGCCATAGAAGTCGCGCCCCGGCTGGTGCCAGCAGGGATAGCCGTACCCCCCCGACGTGTTGCCGTCGGAGAAAGTAATGTCATCGTAGGAATACCCACTCACGGTGCCATCACAGGTCACAAGACCTGCGTCGATCGATGGGCCGGTGGAGTAGGCCCGATAATCGGCCACCGAAATGACTTCGGTGTTTTTCCCACCCGGTGCGGTAAAGGTGTTGTTGAAGGCCATAGCCGTTCCCGAACCTTGAAGGTGGAAACAACGGTAGCAGTCGATGGGACTCAGCCCCGTAGCGTTGGTGTCCAGAACAACTGTATTGTTGTAAAACTCATAATTCGCCATACCTCCCCCGTGTGTTGCTCCATGCGCTGCCCAAACGCAATCGCTGCTGGTGTTGTATCGTACAACATACGCTCCCCCACCCCAGCCGTCCGTGCATGCCGCGCTGGACTCATTGGGCATGGAAGCAAAGTTTATGGTGTTGTTCTCGAAGAACAAATTATTGACGGTGCCCAGTTGATTGGCGGGCGGTGAAGGATTTGGATAGCCTAAATACTGAAGCGGAATCATGGCGATGGAATTGGTGAAGGTGTTGTGATCGATAACACCATAATAGTTACCAATCGGCACTGTCGCCCCACTCGGGTTATTGTGCCCGAAGAAAATAGCCACGGCTGCGCTACTCATATCTTGGAACGTATTATGGTCAATGCGGATGCCACCTAATCCCGATGGTCCCGACATAACCACGGGCGACGTGCCGCTGGCGTTGTCAAACCAAATGGCTCCCGTGCCAGCGCCCGAACCTCCCGCATCGAAGACAAAACCGGAGATGCGGTAGAAATTAGTGTTGATGCCACCAAATGAGATACCACCAAAGACCTGATTGGTGGTGTAGTTGATCGTGCAGGCTCCCACACTCGCGCAGATCAGGGTCGCGCCAGCGGAATTCGAGAATTGCACCCATGTCGAGAGTGTGTAGGACCCCGCGGCAAGAGTAATGACCGCCCCGTTACCCGCACTGTTGATGGCCGACTGTACTTGCGCGCTCGTGGACCCAGCAGGGCACGACCACGTGGTACCACTTCCCGTGCATTGCGCTCGCGCGGGAACCGACCCCAGTATCCACATCAGTATAAGTCCAGCAAGACAGGCTATTCGTCGAATTATCATGGTTCAACCCACCATAAATATAAGATTAAGAGTGCTTACCGGAGGGCTAGTCGGCGCAGTCCAGTCCGCGGCTTCCTGACCCACCGCTATCACTATCGGCGTCGAATCCCAGAACACGGGAATTATAGACTTTTTGACGTCCAATAGCAAAGGGTGATCTTAGCATAGAAGTAGAGCATGGTCTTGACATAGAAGTAATGGTACCTAAGTACTGGTCCTCGATCGTTGTGTTCCTGGTTACCGGCGTCATCGCCGAACGGGCAGCTCATCTCGAAGCCTGCAGGCTGGCAGGTGGCGCCGATTGGGCCGCGAGATACCCGTTCAGACGGTTCGCCACATCCTCGGAAAAGAGCTCCGCGCCCTTGGCGTTCAAATGCTGCGAATTCTGGAAGTACTGCGTGTCTCCCGCATACTTCCAGTCGCTGTAATCCCAGAGCGGGAAATGATAGCGAGCCGCCAAATCATGAAAGTCCCCGAAAACCTCCGCGCGATTCTTGGTGAGCTTCTGCATCTCGATATATTCCGGAGAGTACACAAGTATCAACTGAATTCCGCTCTGCCTGCACAGACGGGCCAAGTCTACCATGCACTGCCTACCTTCCAGATCGATGGGCCAACGCACGCCGTCAGGGTTCCCGTCCTTGAAACGTTGGAATTCGTCCGTCCATGGCTTGGACCGGGGATTGAAACCCAGGAAGAAGTCTTCGCGCGGCGACCAACCCACGAGTTCTGCCAAACCCAGGATCCAGGAGAAACTCATGTCGTCAACGACGTACCCGTAAAGTGGCAAATAGCGGCTTCGCCAGACGTTCCGGTCGAATTGAAGCAGGGGCTTATACAGCTCCTCGTCGTAAAGATAGGGCACATACTGACCTGGGTTGTAAACTTGGCGAGTGGCTTCAAACGAGAAGCTATCAAGATTGTGTAGTACCACTTCCGGCTTCCGGTTGTGCTCAAGATACGCTCGGAAAACGGCAACCTGCATGTCAGTCTGGGAGCCGTTTCGGCCCAAGTTGAACGCGGTACGACCGGTGGTAGCTTGAATGATGCGGGGGTCATAATGGGACAGGGCTCGAGATGAACCGGTTATAACGACCTGTGCGTTGACCTTCCCTTGCATCATCCGGTTCGAGACGCCCCATTCACCCGTCGTCATGTGCCGAAGGCCATAGGTGATCATGGCGTTCAAGCCAAACGTGAGCGCAGCAATCATGCCGAAAAAACAGGCTATGCGTGTGACCGCGGCCAAGCTGCCCCGCACCACCTCCTCGTTTTGAACGGCGGTACTCACCTCTCCCAATCTTTCCTCGAGCGGTGTGCGCGCCGGCTCCATCACCGTACTTGAGATCCGCCTCAGCGAACGATCGATCGAACTCCCCTCGTATTGCATTCGCAAAGACCTCTAGAATTGGAAGTAGATAAACTGCATCTTCTGGTAAACGCCAAACATAATAACCAGCATGATGAAGGCGGCGTATACCGCCCACCGTGCCGGCAGTGGCATCCTGCCTAACATGGACGGAACCGTGAGCTTACCCTGCCCCAGCAGTTGGCCGATTTCGAGCGCGAGAATGGCCAGCACCGCAACCGGCAGTTGCCGCAACATGAACTGTACGGTTTTGATTTGCCCAAAATCCCAGCCGCGCGCAAGATGCGTCATGACATATACCGCGTCTCCCATGTTGTGCGCGCGAAAAACGATCCACGCCAGGCACGTCAACAAGAAAGTGCTCAGCAGCATGATCGCTTTTCGGACTGTCGTGTCCCGCCCCAGACCCAGGGCGCTAAACACGCGATCCCGCCAGTCTTTCGTGAGCCACCCGATAACCAGATACAAGCCGTTCAAAAGTCCCCACCATACGTAGGTCCAATTCGCGCCGTGCCACAGGCCGCTGACTCCGAAAGTGACCAGCAAATTGAAGATGTGCCGCCTGGCATTCACTCGGCTGCCGCCCATGGGGATGTAGAGATAATCCTTGAACCACGTCGAAAGCGAGATATGCCAGCGGTGCCAGAATTCCCCCACCGACAAGGCATAGTAGGGCGTCCGGAAGTTCTCCATCAGTTTGAATCCCAACACCTGTGCCGCGCCAATGGCGATGTCGGAATAGCCGGAGAAGTCGCAGTAGATCTGGTAGGCGAAGAAAAACGTCGCGAGTGTCAGTTGCAGGCCATTAAAATGCCGCGGCGCCCCGTATACGTCGTTTACATAGAGGGCCAGCCGGTCGGCCACCACCAGCTTCTTGAAGAATCCCCACGCCATTCGCTTCAGGCCGCTGGTGACGTTGGCGTAATCGAAGACGTGGTGTTCCCAAAATTGATGCAAGAGGTTTTGTGGGCGCTCGATCGGACCCGCCACCAGTTGCGGAAAGAACATGACGTAGGTGGCGTAAACGATAAAGTTCTTCTCCGCTTTCTGTTTTCCCCGGTACACCTCCACCACATAGCTCAGACTTTGGAAGGTGTGAAAGGAGAGCCCGATCGGTAAGATGATCTTATAGACGACGTGAGGCAAATGCCACCCAAACAGCCCCACCGCACCTACGAAGCTGCCGGTGAAAAAGTTGAAGTACTTGAACACGAAGAGTACGGTGCAGGTCGATACGATGCTCAACCACAGCAGCGCGGTTTTCCTCCGGCCCTCCCCCTGCTCGATATACATGCCTGCAAAGTAGTCGATTAGAATCGTGACCAGCAGGATCAGGATGTATACGGGTATGAAGGCCATGTAGAAAATGCAACTGGCCACCAGAAGCAGGAGCACTCTCCAGCGTTGTGGCGAGAGGAAGTAGAGGGCTACCACAACCGGAAAGAAGATCGCGAATTCGATGGAATTAAATAACATGTCGCTTCGTCAACACCCTTACGTCCAGTCCGACACGCTTGACGTTTCGTCAAGCGCGCCCACCGGCACCAGTTCCGCGCTTTCGAACTCCGAATCGGAATCTTGGGGCTGTTCCACCGCCGATCGCGCTTGGGGAACCGCCATCACCGCCCACAGGAAGAGGATCCAAACCGGCGACATCATCTTGAAGGTCGCTTCGGTGAAGTTATAGATCAGGGCAATGAAGAAGAATGCCAATTTCAACCGGCTCGTCTCCGGGTCGGTCCGAAACGCCTGCATGATGTTTCGGTACCCCGCGAGGATAATAAAGGCGAGCAGGGTCAAGCCAACCCAGCCTATGTTCAGGTAGATTTCGATATAGCCGTTGTGGGCTTGGTTCAGTCCCCCGAGAATGCGATTGAAGAGCTGAAGCCGCTGCCCGATCCAGAAATTCTCGTAGCCGGCGCCGATCCACGGATTCTTCGCGTAAGGTAGCACGGTTTGCCAAACTTCCGTCCGGCCCGTCAGGGTCGCATTTCTTCCCATGGCAGTCAGCGCGCTGGAGCCGATACCGAGAAAGAGGACGCAAAAAGAGACGCCCACCATTCCGGCCACCATCAAAGTCAGGAAAGCGGGCCTTCGGTACTTTGGGCCGAGCGACGTCACGACGATGAGCAGACCTGCCATCGCAAAGCCCGCGTCTGCCGTCTTGGAATCCGCGGCGTGCAGCAAATACAGAATCATCACGAATGCGGCGCCCATGGCGGCAAGGTTGCGGGTGCGATTTCTGTCGCCGCGATTCCGGTACACGGCCATCCCACGCCACAAGAGCGTGACTCCATAGAGCATGCAGATCATACCCAGGGCGTTCTTGTCGGTGCAGACGCCCGTCCATTCCGGGGTCCCCCCTTTGGAATAGAATCGTCCGAGCGAAGGGTAGAACCGGATGAACACAATCGACAACGGAATGAGGAGATAGGCAATTCGCGAGAAGATCCACTTGAGCGCGGCCTGCCAATGGGGTTCGGTGATAATTACCAGGACCATCACAACATCGCCCACCCCCCGGATCCATCGCTTGAACGCCACAAAGGGATAGTCGGCCCACAGTAAGCTGATTAGGCAGTAAAGGAAAAACAGGATAATCACCGGGTTCGCAGCGATAATGCCGGGAACCTGCCGGCTCCTGGTCGCCAGCGCCAACAGACCCAAAATGAGCAGGAACGTCAAGATGTTGCGATCGAGAGGGCTCCCATCAATGTACTCATTGGTGGTATTTCCCGCCACGCCGAGGTAGATCCAGGCACTGATGGGCCGGGAACTGGCAATCAATAGCCACGCAAACGGTACCCATAGCGC
Organism: Terriglobia bacterium; assembly: GCA_052139985.1. Taxonomy (GTDB): domain Bacteria; phylum Acidobacteriota; class Terriglobia; order UBA7540; family UBA7540; genus Bog-366. The sequence continues at coordinate 24,894 of JBKQVI010000141.1, forward strand.
TTTGGAAAGCCGTGCGCCGGGTCGGTCGAACCGAAAGAGCACGACGGTGACGATAGCTACGCCGATAGCGCCGATGATGGGAGTCATTCAGTTACTTCGCCTCTGGCGATCGCTGTCGAAACCAGGATGGGCTGAGCTTTGACTCGTGACTGTCTAATTACGACTCCACCGCCGCGTTCTGCGGAAAGCCTACGAAGCCGCGAAGAAATGGGGCGTAGGGGTGGCCCCTACTCGCTAAGCGGCGCCGCCGTCAGCAAAACACCGCGGTGTAGAGCTTATTCACTCCACTCATCTTGATTCTCGCCCGATCCAAAACTTCGACACTCAGGATCGTGCAAGCGGCGCACGCTAGGAATGCTGCGCACGATGCGCCGATCCCGCTGCCAAGGGGACGCAGGCCCCGCCGCAGCATTTGGAGGATCACGATCTGAGCGATATACGCGAACAACGAATACTGCCCGAGCAGAATAACGCCCTTGCGGATGTTTCCGTCGGGATCCCCCATACCCATCCAATAGATGATGGCCAGACTCAGGCATACCCCCACGATTTGCAGAGGGTAGGGATCGTTCCACAAGGTAATCGCGAGCAGATAGGCTGAATATGCTAAAAGAATCGCCAGCCGGCGCTTCAGAATGCCGTTGATTCGCTCGATGGGGATGTATCCCACGCTGATGCCCAGCATCCCAATGCCGAGGATTTGCAGATAACCGCTGCGAATCCCCTCCCACTCAAAAAGCAATGCGCACGCGACGAACAATGCACAGACAGCGAGGAAAATATTCCTGTAGTGCCTGGACACAATGAGCAAACCGGCTGACAGGATGAGCAGATAGGCGATGGGGACCAGTATCCAAAATGAGACCGAAGCTGTTCCTACGAGGTATGCCGACACCATATTACCCCGGGAAAGGGAGCTTACTCGAGTTTCGACGGCCTGAAGCCGCAGGAGGCTCAGCGCCATATTGAGACAGAATACGATCGCCAAGAGCTTGAACCCGCGCACGAGTAGTCTCCTCGGAACCTTCAGACCCGATGTCCGATACTTGGAGAGATAGACGTGCGATATTAGGAACCCCGAGATGAAGATAAATGAAGGGGTGAGAAACCGCAAGTACTTGTAAACGGTGCCATTGGAAGTCACGAAGTAGTTCAACCAATGGTAAAGCACCATGATCAGGACAAGTGCCCCTTTGGTGAAATCGAGGGCGTAAATTCGCGACGGCTTTTTGGCGAGGGCGACTTCAGTCCCGGCCCTTGTGGGGTCCATGGCGAGCGGTGCGGCAGGCGGCGCCAACACTCCGCCGCTTGGACCTGCGGATCGGATGCCAGGGGATAATGCCGGACTGATCTCTGGTTTGCTCATTTTGGAACACAACAGGTCCGCGCTATGCTGGCTGCGAGTCTATAAACAGCCGGTGGATGAGTTCCAGCGTCAAAACCTTGTGGATTTCGAGGGTGTAGTTGCGTTCCCCACTCAGGTGGCCCTGCACCATAGCCTGGACCGTCTTGGGTTGGAGGTATGGCCGCGACAGGGTCCGCGAGTCGAGCAGCATTTCCCGGATGTAGCCCGACACGAAATCGCGGTACCAAACCCGGAAGTGGTAGAACTTCTGCCTGCCCAGAAAAAGGCGTTCCAGGTGAAGCGGCGCCAGGCGGTGGTCAATGCGCGACAACCACTGGGGCATGCCATAGTCGTAGGCGTACTCGGCCTTCGTCGCGAGCTCGAGGAACTTTCGGGAGGCCGCCGCAGCCAAGCCGCGATGTTCTCCCGCCAGCCCGCGGTCTGTCCGAATCCGCAGAAGAGCCTCGTTCCCGTCGGCGATCAACCGGAGGGAAACGCCGGCGTTTGCCAGGCTCGACTGCGGCGCACGAAAAACGGTGCGTACCAATTCGTTGTCCAGAAACGGCGACCGGACCGCCACCTGGGTCTGCTCCAGGGCGAGCAGGCCGTAGTGGTGCCAGGGAGCCTGCCGGAAAGCCGCGAAAGAAAGCGGATTTCCCCCAATCAGGCCGCGATAGGTTGCTTTCGCGGTATCGACGTGAGTGAGAAAATCGGGAGTAAATAGCCCCGGCGCCGGCTGCACCGGCTTAAACGCCCGCGTACCGCGTAGTACTTCGCTGCCATAGTTGCCGGTCATGCGCACGGGAGCAATGGCAGCCGCGCGCTCATTGGCGTATAGATCCGGGGAGTGACCAACGTCGGTGCAGCCGTCGCTTAGATACACCGTGCGTTGCGCATAGTGGGGAAATTTCGCGAGGAACTCTTTCCCCACCGGAATGATTTGGTAGGGCTGGCCGCAAGCTTGCGCCACCTGTCGCGCCAACTTTACATCCTCACACTCGCGGAACATTCCCCCAAACGAGTAGCAGGGCAGGGCGCCAGGCGCCGATTGCTGTGAAGCCATCACCATGCGAGTGTCAAGGCCACCCGTCAATGACATCCCCACGCGCTCTCTGCCGTGGAAGTATCGCCGGATGTTTTGGGAGAAGATTCCCCGGAGCTGTTGGTAGTAGGCTTCCCCGTCCAGGGGCTCTTGGTTCTCCCATTCCTGGGGCTGAAAGTACGGCTTCTTTTGCTCGATAGCGCTATTGCGAAAAAGCCAAGCGGAGGCGCTTGGCAGCACATGAAGGTCCTTAAACAGCGTCCGGTTCTCCAAAACGCATCCACAAGCGACGAACTCGCCCAGGCTCCGAGGGTCGACTTGGCGAAGTTCCGGGCGGACCGCAAGAATCGCCTTGGCCTCCGCGGCGAAATAAAAGGCCTCCTTCGCCTCGTGATAGTAGATCCGGCTCAACCCGTAGCGGTCGTTAAACAGAATCGATGTGCCGCGCGTCCGGTCGGTTAGAAGACCTTGGAACCTGCCGTTCAGGCTGGCGGGAAACTTTGGGTCTTGCTCGTAGAGATGGACCAGATACGAAGGTTCGTCCGTTTCCAGCTCGTGGCCTTGCAATTTCAGCCAGCCGCGGGTACCCAGTTCGGGGTACTCCTCCCCGGCAAAGACAAGGACAACGTCCTCTCGTTCGTTGCGGAGCGGCATGCCGTCGGAGAAGGAATTCTTCCGCGCTACCCACCCCACGTATACGCCTAATTGCTCGTCAACCCAGGTGCCCGTGACGTAGAAATGCTCGTGCCGAAGCGCCTCGACCATGAGGAGCAGCTCGCGCTCGGCCTGCGTGCGCGGCATCTTTGTTATTAGGCCAACGATTCCTGGCATCGATAGACGATCCGCGAAGGGGCAGACGGACAGTTAGCAAATCAAGAGTTGGAGCCGGCGGGGGGAATTGAACACCCCATCTGCCGATTACGATTCGGCTGCTCTAACGTTAAGCTACACCGGCCTGCTAACACGTGCGAAACTGGTACCACTTCGCACGCACCGCGAGACCTACATTGATCACGCGGTTAGGAAGGATGCCCAGCATACCGCGGTGGAGTCCCGATTTCAAGTAAAGCCGGCCCCACACCGTCACGGGAACGTAATATCGCGGTATGAGCATCTCTTCGAATCCGTGCCGGGTCTTAAACTGCGTAATGGGAGTGTTCCGCTTCTTGCCGTAGTTGAAATACCCATAGGTCAAGTTCGAGACACCTCTCGCGGCACATCTCTCGACCATTACTTTGATCAAGGCATTCGATGGTCTCTTGTCCTGATGACTCTCCTTCGAGGACAGATTCAGCACCGAAGCAACTTGCCCTCTATAGACCACCTTCAAGAACCCGATCATTTCGTCTTCAAAATATGCGCAAAGATAGTCGCTCCGGTCCGCGAAAGAACCGTAGTCCCTCTTGGTCTGCTCAAACGACTTTCCATAGTGCGGGTATCGCCTGCCCTGGCGGATGGCGGACGAGTTATTGAGTTCAACCAGATTCCTCACTAGATCGTCGCCGAACGTTTTGACTTCCACACGGACCCCGCGCTTCTCGGCTCTTCGGACGTTCTTGCGGGTTTCCTGCGGCAAACCTTCCCACCACTCTTTGAAGCTCGCGAGTCGAAGGACGGCAAGGCTATCCGGTTCGCAGTGATAACCGTATTCGGCCGGCCGACCGGGAGGCATCTGCGTGAAAGTAAAGACGTCGGCACGCAGACCCGATTCCCGCAATTCCCTGACGCACTGCTCGGGATGTTGCAGTTCGGTTGCCATCCAGGTTTCGTCATGGACTCGGGCGGTTTTGATCCAGCTTCCCGTAGTAACAATCGTGCTGCCCTCGAACTCGAAGGCCGGAACCTTAATCCACTCGCCCTTAACGCTGATCTCGGTGGTGCTAACCGCTGGCTTCATTCTAGATCCTTCCCATGGTACCGCAAGCCGCGCTCTTCTCGTACTTGCGGAAGAACTCGCCGCACTGTCATTCTGAGCCCGCTGTTTGGGCGAAGAACCCCTGTAGTTCGTCGTTTTCGTGCGCCCCGCGAACTACCGGGGTCCTTCGCCCCGATGAAATGCCTCGGGGCTCAGGATGACAGCATTGGCACGTTTTTCCGCAAGCCCTTTAGGCCGCCGTCCTTCTCCCGGCTTTACACTGGGCTACATTACTGAGCCAGCTTCGCGGGCCGGCGCTTTTTCAACCGCCACGGGCAACCCGGCTGGCAGTCCTCTAGCATGACGCCTCAGTCCGCGAGGTTATTTTCCTTCTCTGAATCCCATCAGAGGGTTCTGCGTTTCTCGCTGATGACAGCCCTTAGGTTTGGAGGGGAATTGGAGCGGGAGACAGGGCTCGAACCTGTGATCTCAACCTTGGAAAGGTTGCACTCTACCAACTGAGCTACTCCCGCACTGGTAACCTCGCTCGTCGAGCGCTTCGCGTGCATGGGGGCCCGTAGCGCCGCCCTTGAGGGCGGCATGTGCCGGGCTAAAGAGGCTGCGGAAAAAGCGATCTCCATTGCCGATCCCCGCAGGGGATCTATAGAGTAGCCGTGGGCAAGGGCGCGCTTCTTGCGCCCGCCGCCCACGGATCGCGAGCCCGCGATTTTCCCGACCCTGAAGGGGTCGCATTTCCCCACGTC
>JBKQVI010000142.1:0-14205 GCA_052139985.1 Terriglobia bacterium
TGCTGCGTGGGAATGCGTGCAGGCATCGAGATATTATTTATATAATATCTATAACATGTCAAGAAAAAAATGCGCCCCCAGAGAGATTTCTTTCGCCCTTTCTCAAAATTACGTGAGGATCAGGGGCTAACGCACTGACTGGTCAACTCGCCGTCTCCGCTGTATGATTGTCCCGCCTCTCGCGTACGCTGAGCACCTCTGACGGTTTCCCGTCACATCGCGGACGCGCAGCCCATTCCGAATGCTTCAGCGATCGGGCTTCAGAGCTTGAAAGGAGAAACATGCAACGACGCGATTTTCTCAAAGCCACAACTACGGCAATCGCCGGCGCGACTTTTGCTCCACGCACGCGCGCCGCTAATTCCCCACTCTCTGCCGACACACCGACTGAAGGGCGGTTGGTTCTTTCCCTCAACCGCAATTGGCGGTATAGCAAATCATTTGTCGAAGGCGGACACGCGCGTGAGTTCGACGACTCGGCGTTTGACCACGTGGTGATACCTCACACCAACATCCGGCTGCCGTGGCATAGCTTCGACGACAAATCTTACGAGTTTGTCTCCCTCTATCGCCGCAAATTCAAGTTGCCGGCAGAAGCGAGGGGCAAACACGTCTTCGTTGATTTTGAAGGCGTGATGACCGCGTCTACCGTGTGGATCAATGGTGAGCGGCTGGGCGAGTATAAAGGCGGCTATACGCCGTTTTCTTTTGACCTCACCCCGCACCTCGACCTTGATGGAGAGAACGTATTGGCGGTCGATGTGGACTCGACCGAGCGGCCCGACATTCCGCCCTTCGGCTATCAGATTGACTACCTCACCTTTGGCGGCATCTACCGCGAAGTTTCACTCCGCGTTGTTCCCGGCACGTTCATCGAGAACATTTTTGCCAGGCCGAAGGGCGTTCTCAGCGCTCATCCGTCGCTCGACGTTGACTGTTTCCTTACACACCTGGAAGCTTCCCCCGAGCCTCTCACTCTAGAAGTTGATCTGCGTGACGGCGGCCAGGTGGTTGCCAGCGGCTCTGCCCCCATCCCGCCCTCGCCCGCCGCGACCGACCCAGTGGCCCACCTTGTCCATTTGGACAAACTGGGAACTATCAAATTGTGGGACCTCGCGAAGCCGAATCTTTACTCCGTGCATGTCCGACTCCTGCGCGGAACCGAGTTGGTGGATTCCGATGCGCGCACCGTCGGCTTTCGCGAAGCGCAATTCACCGATCACGGTTTTGAACTGAACGGCAAGGTCATCAAGCTGCGCGGCCTGGATCGTCACCAAACGTTCCCGTTTGTCGGACAGGCCATGCCGGGCCGCGTCCAGCGCCGGGATGCGCATATTCTGCGCCACAACCTCCATTGCAATATCGTCCGCACTTCGCACTATCCGCAATCCCGCCATTTTCTCGATGCCTGCGATGAATACGGTCTTCTGGTGCTGGAAGAAATACCCGGCTGGCAGCACATTGGGGATGAACCCTGGAAATTGATCTCCATTGATAACGTCAGCCGCATGATTCGCCGCGACTGGAATCATCCCAGCATTATTCTGTGGGGCGTGCGCATCAACGAGTCCAAAGACGACCATGGGTTTTACACGCGCACTAATGCCGTGGCTCACCGCCTCGATCCCACTCGCCAGACCGGAGGCATCCGGTACTTTCAATCCTCCGAATTTCTGGAAGATGTTTTCACCATGAACGACTTCGGATTCCCTTTGCAGCCGCCCAACCATCCGCGCTATCTCAACACGGAATTCTGCGGTCACACCTACCCTACCAAAACGATCGATCAGGTGGAACGCCTCACGGAGCATATGCGGCGACACGCGCGTGTCCACGACCAGCTTGCTTCCAATCCCCAATATGCCGGCGGAATCGGATGGTGCGCGTTTGATTACAACACCCATTCAGACTTCGGTGCCGGAGACCGCATCTGCTATCACGGCGTCACCGACATTTTCCGCGAGCCCAAGCCCGCCGCCGGGTTCTACAAATCGCAGTGCGACCCCGCGGAAGAAGTCGTGCTCGAACCGGCTTTCCACTGGGCCGCCGGCGATGAGTCCATTGGGTTTTCCAAGGCTGTCGTCTGCTCCAACTGCGATCACCTCAAGTTTTATGTTGCCGGGAAGTTGGTGGCGGAAGTCGATCCTGACAGGAAGACCTATGCGCATCTCCGCTATGCGCCGTTCGTCGCCGATTTCGCGAAGGCCGACTACGGTTGGGGAGACTTGCGCATTGAAGGTTACATTCAAGGCAAACAAGTCATCTCAAAAACGATGTCGGGAAGGGGTGTCGACCAGAAATTTACTCTGCTTCCGGATGACAACGAATTAAAGGCCGACGGTGCGGACACGACCCGCGTCGTCCTGCGTGTAACCGACGAATTCGGCGCCATCCGGCCCTTTGCCAACGATGCGATTAAACTTGAACTCGATGGTCCGGCGGAAATCATTGGGGACAATCCCTTCGCCCTGATTGGCGGCACGGGCGCCATTTGGATTCGCGCGCAAGAACAGCCGGGGACGGTGAAGCTCACGGCCACGCACCCGCGACTCGGCAAGCAAGAGGTGCAATTCGAACTCGTGGCGGCGACTCCAGAGCCCGCTTAATTGCGAAGGGAATCGCCTCAAGTCGTGGCCCGCCTTCTCCTGGTGGTCATAAAACTTGTAACGCGGGCGTCTGGCCCGCTGGGGTGTGGGCATCTTGCCCGCGCCTTCCTGGCGGGAGCGGGACGCTCCCGTGACACCGGGCGAGACCCCCACGCTACGTCCGTAGGATCATCCTCATTCGCTTCTTGCCACGTGCAAAGCTGTCGCAGGTGACGAGGCCTCAGTCTGGGACACGCCTGCTGTAATTATCTCGCGTTGGCAGCCCTCTTCCCATCTTGGCCGGCCTTTGAATGCTGACTCGACGATGAACCAACTAATTAGGAATCAATCGCTTGCCACCCGTAACGGCCTCCTCATGTCTGCTGGTCCCGAAGGGGCTCCGCCGCGAGCAAACCCGCCCGCATCTTTTTTATCCCCGTCAATCTTGCTGTGATAGGATAGCGCTTGAGTTCCTCATTAAACTAGTAGCCGTCTTACCGCGGATTGCGGTGATCTTTTGGTTTCTTGGCCCTAGTTACACGTTGTTACATAACCGTAATACTGAGGTACCCGACGGGAACTTACACTGTAAGTTCAATGAGGGGTTCTCGCCACAGGGCACGTTGCCAGAAAAACAGGTTCCACTGGGGGGATGCGATGCGAAAACATTCCCCTTCATGACTGCGATAAACGAAGGCTGTTAAGCCCCCACCTCACTTCGCACCGGCGGCTGCGGCCTCACGCTACCGATCCAATGGGTTCTTTAATTCAACTGTGGAGGTAAGCCCATGGGAGTTGTGGATCAGTTACTCAGCGATAATGAGTTGCGGCGTAGCTTCAATGAACTAGGATTCGTTACCGGATCCGGTGAGCTCTTGCCACTGTTGCGGCAGGTTCACAAGGCCGCGTGCGTCAGCGACATCACCGTCTTGTTGGAAGGCGAAACGGGCACCGGCAAACAGGTACTCGCCTTCGCCACCCACCGCCTCGATCAAAAGCGCCGGGCATTTCCTTTCGTCACCATGCCTTGTGGTGCCCTCAGCGAAGCGTTGGCGGAAAGCGAATTATTTGGTCACCGCAAAGGCGCCTTCACCGGCGCCGTCGCCCATCGCAAAGGCCTGTTCCAAGCCGCCGAGGGCGGAACGCTCTTCCTGGATGACGTCAATGATCTTCCTCTCCATGTCCAAGCCAAGCTTCTGGATGTGTTGCAGCGCAGTGCAGTGCGCACCATCGGGTCTGACCTGGAAATGCAGGTCGATGTGCGCATCATCGCGGCCTCGAATCAGCCCCTCAAACCTCTTGTTTTCCAGAATCGCTTCCGCGCCGACCTCTATCACCGCTTGAATGTGGTGCGGCTCTGGTTGCCTCCATTGCGGGATAGAATGCCGGACTTGCCCAGTCTCGTGCTCGCCTTTGCCCATCGGCATCGCGACATCTACCAGCCTATAGAAGAAGTGGAGCCGGACCTAGTGTGCTTTCTTCAATCGCAGCCTTTCCCGGGTAATGTGCGCGAACTGGAGAACGATGTCCAGCGGATGCTCTTTTCGAAGCCGAGCGGGACCTCACTGGGAATGGCGGATTGGCATCGCCGGTCGGCTGTGGCCAGAACGGAAGAAAACCCGGACCTGCTTGGAGAGGCAGCCGCCAAGGTTTGGGGCGCAATTTCCGCGCAGGGAATTTCCTACGCGCAGGCTATCGAGCAACTTGAGCGAAGGGTATTGCAAGCAGCACTCAACGTCGAGGGCCGGACACGCAGACAAGTTGCTCAACACCTGCGGACCAGCGAACGCACACTCTACCATAAGATACGGGCGTACGCGCTGGGAGGCCATCGTCCCTGACGGGTGGCGCGCAACGAACGTTAAGCGCAAAAAAGCTCCCGTTTTGTAATCCGAACCCCAATAAACGAAACGGCCGGCGAAACCGTTCAGTGCCAATGCTCGGGCGCGGGAGAAATGGCGGCAAACAGGCCGTCGGTGTTTTGATCAGCTCCGCCCGTGGTGATGTAAAGGGTATTCGGGTCCGCACCGTTTGCGCCGTTGCCGAACCAGAGCGCCCATAGAAAGCCATTCCGAAGGGGCTTGTGGTCCGCGCCGCGTATTTCGCCATCGAAAGTAAATCGTCCGTCGTGGTGCTGACGGTACGCGAGGATCTTCCCGTCCCCGAAATTCCCTACCAGCAAGTCGTTGCTGAATCTGCCGAATTGGGCGGGAGCCATGACCATTCCCCAGGGGTCATCCAGCGGACCGCGCCACGCCACGGTTCCAATAAACTTTCCTGCCGTTGTGAACTCCGCCACCACCCCGCGGCCAACCCCGGCGATGGGCATTCCGCCGGCGAGGGGGAGTGGGTCGTAAGCGACAAGCAAGTTTGCTCCCAGGTTCACGATATTGAATGGCGCCCAGACTTCATCCGGAGGCAGGGGAGGCAGCCACGGGTCGGTGAACGCGTCGGAGCCGAGGTTAACCGCACTGAATGAGGTGTTGAAGACCTTGATGCCCCCACCCGGCGGAGGAGTGAAGTCGGCCGCGTATAGATTCATTGCGCTACCCATCATCCCTAAGGCCAGCCCGGTGTAAACCGCGCCCGGTGCGCTCACGGCGATGACCGCGTTCGCGCGACCGCCCGTGCTCGTGGCACTCCAACCCGAAATCGTGCCGTTGAGGTTGGCGAAGATGAAGTCGGAGGCCACCGTGCCCCCCGACGCGCCGGGAATCGGAAACGCCATTTGTGCTGCGGCGAGATTGAACACAATTCCCGTGGGCCCTTGAGGCGCAGGCGTCCCCGTCATCGGAATAGCAACTACGAAGGGCGATCCCGTCCCGCTTTCAATGTTGTTGATGGTGTATAGAGTCGAGGTGCTCGTTTCTTGGTTCGAAATCCAGATCGGGCTGGTGGAACTCGCCGCTATGCCCCAAGGATTAACGAGGTTGGGATCGGTTATCTTCGCACTCACATAGCCGTTGGAAATCAGATTGACCTGAGTATACTCATCCTCATGCTGCTCCCCGTGCTCGTCCCAGGCCCCAACGGGCCAAGGCGCCAGCATCGTTAACGCGAAGGCGGACGCCAACACGAGAACCAGGAGGGGCCGAGAGGTAATTTCTCGTCTCATTCACTGCCTCCTTATCACTAATCGGTTTTGGTGCCCCGAGGAATGGTCCCAGCTTGCAATTGCGCACGACTTCTTGAAAACAGAAACGCATTGCGAAACTTTGGACGCCCCGGGTCACCGAATGGTTGTCCGGTTCCGTAAACCAGGCGGCCTTACTGCAAGAACTTGCAGATAGTCCGTCGATTCTCGCATCGTGTCTTCCCGCTCAACCAAACTGCATAAGCTTCGAGGGCTTACCTACCATTCGGTGTTGAGCGTCGCGGTCTGTGGCTGGTTGGCGGGCATTCCCCACTGCCAATTATTGCAGACAAGCGGCGCTCGCCCCAGACGTAAGTACCCTCATTACAACCAATCGCTGTCAGCGCCTGCTGTCCCTTTGCCCTTTCGATTCTGCGACTAACAGAGATCGCCAGCCCTTGATCGAACGCCTGCTGTGAGCAAGTCGCGGGAGCGGCTGCCGGATTGCTAGAGTAAAGAACCGCGGGTAGTCGGGCATCCAAAAAAGATCAGCGAGAAGGATTTGACCTACGGAAAAGGGGGCGAGGGTCCGCTTTCGGCTTTCTGATGTGTTTCTGCCCAGCCCGGAGGGCCTGCCCCATTTGTCCTCTGCGGACGCGGAAACAGAGGGCGCGATTGTGGATTTCTCCGATTCAGGCCCGAAGCGCCGCGCCTTTGCGGTAGTCGAGCTAGACAGCGGACAGACACTCGTGGTGGCGGTAGAAAATCTAATCCTCGCTTCACAGGGATCGTCTGAAAGCGCCGGGCAATAGTGCGGTAGGTTTTCGGCCGCTTGAATTACTTGAGTCTGCCGACCGAGACGTGGCGGGCGAGATCGTGAGTGACAAGAGGAGATGACACATGGCGGTAAATCCCACCTATCCTGGCGTATACATACAGGAACTCCCGAGCGCCGTCCACCCGATTACGGGTGTGGCGACCTCAATCGCTGCTTTCGTAGGTTACACTGCTCGCGGCATCGACAATCGCGCTGAACAAATCTTCAGCTTCTCCGATTATGAACGCCTGTTTGGCGGTCTCGCGTCCAACAGTGAATTGAGTTACGCCGTGCAGCAGTTCTTTGCCAACGGCGGGACACAGGCGTGGGTTGTGCGAACACCGGCAACCGCCGAGGGGGCGTCCGGTGCAAGCGTGGTTTTTTTCGGGCTGACCTTCACCGCCTTAAGCAGCGGCACTTGGGCCAATGGCCAGCTCTTAATCGATGTGGATTTGAATGGGGTGGATCAGAGCTCTGATGCAACCGCGTTCAATCTGACCGTCTCGAATCTCGTGGATGGAACCGTGGAGTCTTTCCCCAATGTCTCATTGAAAAGCGCCCAAAGCAACTACATCAACAATGTGGTGAACGACCCTGATAACGGTTCGCAACTGGTGAATGTGCAAGTGAGCGGTGCGCCCGCGACGAACCCGCCGATAACGGGACTTGTGGGTACGGCTGTCGCGATCGCTACCGTTAATACCGACTTGGCAGGGGGGCCGACGAACACGACGGCGAACAACAACTACGGCGTCCAACTGAACGTTTCATCACCCTCCACGCAGCCCGCACCCTTGCCGATTGACGTAAAGGTGTTCGCAAAGACCGTGCCGCTGCCACAGACCGTTACGGGTTTGGCGTCGCAGCTCCAGACCGCCCTCAACGCCGCTTTGGCCGTGCAGATGCCGGGGGCGTCCGCGCAGTGCTCGGTATCGGGAACCGGCAGCAATCAGGCCATTCGGGTCAACGCCTTGCTGCCCCAGTATCCTGACGCGGTTATCTTCTTCGCTCCGCCGTCCGGCGCGAGTGGGCTGTCCGATGCTTCAGTCGCGTTGGGCATCAAAACACCTGCCAATGATAACGTGGCCCACTACGCTCTCGGAACAAACCGTGGAACCACTTCCGTCCCTGCGTGGGGCGGGCAACAAACCAGTTCGGCCCCCGGCGCAGACGGAACGGGACTTCCCGGAACTGCTGATATCATCGGCGACCCAGGGCTGTTCACCGGTATTTACGCCTTGGAGAAGGTGGATCAGTTTAATCTACTGTGCATTCCCGACGCTACCCGCGCCGTCCCGGGAAACCCCTCCGCACCGGACAGCACGATCAATACCAATGCCATCTATAGCGCGGCCATCGCCTTGTGTGACAGCAAGCTGGCATTTCTCTTGTTGGATGCGCCTCCCAACGTCAACACCATTTCCGCTGCGGTGGATTGGAAGACCAGCGGGCTTACGGTGAATGATCCGAATGGCGCGGCATTCTTTCCCCGGCTGCGCGCGCCCGATCCGCTCAACAATTACAACCTTCGGACCTTTGCTCCCTGCGGTGTGGTGGCCGGAGTTTACGCGCAGACTGATGCGACGCGCGGTGTGTGGAAGGCACCCGCCGGAACGGAGGCGACGCTCAACGGAGTCCAGGGGCTCGTCTATAAGATGAGCGACGCTGAGAACGGCGTTCTCAATCCGCTAGGCCTGAATTGCTTCCGCACATTCCCGGTGTATGGCTCCGTCCTTTGGGGCGCACGAACTCTGGTGGGAGCGGACGCGGAGACGAGTCAGTGGAAGTACGTGCCGGTTCGGCGCGTGGCTTTGTTCCTCGAGGCAAGCCTCTACCAGGGAACTCAATGGGTGGTGTTCGAGCCCAACGATGAGCCCCTCTGGTCGGCCATTCGGCTGAACATTGGCTCCTTTATGCAGAACCTTTTCCAGCAAGGTTTCTTCCAGGGACAAACTCCGGCGCAAGCCTATTTTGTGAAGTGCGATAGCGAAACCACCACGCAGACGGACATCGACAACGGTGTAGTCAATATTGTGGTGGGCTTTGCACCACTCGAACCTGCTGAGTTCGTCATCATCCAAATCCAACAGATGGCCGGGCAAACTGGAAGCTAGGGAGGAATCGAATGGCTGAATTTACCGTTAACCCCCAACGCCACGATCCATACAAAAACTTCAAGTTCCAAGTGAAATGGGATGGGAAATACGTGGCGGGTGTCAGTAAGGTTACCGGCCTCAAGCGCACGACTGAGGTGGTGAAGCACCGCGAAGGGGGCGATCCCTCGACCAGTCGAAAGTCGCCAGGCCGAAATGAGTTTGATGCCATCACCCTGGAGCGCGGCGTGACCTTCGACACGGCCTTTGAGTTATGGGCGGGAAAAGTCTGGCAACTCGGCGCGGGGCTGGGTTCGGAAGTTTCGCTCGCGGATTTCCGCAAGGACATCATCATCGAGCTCTACAACGAAGCGGGCCAGAAGGTGCAAGCCTACTTCGTCTACCGCTGCTGGGTATCGGAGTGGCAGGCCTTGCCGGATCTCGACGCGAATGCCAACGCCATCGCCATTCAGCACATCAAGCTTGAGAACGAGGGTTGGGAGCGGGACATTTCCGTGACCGAGCAGCCGGAACCATCCTTTAATGTTCCCACAGGGCAGTAGCGTTCATGCGTGCGCTAACGGCGGGGGAACTGTTGGACGTTTGGGAGGCGGGTTTCGCGCAGGCGCCTACGGAGAGGGCTCTGGTGCTGTTGGCGGCGGCTTGCCCCGAAGCTTCCCGTGACGCTCTGGCCGCGCTCAGCATCGGCCAACGTGACGCCAAGTTGCTGGCGGTGCGCGAGGGTCTTTGGGGTCCGCAGATGGAAGCGGTCGTTGCTTGCCCGGAGTGCCGCGAGCGGTTGGAGTTGCCTCTGGATACCCGGCAGCTTCTTTCCCAATCGCCTCCGACTCCGCCGGGCGAAATCACTCTGAGCATGGCTGACTACAGAATTGCTTTTCGCCTTCCCACGAGTTTGGATGTGCTTGTGGCGACGGGCCAAGCCGGCCCGAATGCTTTCCAAAGGGTCTTAATGGGTCTGTGCCTGTCAGAAAGGGTGCAAGGGGATGTCCCAGTGGACGCGGACAAATTGCCCCCTGAAGTTGTGGAAGCGGTCACAAAGTCCATGGCCGAGGCCGATCCCCTGGCCGACATTCAGTTGGACGTGACTTGTCCCGCTTGTCAGCATCGATGGCACTCGGTTTTTGACATTGTGTCGTTTCTCTGGACCGAAATCGAAGTTTGGGCTTGGCGGATGTTGAGCGACGTGCACACCTTGGCGCGTGCCTACGGCTGGAGTGAACGCGACATTCTGGCGCTTAGTTCGACGCGGCGGCAGTTCTACCTGGACATGGTGGGGGCATGAGCGATTTTCTGAAGAATCTCGTCGGCCGTAGCCTCGGTGCGATTGAGGTGGTCCGGCCTCGTGTGCCCTCGATCTACGAGCCTTACCGCCGGGCTGGTGGTCTGCTTGGCGCCCCCTCTGTCCCACGAAGTGCAGCTTCTGAACCAGAGATTGAAACCGATGTCGAAGGAAATGCCAACGCCGCTCGAATCGATCGGCAAGCGGGTCCGCCGCGAACGTCAGAGTCAACCGTGTCCCCGCTCCTTCGGACGGGCAGCCTCAACCCCACGCACCTATCGACAACGGCACCAGCAAGACCCGGGACCCACCCCGACTCTCGATTCGGCCCTCTGGAAGTTAACCGTACCCACGTACCTCGACGCCCGGAAACCGCTCCCGGAACCGAAGTCACGCGCCGCGGCAGCGAAGCAGCGCCAGCGGCCGAGTCAGCCATATCGCACTCGGTCGCATGTGAATTGGCGGCACCGCATGAAAGCCTAGTCGGAGAAGCCACGCTAAAGCAGCCGCAACCCGTGTCAAGCACGGTCCGTCCGCCGCTACCCTCAAGTTGGGGAACGGCAAGAAGTCCCGATATTTCATCCTCGGCCAACCAGCCGAAGCCAGCCATTGAAGTCTCGATCGGCAAGGTGGAAGTAAGAGCGGTTTTTCCGGAGCCACCCGTTCGTCGCGCCCCCCCGCAGCGGTCGCGGCCCACGGTATCCCTGGACGACTATTTGAATCGGCGCAATCGAGGGAGGCGATGAGCAACTACCTCGCCATCGCCACGGTCACCGCCGCCCTCCGCGAAATCTTGCAGCCTCCGGTGCAAAACGCTGTGACCGGCGCCAACGTGGGGTTCAACCGCCCGGATGGGACGACGAGCACTCAAAACGGTCCACTGGTCAATATTTACCTTTACCGGGTCGCTCCCAACGCCGCTTATCGCAATGTTGACGCGCCCACGCGCCGCGGCGACGGGACTTTGGTCAAAACTCCGCTGACCGCGCTGGATCTCCATTATTTGTTCACATTTCACGGCAGCGACGATGCGCTGGAGCCGCAGCGAATGCTGGGGGCCGTAGCAAGCACGCTCACCTCGCAGCCGCTGCTCTCGACGCAGAACATTCAGGCGGCGGCGGTTCACTACAGCTTTCTGGCCGGGTCGGGACTGGATTCCCAGGTCGAGCGTGTGCGCTTCACTCCCACCGCTCTGTCGCTCGAAGAATTCACCAAGCTGTGGTCGGCGTTCTTTCAGGTGGAATACAGCTTGTCGGCTGCCTATCAAGCCTCCGTCGTGCTGATTGAGAGCAGCGACACCCCGCAGGAAGGTTTACCCGTCCAGAGCAGGAACCTTTACGTAATGCCCTTCCGGCAGCCGGTCATCACCCAAGTTATATCCCAAGCGGGCGCGGCCCAGCCGATTCTCCCCACCAGCACGCTCGTGATCCAAGGCAGCAACCTGCTGGGCGAAATCACCACCGTGCGGCTAGGGGACTTGGTGGTAACGCCGCCCACGGTGACCGACAAGGCGATTATCCTGCCCGTCCCGGCCAGCCTGTCCGCGGGGGTGCAGGGAGTGCAAGTGATTCAGCAGGTGCCGATGGGAACGCCTCCCGAGGCGCATCCCGGTTTCGAATCGAACGTAGCGGCCATGGTGTACCATCCGGTCATCACTCCGCTTTCGGCTACGTCCGCGCAAATCTCGGTAAAGATCACGCCTGCGGTGCAGCCGAACCAGCGTGTGGCGTTGATTCTCAATGAGGCCACCACCCCGCCTCCCACACCGGCCGCGGCCTACACATTCCTGCTGCCGCCGCTTGCGAGCAGCGCCACCACTCTGAATTTTCCCATCACGAACGTCCAGGGCGGCGGCACGCAATATTTCATTCGGGTATCGGTTGACGGAGCGGAGAGTCCCTTGGACCTCGATCCGGCAAGTGTGACGTTTGGCCCCACGGTGACGATCGCATGAGCGCATCTCCGATTCACACTTGGGAAGACGCCAGCAAGATGTGCCTGGCGGAAGCGCTGGCCGAAGTGCGCACCACGCTGGCGAAACGCGTCCTTCCCCCCGAAGCCCAGAACGAAGCGGTGGCCTCCGCAGCGGCAGAGACGGTCCCGGAGGATGTCCGCGCCTCGATGACGGCTCCGCCAGCGCTTGACGCCCTTTGCGCCACGTTTGCTCTCTCCAGCTTCGAGCGCAAGATTCTGCTGATGTGCGCCGGCGGGGAACTGGATTCGCGCTTCACTAGTCTCTATGCCGCCGCCAATAAAGACGCGCGCCAGTCGGTGCCGACCTTCAGCCTGGCGCTTGCGGCTTTTGAGGATGCGCATTGGAGCGCGCTGCTGCCGGCGCAGCCTTTGCGCTATTGGCGCCTGCTGGAGGTGTTGCCCGGAGACACACTGACCACCTGTCCGCTGCGCATCGACGAACGGATTCTCCACTACCTGGCTGGAGCGCCCTCGATGGACGAACGTCTGCGCGGCCTTACCCAACCCTGGAGCGAGGGCGGGGAATTGCCTGCATCCCAGCGTTCGGTAGCGGAACAACTCGCCGGTATCTGGTCGCGGATCGACCGCCAATCGGAGTGGCCGCCGGCGCAGTTGTGTGGCACCGACGTGGCAGATAAACGCGCGGTAGCGGCCTCGGCGTGCGCGATGTTGGGTTTTCACCTGCTTGTCATGCCGTCGCACGTTGTACCGCGCGGGGTGGCCGATCTCGACCTGTTCATTCGGCTTTGGGAGCGCGAGGCCGCGCTCGATCCCAGTGCCTTGATGGTGGAATGCGACGATGCGGACACGGGCGATGCGCAGGGGCAAGCAGCCATCAAACGGCTCGTCGAGTCGCTTCAGAGTCCTCTCCTTCTTTCCTCCCGAGAACTGCATACGGTCGTGGAGCGCCGCGTCCTCTCGTTTGACGTGCCCGCGGCAACTTCCCTCGAGCAACTCCAGATCTGGAACGCCGCGTTGGGTCCGGCGGCGGCCGGCCTCGATGGGAGGGTGGAAGCGCTGATCGCTCAGTTCAGTCTGAGCGCCGGAGATATTCACTCCGCCGTGGCGCAATCGTTGCCGCCCAGCGATAGCGCGGAGGTCCCGTCGCCCGGCGCCGGTGGAGTGGGCCAGGACTCGCCCGCTCACGTTTCTGCGGACCCAGTGGCCGCAGCCTTGTGGGACGCCTGCCGCATTCTGGCCCGGCCCCGCTTGGAAGGATTGGCGCAGCGCATTGAGCCCTCGGCCACGTGGGACGATCTGGTGCTTCCGGTAGCCCAGGAGCAGGTTCTCCGCCGCATGGCTCTGCACGTCCGGCAGCGCAGCAAGGTCTACCAGAACTGGGGCTTTGCCTCGAAGAGTTCGCGCGGCCTGGGAATTAGCGCCTTGTTCGCCGGTCCCAGCGGCACGGGCAAGACCATGGCCGGCGAGGTCCTTGCCAATGAACTGCGCCTCGATTTATATCGCATCGACCTGAGCCAGGTGGTGAGCAAATACATTGGCGAGACGGAGAAGAATCTGCGCCGCGTGTTTGATGCTGCGGAAGGTGGTGCGGCTATCCTGCTGTTCGACGAGGCGGACGCCCTGTTCGGCAAACGCAGCGAGGTGAAAGATAGTCACGACCGCTACGCCAACATTGAAGTCGGCTACCTGCTGCAAAGGATGGAAGCCTATCGCGGCCTGGCGATTCTGACCACCAATCGCAAAACGGCGCTGGACCCCGCCTTTTTGCGCCGGATTCGCTTTGTGGCGGACTTTCCGTTTCCGGAAGCGGCGCAACGGGCGGAAATCTGGCGCCGGGTTTTTCCCCGCGAGACGCCCACCGAGGGATTACGCGTCGATCGGCTGGCGCGCTTGAGCGCCGCAGGCGGGAACATCTGCAACATTGCTATGGGCGCGGCGTTTTTGGCCGCGGACGTCGGCGAGCCGGTGCGCATGTCGCACCTGCTCTCCGCCGCGCGCAGTGAGTTTGCCAAACTTGAACGCCCGCTGACGGACGCGGAGACGGCGGGATGGGTGTGAGGAGCGGAAGGCAGAAGGCAGAAGGCAGTTGGAAGTTGTTGGAGGGTGGTAGGCGGCAAGTGGAAGGCGGCAGGCAGTTGGCGGTAGGCGGCGGGCAGAAAGCGGAAGGCAGTAGGCAGAAAGCAGACGGCAGTTGGCCGTAGGCAGCAGGCGGTCGCCGCAAGGCAAGGATGATTTTGAATCTAGAACCCTCGCCCCCTTGGGGGAGAGGGTGGACCGCAACCGGCGTTTTCATCAGCCGGGGCGGGCCGGGTGAGGGGGTCGGAACCGAAGCGACCAGTTCAAAACATGAATAAGCGCGTTCCTGTTGGGAAGCCAAGAGCATGTAGCGCGGACCTGTTGTG
>JBKQVI010000143.1:0-10679 GCA_052139985.1 Terriglobia bacterium
TGCGTATCGATGCGGGGGCTGCCCTCGATCTGCTTTTTCGTCAGCACCACATCGAGCCGCTTTGATTGCCACTCCGCCTGGCGGAGAGCAATAGGCGAGATCAGTACAAGGGGGCCGGCAAGCCAACCCCCTGTATTGACCACGAGGTAGCGGATGGCCCAGGTCTCGTCGTCGAAATAGAACTGGTCCACCGTTCCAATCTCCACATCCGTGGCTCGGATCGCAAAACCCTTCAGATGGGTGACATTTCTTAACATCGTTTTATCCTCCTTGGCATTTTGTAACTTAACGCAGGCCTATCTCGCACTGACTGCGGCGTGCAGTGCAACTTCCGCCGGCCGCGTCGTCTGCAAAATATCCTTCGCCTTGGCCACCTCGTCCGCTGTGCCGTGGGCCAGGACGAGGAACTTGTCAGACTTAAGCACCGCCTCATATTTCACAATGCTGTCCTTAGGAATGCCAATGCTGTACAGCCCCGCCCCGAGGGCGCTCAATCCGCCTACCACCACGGCGCCCTCGAGAGCGCCGACTATCCAGGCGACGAGAGGGCCGGCTACCAAGACCGGGCTGAGGCCGAGAACGGCGAAGAACGCGGCTCCGAACAACATCCCCCAGAGCCCGCCCCAGAAGGCCCCGAGCTTACCCCAGTACTTCATGCGGTCCCCGGTGTTGTAATAACCTACCACCTGCTCTTCGGTGTGGTAGTCCTGGCCGACGATGGACAGTTTCTTCATATCAATCCCCGACCTCTGAAGCTCCTTCACAGCCTCCTCTGCTTGCGAGTGGCTGTCGTAAATGGCTACAACTGCGTTCGTTACTGACATGGCTTCTCCTTTTTCTCCGGCTTGTTTGTGTTGCCAGTCTGCTTAGTTTTCCTTTTCAACCTGGATTAGCCAGGCAATCTTCCCATGGGGTCGAGACGGCGGCGCGCATTGAGCACGCCGTCTCGAATTCTGTTTCAACGCCCACCCCCCGCAGCCCTGAGCGGCGCCAATCTCTCAAATCCTGGGGAGACTGAGATTGAAACCGCCACCGCAATCCATTTCCATTCAACGCTCGGTCCCGTGAGACGAATAACAAATCAAAGCGATCCCGAATGATCTGAAAAGGGGGGGACGCTCTCGGGCCCCGGTGCGCTGCGGGGAGCGCGTACCCTCTTGTTGCGAGCCCGTTCCACTTCGTCGCGAGCCGCCTGCTCACTGGCGGCCTTCTCGTCGGCCCCCGCCGGAGTCTGGGGCTGTGAACCACAACTACACCCACTGCCATGCTCGGGATGTCCTTCTGACTTTCCTGCAGCTTCTTTAAACATGTTGCATTCTCCTTTTTGGCTTATCGTGCTCAGATCCATGATTGCCGGGCCGTGTTTCAACTACGTCAGTTGGCAAAATCGTCGTCCCCGGGAACCAGCCGATATCGTTATACCCCAGGGTTTTTGCCGAGGCAGTCCAGTAGTGCTCACCGATCTGGTCAAAACTGCTCATCAGCCTGTGGCGAGGAACTCAGTGTGGACCGGAGGAGAGTGGCGGAGGTTCTACAGGAAGGCTAACCGCGGGGCTTACTCGGTCTATTCGCATGCCCAAGCCCGCTTGTTGTCAGGGCCGGTTCGGGGCCGGACTCGGCTGTCCTTTGGCAGGCGTTGAAGACCGCGGAGCGGGTGGATTGCTCGGGGGTGCCCCGAGCAATCCTTAATCGACATACTCTACCAAGCACTTTTTGAGGTTTTGGATGGCTGACGTTAGCAAGACATCGTGTGGGAGATCCTGAAAACGCTTTGCAATGGTTGCTCTGAGGTCACCATTTAACCTTTGCGCTTGTTTGTTGAGGGCGTCCTGCGTAGAGGTGCCGGTTGCGTCAACTGATCCACATCTGCGTTCAGCTTCACCAACTCAGCGTGGTTGAGCTTCTCGTTCAGAGAAGCGTAATCGGTGAAGTTATAGATCGGGCCGGTGCACTGGACCATTTCATAGGTCCAGTTCTCACTAGCGTCGATCGGTGTATGCGTGAGCCGACCCTCGCATAAGCGAGTGCAGCGACAGAATTCCCTTTACTGGGTTTTCTGACCGCCAGCAGTCTCTTCCTGCTGCTCTTCCGCCTCCTGCCAACTGGAATCGGGTTTATATTCCTTCATGGACTTGGCGAGGGCATCGGTCTTCCTGCCGAGATCCTTCTGATACACTACTCCGTCCGCGTTAACGATGAAGGTCATCACGCCCGACGACCTGTACTCCGCCGGATAGGCAACGAAAGCGAAACCCTCTGTCATTTTGCCGTTTACGATGTAGCCTTTCGCGCCGCCTGAGCCGTATTTTCCCTGACGAGTTAGGATGTGGAAATAGTAACCGCGGTAGGGAGTGGGAGCAACGTCTGGGCTTTTGCCCGTAGCAAAGGCCGAGGCCACCAGCGGTCCGATGGGGCTCTGGGGTTCACCCTCAGCAGCCTTCCAATAAAGGCCATTGTGCTGCCCTTCAGCACTAAGGATTTCCCGGGCGTATTCGTTGTGTTGCGCCGAGTAGTATTCCTTTTGTGCCGCCACGAGCTCCTGGCAAACGCTAATGGTGGATATTTCATTTCGGCCGATTCGCCTATACAAGATTTCCTTCTTGCCCGCCTCGGTGTCGAAATACCACGAACTACTATTGTTCACAAGCGGTATGGGCGTGGGCCAATTTTCCGCTCCGATATACAAGACGGTGGTTCCATCCGGTTCTCTCACCAGACGGTGCATTTGCTGATATCTCTGGACGAAATTAGCGCGACTTTCAGCATCCTCGGTGTCGTCTCCCGACGAGACGATTTGCTTTCCGTTGGGCCCGAGGATATCCAGCAACACCTTCTCATTGTTACTCTGCATTGCCGCGACGAGTGCGCTGCTCGCGCCTTCCGGCGAGGAAAACGTCTTCTGGCCCGTTTGCTGCGCCATCGAACGGGTGGAAAAGCACGCCGTCAGGAGGATAGCGACCGCTGCCAGTGAAACAAGATTGGCCCCATGAGATTTGTCGAAGTTCACCTTCGTTCGCCGCATATGGCTTCTCTCCATTTCCAAATTTTACAGCCTAACTAAGAACATAACGGAAGACTGATTAGTGGTGCCCGCCACCGCCTCCATGCCCTCCTCCGCCACCCCCACCGCGGGATCCTCCACCACCGCCTCCACGCGCTGCTCCGCCACCAAAGCTGGCGCTTCCCCGTGACGAATAGGCCTTTGCCTGGCCGCCCTTCTCGATGCCGCTGAAGGCCCCCGTGCGGGTGCCGGTCTGGCCACGCGGTGCAGCGTATCCTCGCGCCGCCTGTCTGTTCCCGTCGAAAGCCCTGGCCGTTGGGCTGGAACGGCTGGAAAATCCGCCGCCCGCGCCGCTTCGGTTGATGTTGCCGCGATTGGCAATTCCGCCGCGCCCGCCCCCACCTCGGTTGACGCTACTCCGGTTATAAAACGTGTTGCTCCGCGAGTAGTACCTGCCGCCGCCAAAAGTTGCGAAATGGCCACCCCAATTGAATCCCCAGTGATTCCAGCCCCATCCAAAACCTCCGAAGTACCCGATTCCAAAACCCATCCCAAACGACAGGTACGGGCCTCCATACCAAATCCCTGGATACGGGTACCATCCCGGCCACCCCATGATGGGATCGCCGTAAGCCAACCACGGATCATACGCGGGGACATAAACGACCTCGGGGTTAGCAGGCTGAACGACAATCGTCGAGCCTTGCGTTGTTACGGTTTGTTGCGGCGTGGTCTTAAGATCGCCGGCTCTTTCCGCCCGCTGGCGCATAACCTGTACGGCATCCATCACATCCTGTTGCTGGTTATAGTAGGCGTCGCCTAGAGATGACGTCCAGGAGAGGTTCTTGTCCATATTTCCAAGGACAGATGGAAACGCCGTGAGCGCCTTGACGCTCGGGTCCCAGGGCTGTGGGTCCACCGCTTGACCCAAAGCGTCGCCTTTTAAATCCTGATGTTCTTGCACCCATCTGTCGGCCTCGACGACTTGCTCGGGAAACGTGGACGCCGCCAGTATCTGGGCTACCAGTGAATCCGGATACAGCGCAATCGGCGCCACCAACTGCTGCAACTGCTCGGGAGTTGATTGCGTGTAGGGCGGCGCAGGCGCGCTCGGCGGCTCGGCCTGCGGTGAGGCCTGTGGCGGCGCAGGTGCGTCTCGATGGGCCGACACGTTCTGAGGCCAAATCACGACCAACAAAGCCAGCGACAACAAGGAATTCACAATCTGTTTGGCGAAACGGGATCTTGCGAACCCGCTGATACGTCCAAATATGTTCATGTTGTTGAACCTCTTCTCCACCTTCATGGTGTGAGGCCTCCGATCAATGGACCCGAGCGCGAGACGTCGGAAGCGCCCTAACCATAATCAACATACTCAGGTACACGGAATACGTCTGTTCACAATTGACCACGGTCTGGTTCAATGTTGACCAGCGGCCCTGAGACGTACTTGGAGTGCGCTAACTGCGTCCCTCGGCCTCAATGTGCTGTTTTGACCAAGAAGGTGAGCAATACGGAATCGACGCAGCCTTGACGTGAAGGTATAAACGTTATGCCTTTTATCAACGGCAAACAGAGACAGTGCGGACCGAACGTGGGAAACGCAAGATAGGTGCTGTTAAGTATGAGATTCGATCGATCAGCGCACGAAAATAAGAGAGGAGCTTTTATGCGAATGAATTTCAAGCCATATGTCTGGGTTCTGGCAGTAGTGGTAGGCACGGGTATCATCGGGAGCGCGGTAGGCACTATGGCGTCTCCGGCAATGAATGCCTCCGGTCAAGACCAAGACTATTCGAAGAACAAGAGGTTCCAGCAAGGCGTGCGCGATGGCAAGGATGACAAAGCGCATAAGCGGGATCACTTCCGGAAGCGGCACTTTAACAAAGACGAGGACAATAGAGCATACGAAGCTGGTTACCAGCAGGGCCACGTAATCGATGTCCATATTAATTGACACGAGAGACAACTGACCGGGCTTCCGCAAAGCGGGCACGGGTATGTACTTGAAAGTGGATTCGCCGGTGGCGCCGACATGGTTCTTTCATGTCGGCGCCTTTTCTTTGACGGCGGCGTGGGTTCCCCACCATGAAGGTCGGCGGAATTGCACCCGTGGTGACATCGTGGATCTGCTCAGACGGCTCTAAATCGAGGCGCCGTCTACCTGAGCAAGTTTGACCACATTTCCGTGCACTATTGAACTGACGGACAAATCACCGTGGGGTATAAAAGCGGCTGAAGGTTGATAGAGCTACCCAGGAAGGGCGACTTGCCATGTCCGTTCAAACGCAGGAGTGAAGTTTTATGCCGCGAAAAGCCAAACTTTCCGAAGCCGAATCGGGACACGCCAAACGGCCGAATTTTTCGATCCCCCCGCCAGAAGCTAAACACCACGACGTGGCAGCGCAATACTTTGAAGAGGCGGCCCGCCACCATCGGCAGGCGGCAAAACTCTACAGTTCCACCCGCCACGAGAATGCCAGCCGTCACGCCCCACCTGGCGTGCGAGAATCATCTGATGCGGAGCAGCCGGTGGAAAAAGCCAGCAGAGCCTACACCAAGAATTATCTCGACTATTCTCGCGTTGAAGTTACTTTGGTGGAAGGTCTTCGAAAGAAAAGGGCGGAAAAGAGCTGAACGTGTGCTTGAAGGATCAGGTCAAAGGCAGGTTTCGTGAGACTAAAGGTGACCTTTAGAGGGAAAGAAGAGCCACAATGTTGATAGTCATTACGATTTGGTTGTTAGTTTTGGGTTTCGGCGGGGCGTACCACGGCCAAACCCGCTGGGGCTTCGGTGGGGGCGCTGGCATCGGGATAGCCACCACTTTACTGATTCTCCTGGCCGTCAACGTGTTGGGCCTTCACTACTGAGCACTTCCACATGAAGATTCGCAGAATTATGCCCGGGCTTTTGGTAATCGCGAACCTCGCAGCGCTGGCAGTGGTGGGACAGGCGCAATCACTGTTCGATTCCGGAAAACCCTACCGCCCTGTTGCCAGCTCCACCCCGGCACAACTCAGCCTCACGTACATGCGTCCGACGCAGGGAACGAAGATCCGCAACTACCTCTTCGACGCGTTCGGCCCGTATCCCCTCGCCGGCGCCGCATTCAGGGCGGGCTTTGGTCAAGCCACAGATGTAGGACAGGCATGGGGGCACAGCGCAGCGGGCTATAGCCGCCGATTCGCGTCCGACTTGGGCATTGCAGCCACAAGCACCACGACGCGTTATGCACTGTCAGAAGTCTTCAAAGAAGATACTTTGTATTATCGCTGCGAGTGCCAAGGCGTGTTCCCGAGGTTGCGTCACGCTGTGATTTCCACCTTGACAGCACGGCGCGGGGAAGACGGCCACCGCGTCTTCTCCTTCCCTGCGCTTGTCGCGCCGTATGCAGGCACAATGACAGCCGTCTACGGTTGGTACCCCCGCCGCTACGGCGCCAGGGATGCGCTCCGCATGGGCAGCTATTCCATGGCGGGATACGTGGCCGGGAACATCGGCCTTGAGTTCCTCTACAGCGGACCCCACTCCTTGCTCACTCGCATGCATTTGAACAATGGGCATGGAGCGCCCGATCCGGATTTGGGACCATAATCGAGCGGAAACTCAGTGCGACTTGGGAAGAGGCATTATCAGAATTCCGCGCGTTGCCAGCGTCGAAATGATGAGCAGGTCGATCGCCGAAGCGGCCATAAGCCATGTACTGGGCCACGAACTCCATAAGTGCTGGCGCTCTCGTACAACGCAGAGAGTTGCCTGACCGCTGAAGATCAGCGTCACGATGGCCAAAGCCCTCAAGGCGTCATCACTCAACCTTGCTATTGAGGCACACCATGGCACCGCGTCTTACCGGAATCTCCATCTTGAGTTTCTGAGTCATTGACAGTATTTACCACCCCCCCTGCGGATGGGCGGCACATCGCCAGCTATTGGGTTAAACGCCGTAAGAGGTTCCATAAAGATCTCGAGCGCACTTACGGTGTGTGCGCCCGGCTTACTCACCCATGCAGACGCAGTCCACCGAACAGGTATAGGCATATCAGGACAATCAGGACCACGCCGGCGATCCCGATGCCTCCACCCGAACCCCATCTTCGGTATCCGTAATAACCACCGCCGCCGCCGAACAGGAGCAACAGAACCACAATAAGCAAAATCAATCCCATGGGAATCTCCTCTCAGTTAGTTAAATGCCTTCCCCAGAATGTCCGCTTTGACTTCGCCGCATATACCGAGCGCCGCGGCGTTTTTCCCTTGGCACGTCGGCGTTCTCCCTGCCAGTTCCGGACAGTGCCTCAACCGAGCGCCCAGGGACATCCACCTCGTCAACGAATTTGCGAGGCACTCTTCTTGTACCGTTAGCTAGATTCTGTGTCAGTTCAGAACGGCTCACCTATCTGGTCAAAATCGCTCACACCGCATCGAGTAGTCGGAGGCTCGGCTGTCAGGTCGGTGACATCCAGGGAGTAGATTTACCGACAACCTGCCGGACACCGTAGTGAGCAAGTTTGCTCAGGCCGTTGGTCGATTCTGAACAGACAACGCACCGCGACGGGAATACCCTACACAAGGATTCTCGGCGTAGGGGGAGCCAACGCGAACCTGCTGGAATTGCACGTTGGCGAAGTCCATCGCGGACGGCCTTACGTCAAATTGAGTAGGCGTAAACCCGGTCAGGCTAAAAGGAGCGGATCACCATGCGTTTCTGGGTACTAATGCTGCTGGGCACGACGCTGGCCTTTGGGCAGGCGAAACCCGCCGATACCCTCCAAAGGTGCAAGAGCATGCTGAACGACGCCGCCCAGGACCGCAATCCGGACGGTCGAAAGGGCGCCGCGGAGGCATTTAGCTTGGTGGGGGTGAAAGACGGCGCTCTGAATTCTCTTGCGCCGTTCCTCGACGACCATGATGTTACGGTCCGGATCGCGGTGGTTGTCACTCTGGGTGACTTCAAAGACAATCGGACCCTTCCTCTCTTGAAGAAAGCGTTGCAGGACCCCGTTCCCGAAGTTGACTTCGCCGCCGCCAAGGTGCTTTACCAACTCCACGACCCTGAGGGAGTGCAGTTTCTTCTCGACGTGGTGGGCAAAGAGTCTAAAGCGTCCTCAAGCTTTCTCAGCAAAGAGAAGCGGAGCTCTTTGCGCCTGTTGCACACTCCTACTCAGCTTTTCACGACCATCGCCATCGGCGCAGCAGGTTTTGCTCCGGTGCCGGGTCTAGGGTTCGGATTATCCTCGGCACAAGGTATCCTGTCGGCCCCGGATTCTTCCGCCCGGGCCGCCTCTCTGCTGCTCATCGGAAGCTCACGTGATCCCGACCTGCCGGCTGCGGTGGGATCGGCCTTGTCGGATAACGAATGGTCCGTGCGCGCTGCGGCCGCCCACCTAGTGGCGATGCATCCCTTCCCGCAATTCCGGGAGCAGCTAGTTCCCCTGCTGGACGATAAGAAGGATGCGGTGCGCGTACGTGCCGCCGCAGCTTATATCAGACTCCAGCACAATACGAAGGTACAGCCAATAGGGAAAAACGGTTCGAAATAGGGCTTGCCTCTGAGATTGCAGATCATACCCATGGCCTCCACAGTGAGTTCCAGCACGGCTCCGATCAACGGTTTCTTTGAATGGTTCGGCGAACTGGGCCTTTTCTCCTGGCGAGTTCTGCGGGCGGCACTGACCCCGCCCTTTGAATTCCGCGAACTTGTCCGGCAAATCGACGAGATCGGATCAAAATCATTTCCGCTGGTGGCCTTGGCGGGCGCGGCCATCGGCGCTATTCTCTCCCTTGAAACCCGCGATAGCCTGGTTCGATTCGGCGCCAGTTCATTGCTTCCTGCCGCCGTCGTGTTCTCGATAGTTCATGAGATCGGTCCTATCGTTACCGGCTTGATCGTTGCCGGCCGAGCGGGAGCCGGCATCGGCGCGGAATTGGGATCGATGAAGGTCACCGAGCAGATCGATGCTATCGAAGCGTCAGCGGTAAATCCCTATCGGCTGCTGGCTGCGACCCGCATTCTGGCTTGTATTTTGGTTTTGCCACTCCTAACCCTTGCGGCCGATTTCTCGGGGGTGGTCATGGCCTGGCTGGCCGATGCCCTGGCTGAGCCGATCACCTTCCATCAGTTCATCCACAACGGCTTCATTACTTTCTCCTTCCATGATTTTCTGCCGCCCACCTTTAAGACCGCGGTGTTCGGCCTGATTATCGGGCTGGTGGCGTGCTCGGAGGGAATGCGGGCGCGCGGCGGCACCGAGGGCGTGGGTCGCACGGCGACGAGGTCCGTGGTCTTATCTTCGCTGTTTGTGATCCTCGCGGACGTGATCCTGGTGAAACTGATCGTCATGTTCTTCCCCTGAAGGCGGGCGCTTAAGGGTCCGTAACAGGGCATTGAAATTGAAAGGGGCCTGCAACATCACCGTGATCGAGAACCTTCAGAAAACGAATGGCGAGCCGCCCGTGGTCCTGCGAGGGCTGCACAAGTCCTTTGGCGCCCAGGTGGTCTTGAACGGGATTGACCTAACGGTCGCCCGTGGTGAAACCCTCGCGGTGCTCGGCCGTAGTGGCACCGGCAAGAGCGTTCTGTTGAAGATCATCATCGGGCTCCAGAAGCCGGACGCGGGCTCGGTGAATATCCACGGGCAGGAGATTGCCGGTATCGGTCTTGGCGAGCTCAATAAAATCCGCAGAAAGATGGGTTTCCTGTTCCAGCAGGCGGCGCTCTACGACTCGCTTACGGTAGAGCAAAATGTGGCCTTTCCACTGAAGCACAACACCAACATGCCGGAATCCGAGCGGCGGAATCGAGCTCAGGAACTGCTGAAGAGTGTGGGGATGGAAGGCGATCTTAAGAAGATGCCCTCCGATATTTCCGGCGGCATGCAAAAGCGAGTAGGGCTGGCGCGTGCCTTAGCTCTCGACCCCGACATCCTGCTGCTGGATGAACCCACGGCGGGACTCGATCCCATCACCTCCGGCGAAATTGATGAGCTGATTCTCAAGCTGCAGAAGGAACACGCCATGGCATCGATCGTGGTCACGCACGATTTGCAAAGCGCCAAGACTATCGCCGGACGGCTGGCATTGCTCCACGAAGGAAATGTCATTCTCGAAGGCACCTTCGAGGACCTGGAAAAAAGTCACGACAAGTTCGTGTCAGACTTCCAGCAGCGCGTCCGACTTCAGCTCCTTTGAGGATACGATGCTCCCTAAGAACGAGCCGCCTAGGCTGAATGCCTTGGAGGCGCGCACCATAAGAGATCTGAGCGCATTTGAATCTGCGCTTGCAGATGCCCTGTCTATTGCTTTCATGTAGGATCCCTTCTTCGAGCGGTAATAGATGACCAGGTATAGGCACTCCGCCATCCCGTCGCGGAGCCCCTTCCTTGCGTAGGACTTCCCGTTCGCCTTGAGCAGGAGCGAGACCGCGAGCACGAAGAACAGCGAGACCAGTACCAGCAGGACCGCCAAGAGCGGATCGCGCACGCCGTTCGCTAGCACCAACAGGCATGCAAGTGCGGCCGCGGCGAAGCCCACGCGGGCCACATCGCGCAACATGCCCAGGATCCGCGGGTGCTGCCCCCTGGGTTTGCGCAGGCCATCACCAACCATAGTGCTGCACCTTCTCGGCTATCCCTCCGGAGGTGGCGCCGCTAGCGCACGCTTCCTTGAGGAATGACGACCT
>JBKQVI010000144.1:0-4128 GCA_052139985.1 Terriglobia bacterium
TCGGCTTCGAGGCGCCAGGGGGAATCAGGTCGAAGTGCGAATAGAGCTTGTTGTAGAGCTTGATAATGGAGTCTTCTTCTTTTTCGCCCACCTTGAACCGCACGATGGCCATGCTGAGCCCCGGCCGCGTGGTGGAATAGATGTACTCGACGCCGGGAATCTCCCAGATGAGCTTTTCCATCGGGGTCGTGACGCGCTGCTCCACTTCCTGTGCGGTCGAACCGGGCATCTCGACGAAAACGTCCATCATGGGCACGACGATTTGCGGCTCTTCCTCGCGAGGAGTCTTGAGCACGGCAAACGCGCCCAGCAGAATCGAAAACACCATGATCAGCGGGGTGAGCTTGGAGTTGATGAAGTAGTGGGCTATGCGCCCGGCAAAGCCGAGTTGGCGCGCGGTCATAGGCCCTCCACGCGCGCGCCGTCACGCAAGCGATCGATTTGGGAGATGGCGATCTTCTCCCCCGAGGCGAGGCCCGAGAGAATCTCCACCCGAGTCCCGAAAGTCTTTCCCGTTTTCACCAACCGGAATTCCACTTGGCCATCCGCGCCTACGACGAAAATCCCCTGCAACTCGCCGTGGTCTACCACCGCCGAGCTGGGCACCGCCAAGTCTTTTGTTTCCCCAATGGGGAAGCTCGCCTGCCCGTATTCGCCGGAGCGGCAATGGCAGTCGCGCGGGAGATCAATCTTCACCAGGAATGTGTGGCTGGTGACGTCCGCCGCCGGGACGACCTCGGCGACACGTCCCTCGAATTGGCCTTGCTCAGTCGAGACGGAGAGGCTATCGCCGGTCTTGGCCTGGGGAAGATACTCCTCCGGCAGACTCGCTTCCAGGCGATAGCGCGCTGTGTCCTCCACCGTCAGCACCGGCGTTCCGGGCATCACCACTGTCCCCGCATCGACCGATTTCGCGGTCACGATGCCGTCGAGGGGTGAAACTATGTGCGCGTAGCTGAGGTAGGTTTGCGCGGAATCCCGTTGCGCGCGGGCCTGCTGCTGGCGAGCCAGGATCGCCTGTTTTTTGGCTTCCATCGAGCGTTCGTTGGCGAGCGCGGACTGGTACCGCGCTTCCGCTCCGTCGAATTCCTGGCGGCTTAGGGAGTTCTTGGCGAGCAAAGCCCTGTACCGGTTAAAAGTTGCTTCCGCAAACTGCCGGTCGGCGGTAGCCCCCTTGAGGGCCTGATCGACTTCCGCCCCTCCCTGGACGGCCTCATTCACGCCCGCCTCCGCCCCTTGCACCTGGGCCTGCGCAGTGCGGTCGTCGAGCACCACCAGAAGTTGGCCGCGCTGGACGTGGTCGCCGGGCTGCACGCGGACCTCCGTGACGGTACCGCCCACCTGCGCTGCCAGAATGGCGGTCGAGGCGGACCGGATCGAGCCGACGGCCTGGTAAAGCTGGGGAGCGGATTCCAGATGCACGGTTTCCGTTTGGACTCCGGTGATGAGCGGGCCGGGTTGCGCCGATCGCTTTTCAGCGGAACTGCAAGCGCTCAGAATATCCACTGCCACGGCGAGGAGGAGCAGCGAAGAGATTCTCTTTCCAAACATGGGCATTTTGTCCTTTGAGCTGTGTGGATCCTGTTGTACCCCTAATGAACGTTTATGAACCTCTCGGAACAGTTGGAAAGCACAGCGTTCGTCGATGACCCCTAACCTGGAAAATCTCCGCTAACGCGTGACCGCCGGCGAGTCAGGCGCCAGTTCGCCGGTGGCCAGTTCCAACGTGGCGTAGCTGAGGCGATAATCGAACAACGCGTTCAGGTAATTCTTCTGCGCGCTAGTGTGCGCGGTTTCCACTTGCAACAAGTCCGTGATGGTTGCCAATCCCGCTTCATAGCGATTCTGGATGATGCGCAGACTCTCCTCGGCTTGCGACTGTGCCTGGCGTGAGACTTCCACGCGCTGCTGCGCGGTGGTCAGATTCTGGAAGGCCTCGCGCACCTGAAGCTTCACCGCCGCAGCCATTTGCGCCGCCTGGGACTGCGCCTGGCTTTGGCAGTACTGGGCTGCCGCCAGGCGAGCCCGATTCGCTCCGCCATCGAAAATACTGAAGTTGAGGTTGACGCCAGCCGTCCAGTTATTGCCTCCTCGCGTGAGAAACGTCTGGTTATCCTCTTCCCACGAACTAAACACGTTCACCTTGGGCAGGAACTCGGCTCGGGCCATGCGTGAGCCGATGGTGGCGTGCTCAACTCCCAAGTCGGCTTCGCGAAGATCCGGTCGGCTTTTCAGTGCATGCTGTTGCCGCTCGGCAAGCACGCCGGCTTCAAAGATTGATTCCTTGAGTCCTGATTCAATAGTGGTTGCGGCGTCCTCCGCTAACCCCATGGCCACATTGAGCGCGGCATGGGCAAGGTCGACGGCATTATTCGCTTTTAGCAAATCCTCCTGGGCCTGGGCCAGATGCACCTGCGCGCTCAGGAGGTCGGAAGGTACTGCCTGGCCTTCCTCCTGCCGCGCCTGGGCGCGCTGGAGGTCTGACTGAGCAGTTTTGACCGCCGATTCTGCCACGCGTGCGTTCTCCCGGGCTAGGAGTTCATCCGTGTAGGCTTTCACGACATTGAAAATCACCTCCTGCCGCGTGCGCTGGCCATTTTCACCCGCCCCTTGCGCGCTCAGTTTTGCGTCCTTGATTCGCCGCCCGGTCTGGCCGGCATCGTATAAGGGCATGGCAGCGGTGAACTGCGTGCGGAAAATATCGAGGGGCCGGGGAGTATTAAGCGAACCCAGGGCAAAATCGCCCGCCGTGAATTGTCGCTCAGTCAGCAATCCGCCAAAAACGTAAACGGGATTGTTGCCACGCGTGAATCCTTCGGAAAAGTCCACTCGCGGCAATCGCGCCGCCTTGGCCTCGGCAATTCCCTCATGTACTGCCTGAGCGTAGGCAACCGCTGCTTGCACAGTCGGGTTCTTCTCCAGCGCCTCGCGGACGGCCTCTTGGAGCGTCAGGTTTTGCGGTTTGGGGGCAGGCGATCGGGCGTTGGCAAGTAGGGACGAGCAAACAATTGCCAAGAGCACTCGAGTTAAGATCGTGCGTGTCATCAGGCTGCCTCAATTTTGGATTTCCCCGAAAGGGATAAAACTTAAAAGTTACAGTTCGGCCGTGGCCGGATTACATCTTCGCTTGCCGTTAGTTGGCCACAACGCTGCCTCGCAGCTCGGCACTCGCTGGTTTGTGTTTATCGAGATAGGCCAGCATGGCCTCGTGCGTGGGCTGCCGCAAGTCCTGGCGATTCCGGCCATAGTTCGCGGCAACCGCTTGCGCCGAAAGATAGGCCGCGCGATAAGCCTTGTCCGGCTGGACTTCGTCGTTGCCGATAAAAAGTTTCTGGATGCGCGTGCCCGGCGGGTTTTCGATCTTGATGTACGCCGTCAAACCGAGGCAGCGCTTGACGTAGCCACGCATCTGATGGAACGGGTCCGCCGAGAACGTGCGTTCAAGGTTCTCTTCGAGCATCGCGATCAGTTCCCGGCCCGTCAAGTCCACTGTGGAGATTGGCACCGGCATGGGCAGGATGTTGTAGAGATCGTTCTGCGTCACGGGGCCGGGGCGCACCGGCGCGCCCCAGCGCCAGCCATTGGAGAATGCCAGCGGTGTGCCCGCCGCTTCCCGCATCGCTGCGAGCAGGAAGTTGTCCATCGTGGATTCCAGATTCGCATCCCGATTCAACGTGGTGGACACTTCTCCCACCACGCGCTCCAGTTCATCCGCATACGGCTTGAGCGCTGTCTTGACCAGCGCCTCCATGCGAGGATCGGGCTGGACGCGTTCAGCCACTTCGATCAACTCGTGCTGATACCCCCTGACTTTGCGGTCTTTGATCTGCAAGTCCAGCCGCCCCAGAAACGAGCCGTGACTGCCCGACTGGATCAGCAGCGTGTTGCCTTGAACGACCGGACGAAACAGCCGGTTATGAGTGTGGCCGCTGAGGAGGACATCAACGCCGGACACTTCCGACAAGAGTTTCATGTCCTGTGGAAAGCCGAGGTGCGAGAGGACGACGACGAGGTCCACGTCTTGTTTCCCGCGCATTTCTTCGATGAACCCCGGCAATTCCTTGCGACCGTCCGTGAAGCGGAGGCCTTCGCTGAACTGCGGCGGCATGATCTTGTCCGTGATGTTCG
>JBKQVI010000145.1:0-2983 GCA_052139985.1 Terriglobia bacterium
CCGCCGTTTTCAGAGCCGACCGACTACGTGGGTGTGGCACAACGCGGAAACGTGATCTATATCGCCGCGCCCATCTTTCGTATGTACGCGGACTTCGCTTATCAATTCTACCGGCTCCTGATCGGGAATTGCATTGCGCGCTTTCTGCCGAATCCGCTCATCAAGTCGAGCGCCCCATCAACGGCCCGCATCACGGTGACCGCGCAGACAGGCCGTAGGATTGTACATGTCTTGCACTATGCGCCGGAACGGCGGGGGCGCGATCTGGATATCGTCGAGGATGTCATTCCCTTGGCCAACCTCAAGCTTGCTCTTCGCCTGGAGGCGCGGCCCAAGCAAGTCTATCTTGCGCCTCAGCGGCAAAACCTCAAGGCTGATTTCCACGATGGCTACGCTCACATCATCGTCCCCTCCGTGGAGGGACACCAAATGATCGTGTTTGAAACTTGAAAGAAGCTGTCAGCTCTCAGCCGTCAGCGTTCAGCGCGCATGCTGAAGGCTGATGGCTGAAAGCTGCTCTACGACATGGCCCACCATTATGTATTCGTGGTGATAAAATAATTTCATTTGGGCCATTGCTCGACCGTTTCCTATAATAAGTACTGTCTTGCAGAGATTGATTCATCTGCGTAGTCAGGTGCTACGCCGTTGATTTCCTAAAAGAAATTCCCGAATCGCCATAAATAACGGTCAAATACACAGGAGGGGAATTCTATGCATAGGTTGGTGACCAAGCTCCTTCTCGGTCTGGTGCTGATTGTTGGATTGATGGCTGGCCGAGGGTTCGCTCAATCCTCAGCGCCATCCGGTATCTCGACCCCACCGTCGCAGTCCGGTTCAGCTTCCGTTACCGCCGAACGCCTGACCCAACTCGAACAGCAGGTCGCCGATGCGCGGAGCTCTGGCGACAACGCTTGGATGCTGACCTGCGCGGCGTTGGTTCTTATGATGACCGGCCCGGGTCTGGCGCTCTTCTACGCAGGTTTGGTTCGAAAAAAGAACGTCCTTGCCACCATGATGCAAAGCTTCACGCTCATGGCGTTGGTGACAGTGCTCTGGGCTCTTTTCGGTTACAGCCTGGTCTTCCATGAGGGCGGGAGTGTCCTGGGTAACCTGGGGTACGTTTTTCTCCGGGGCGTTGGCGCCACGCCTAACGCGGATTACGCCGCCACTATTCCCCATCAGACTTTCATGGTTTACCAACTCATGTTCGCCATCATTACGCCTGCCTTGATTACGGGGGCCTTTGCGGAACGAATGAAATTCAGCGCCATGGTGCTATTCATGACATTGTGGTCCGTCATTGTTTACGACCCCATGGCTCACATGGTCTGGGGAAAGGGCGGATTGCTCAATGCCGCGCTCGGTGGGGCCTTCCCCACGCTTGATTTTGCCGGGGGGACCGTGGTGCATGTGACTTCCGGCGTTTCGGCACTGGTCTGCGCGCTTTACCTGGGCAAGAGATTGGGTTATCCGAAAGCACCGATGCCGCCCCACAGCGTGGTGCTGAGCTTCATCGGCGCCTGCCTGCTTTGGGTAGGTTGGTTTGGCTTCAACGCCGGAAGCGCGCTGGCCGCCGGAAGCCTCGCCACTAGCGCCTTTGTGGCCACGCATTTCGGGGCTGCGGCGGCAGCGCTGGGCTGGGCTGCGGCAGAATGGCTTACCCGCGGAAAGGCCAGCGTCCTGGGGGCAATCTCAGGAGCGGTGGCAGGGTTGGTGGCAATTACGCCCGCGGCGGGATTTGTTGCACCTATGCCTGCGCTGGCCATCGGGCTGATCGCTGGCGTGTTCTGTTTTCTAATGGTATCCAAGGTGAAGGGTCTCTTCGGTTATGATGATTCTCTCGACGTGTTCGGGGTTCATGGCGCGGGCGGGACCATCGGGGCGCTATTGACCGGCGTTTTCGCGTCCCAGGTGGTGAACCCGATTTTTAAGGACAGCCACGGAAACGCCTTGCCGGTGGGCTTGATTGATGGCAATGCCCATCAGCTCTTAAACCAGTTTGTGGGTGTCGCCTTTGCCTGGGTGATCGCCATCGTGGGCACGCTCATCATTTTGAAGGTGGTGGACCTGGTCGTGGGTTTGCGCGTTTCCACCGAGCATGAGATTCAGGGTCTGGACCTGTCCCAACACGGCGAAGAAGGCTACAATCTGGAGGTTTGAGCTGATTCATCGAGAATTCAGATACGGGCATGCGATACGCAAAGTTGTCTAAATTACTAGCTCAGGCCAGTGCCGAGTGCGGCTCTGCCGCAGGCGATCAATGACCCGATCTAGCGTGATTTGGACAGACCCACGCCATGGCGTTCCACTACCACGCCATGAGCAAGTCTTAGGTCAAAGGACAACTGCCAATGAAAAAAATCGAAGCGATTATTCAGCCCTCAAGATTTGATGCGGTCAAGGATGCCCTCCATAATATCGGCGTGGAAGGCATGACAGTCTTCGAAGTGCGCGGGCACGGCCGGCAGAAGGGACACACCGAGTTTTACCGTGGAAATGAGTATAAGGTTGATCTGCTTCCCAAGATCAAAATTGAGATCGTAGTCCCGGACAACCTGGCCGAACAGTCCGTTCAGGCCATTCTTAAAACGGCGAAGACGGGGAAGATTGGCGACGGAAAGATTTTCCTGACGCACGTTGACGACGCCATCCGCATCCGAAACGACGAGCGGGGCGATGCGGCTTTGTAAATGAAACTCTCGGACTACTACTCTGCCGAATCCCTGAAGATCCAGCAAAGCTTTGACCGGACGGGCGACGGCGGGGCCGTGCTGGGCCAGCGCTCGGACACGGTGGATGTGGTGGTTACCGGGCTTTACAGCCAGTTCTTCTCCCCGCAGCTTGATGAACCGCGGGACTTCTGCCTGCTTGCCCTGGGCGGTTATGGCCGCCGGGAGCTCTTTCCACATTCGGATATTGACCTGCTTTTCCTTACCGAAAGCAGTGCGGAGCAGTCTTCCAGGCGTGAGGCCGTCGCGGC
>JBKQVI010000146.1:0-15361 GCA_052139985.1 Terriglobia bacterium
GGGTGTCGGCCAGGGGAAAAAAGGGGAATAAAAAATAAGGGATAGTCCCACGATGTTGATGAAAACAAAGGAAGAAGGAAGTGACATATTGACTAATGCCACGATGTTGAGGAAAACAAACGGCTTATTGTTTCTACCCCACGATATGTATGAAAATAAAGGGAGTTATCTCAAACCGCAGGGCGAAAACGGAGATGGGGCGCGCACAAGATCGCTCTGGCTTTGCTTCACCGGGCGGCTCGATAATGTCGAAACTCCCGGCTGGCGGAATACCCATGCTACCTTTCATCGGTGCCAATCTAAGCTTATGGCTGCGGGAACAACCTCCCGCTGGCGCCCCTTTACTACTCCACCCCGATCAGGCCTTTCCCTTCCTGGACGGTCAGAAACTTGTCGGCCGGGAGGTTCTCCATTTTGTCAGTTGTGCCGCTAGGCCAGTGGACTTCGAGCGCATCGATTCTGCCGGCTTGTCCCAACCCGAAGTGGACGCGCAGATCGTTCTGTGAAAGGTAACTGCCGCCGCTGCGCACTTCGTCGATCCGGCGGCGTCCTCCGGCCACAACAACGATCCGCGCCCCAATGCCATCGCGGTTCGAGCGTGTGCCCACGGTGCGTAACGTGACCCAGTGGTACGTCTTGGGCGTGAGGTTGTGCAGCAGCGTCGGCGGATCGTTCTGGTTGTTGATGGCGATGTCCAGCAACCCGTCATGGTCGTAATCGAGAAAGGCCACGCCGCGGCCCGAGCGCTGGAGCTGAAGGCCGGGGCCGGCCGTTGAGGTCACATCCTCAAAGGTCCCGTTGCACAGGTTGCGGTAGAGCATGTTCCGCTGGCGGTAGGGCGACTCGGGATGGCCGTGGCTTTCGAGTTCGGGGTACACATGGCCGTTGGCGATGAAGAGGTCCGGACAACCGTCATTGTCATAGTCCAAAAACCCGCCGCCCCAGCTTAGCTTCTTGAGATTGGATCCCAGCTTGGCGTCGAAGGTCCGGAAAGTGAAGCTGCCGTCGCCCTCGTTGCGATAGAGGTCGGGAACGTCGTCGTCAAAATTGGTCTTGAAGATGTCAAGGAGGCCGTCGCCATCGTAGTCCCCCGCGCTCACGCCCATGCCAGCCTGCTCCAGGCCGTCTTCCGTGTAGGCGACCCCGGCTTCCACGCCTCGCTCGGTGAATGTCCCGTCGCCGTTGTTCCGGTAGAAGAGGCTAGCTACGGAGTCGCAGGCTTCGTAGATGTCCGGCCAGCCGCGATTTCCGAAGTCGGCGGTCAGAACGCCGAGGCCGTAACAACCCGAGGCTTTGCGAATCCCGGCCGCCGCCGACACATCCGTGAAGGTTCCGTCACCGTTGTTGCGATAGAGGTAGCTCGTGCCGAAGGGACGCAGGCCGCGCGGCCCGCAGTAGACGGCCACACCTTTGAAAATGCAGTTCGGGCCGGACCCGGGCAAGGGCGTGGCCTTCTCATCGGGTATATCCACGTAACCTGCAACGAACAGGTCAAGCTTGCCGTCGCGATTGTAGTCGAAGAACGAGCATCCCGAGCCCCAGTTAGGATTGGGATTGTAGAGGCCCGCGGCCTTGGTTACATCGGTGAAGGTTCCGTCGCCATTGTTGTGGTAGAGAATGTTCGGTTGGCCGTAATAGGTTACGAACAGGTCGTCAAACCCGTCGTTATCGTAATCGCCGACGCAAACCCCGTGTCCCCAGCCGGAGTGCGCCAGTCCGGCCTTTTGGGTCACGTCGGTAAACGTGCCGTCGTGGTTGTTGTGGTACAAGTGATTGATCGGCTCGGAGCCTGGGGGGAAGCCCTCCAGGGTACTGCCATTGATAAGATAGAGGTCCGGGTAGCCATCGCGGTCATAGTCGATCGCCGCGATGCCGCTGCCGGTACTCTCCCAGATGTACTTCTTGGTCTTCTCGCCGCCGTTCATCATGGGCGTGGTCAGGCCGGCACGCGGCGCGACGTCCTCGAACCGGGCCTGCACGGCTGTACCCATGCCAACCTGCGAGCGCAGTCCGACAGCGGCCAGCAGCAAGGTGCAGCTTAGGACACAGATGAGCGGAACCTTGTGCATAGGGAAAGTTAAATACGCTTTGCCCGCAGGGAAAATGGGCTCGCGGAGGACGCATGCCGGGTGCATGGCCGCGCTGCTTTGGTTATTCCGCTTACAGGAAGAGTTCCCGACGGAGCTGTTTCGGCAGCTTCTCAATGCGTTTGAGTCGATCGTTCAAATCTATAGATATTATACCTTTATTGGCTTGTTCAATCCCGGACGGAATTCCGCCGATTTCAGCGCGAGCTTCCTGCCCCACTTCAAACGACGCATTCATGAACGGCTTCATACATCGCCAGGATATTGGCCGTGGGCGTGTTGGGCTGGAGATTATGGCAGGGCCCTACGATGTACCCTTTGCCTTTGCTGAAGATGCGGATGTTCTCGGCGACCTCCCGCTTTACGTCGTCCGGTGTGCCAAAAGGCAGTGTCTGCTGATTGTCCACGCCGCCGTGAAACACCAGGGACTTTCCGAAATCCCGGGTCAACTCCTCGCGCGCCATTCCGGGGCAGCGCCACTGAACGGGATTGAGGACGTCGATGCCGATCTCGATCAGTTCCGGAAGAAGGGGCCGAATTGCGCCGTCATCATGGTGCATTACCTTGACGCCGAACGAGTGAATGAGATCGATCATCTTGCGCATCCAGGGCTTCAGAAATCGGCGAAAGGTCGCGGGGCTCATCAGCAGAGTGTCCTGCGTGCCCAGGTCTTCGGCAACGTAGACGAAATCAATCAGCCCAGGGGCCGCCTCGAGAGTGCGGCGAATGATCGATTCGTGGATGTCGTAGATGCGCTCGAGTGCGGCTTCCGCAACTTCTGGATTCATGGCGAGGTCGGCCAGGGCCTGCTCCATTCCCCGCAGCCGGCAGTAAAGGTAGAACGGCTCGTAGCAGCCACCCAGGATCGGATATCCGGGCCAGGCTTCGCACTGCGCGCGCACGCGGCCCACGTTCCACATGGCCCCATCCGGCCAGTCGAAGCGCTCGACATCCGCCGCGGTTTCGGCCTTCGCCAGCGGGTTCGTGACAGCCTCTTCGTAGGTGCCCAGACCGTCTCCATAGGATACCTTCGCGACTTCGATGTGCCAGAGGCTCCAGAGGGATTGAGTATGCCAATTCTCTTCTTTGGCCAGCGGATGTACGGCACTGACAGCCACGAGCTTGTCTATTTCCAGATGTTCCCAAAGGGTACGCTCGGAGTCACAACCCAGCTCCTTCCGCAGCCGCTCGGTGACCTCTGTCGTAGCCCAATAGTCGCAAGGAACGCGATCGGGAGTTTCTCCCTTAAGCAGGGCCAGCCAACGTTCTCGAGGTGTCATTATGCGATCTCCCTTTCATCTCCATCCTGCGCTCTTGCCGTATACCAGTCCAATGGCGTTCGAAGGCGGCCTGATTCTAACACAGGCCTTGGCCGCCTCATGATTCCCATATTCCCGACGCGGCGCACGCATGAAGACCAAGTGCACGCAGCATCCGGTCGCGTCCAGGGTCACGGCGCGGGGGTCTTCGTCTCGACGAATCGCCGGTTCTTCTCGAAATGGAAGTCGTTGTCGATGCTGCCTTCTACCGTGATGGAAGCAGTTCGCTGCGCAGTAAGGCCGCCGATTCCTTCCGCGCTCACGGTGATCGAATATGTTCCCGAACGGGTATAGGCGTGGGTGGCTTGCCTGCCGCGGCCCGACGTGCCATCACCGAAATCCCAAGCAATGGAGACAACGGCAGTCATCGCCGAAGGATCGACCTCGACGGAGAACTGGCTCGCTACCCCGACTTCCGCGGTGGAAGGTCCTTTCAGGTCGCTGATCGAAGGTGGCGTTGCTGGAACAGACGTGTCGATAAGCTTCAATAGGCAGACCGAGTGAGCGTGCATGTCGTGCAGGTCGAGGACTCCGCCGCTTAGCGAAACGGGCCTGTCCGGATGGAGGACGTCTTGCACCTCAAACGTTCCGCTCGCGGGAAGTCCAAGACCGTCAAGACGCACCGAGCGGGAGCGGGCGGCGTCACTCCAATTGAAGACCGCGAGCATGGTTTGCCGCCGGTCTTCATTCAGTACAAAGAGGCTCGGCAGTTGATCTTCTTCAGAGTAGCTCATCAGATCCACAGGAACGGCCGCGCGACTGAGCGCGACCATCTGGAGCAAGTCGTGGTTCTTAGCCACGGCCACTCGATCCGGTTCACTGCTGAGGGCGGTCAGGTCGCTGCCGATGTCAAACATCCCTCCGGACAAAGCGGCGAGCACGGCGGCCGCCTCCGCTTCGTCGAGTGAGAGCGCGGTGTCTGCTTCGGAGGTCTTATGGCCGGAAATGGCGTAGGCGTCGGGATCCGAGATGAAGAAATTCCTGTTCATGTAGTAGCGCGCGGCGATACCGGTCGCGGCCGTTTTTGTGCCGGCGAATGAGCGGGACGTGTCGGTCGAAATGCGCCCGTCATCGACGATCCCGACGGGATTCAGCATGGGGCTGCCATCCTTGTCGATCAGCACGTCTTCGCCCACCGCCTCGCGGATTATTTCCAGCCCCGTCCGCTGAGCCTGCAGCGCCGTCATATGAGGCCGGAAGTAGTAGCCTTCGATGGCCGTATCATCCATGAAGTCGAGCTTGATATATCGGGCGCCCCACTCCCTGCTCAGAGTTCGATAGGTTTGGCGCAGGTACTCCTGCGCGCCCGGATGCGTCGAGTCGAGCACATAAAGCGGCTCGAAGTCCGGCTGATCGATTCGAATCGGCTTCCCCGCGGCATTGTGCACCAGCCACTCTTTGTGGTGCTGATACACCCAGGAACGCGCTGAAACCTCGAAGGGCGCGGTCCACACGCCCAGACGCAAACCGAGGTCGCGCATCTGGCGCCCGAAAGACTGCATGCCTCGCGGGAAGTGAGTCGCATCTGCGGTCGAATATTCACCGCGTGCATACTGGTATCCCTCATCGATCAGGACGTATTTGTATCCATCGCCTTTCAAGTGCTCGGCAAGCCACTGCGCATTCGTCAGTGCGTAGCCCTCGGTGATGCCGGCATCGTAGTCGATCCAACTCCACCAGCCGTTGGGCGCCTCGATAGAAACGCGGGCTTTATTGAGGATTCTGATAGCCGCGCCATAGTCTTCAAGTTGAGCATGGTAGTCACCTCCAGCGGCGAACAAACAGCTTCGGACGCGATGTCCTGCCCTAGCCCAACCGGGAGGCTCAACTCGATTTGGTCCTCTCGTGGAGCGTTGCGCAGCGATTCTCGTTTCTCGATTTCCGTTGTGCCGGTGGAGTCAACGGTGTACGAACTTATCTTCGCACCGCCCGCCGTGCTCTTAGCGGTTCCGAGGTGAAGGATCGTCAACCAGGTGTGCGAAGAGAGCGCTCCGAGGAACAGGCTCTGCGTGCTCTCGCGGTTGTAGATGAGCTGGCTGCCCACTGCGAGATGTGTCGTGGAGCCGGTCTTTTCAAAGTGGTCAAATCCCTTGAATGCAGGCGCATCTCCCAAGTTGTAGATGCGAAGGGTTGGGCGATCCTCGCTGAAGCTATCCGACAATACGCGATCTGCATCCTCCGGCCCGCCAAGGTCTACCATGGGCGAAGCGGTCGCCTCCACACTTCTGATGGACTGAACCGTCACCGGCTTTCCCGTCGTGTTTTGAACTTTGACCAAAACCGTGCCGAATGGCCGGTCGCTATACAAGCGCAGGACCCGCACAAGATTGGGGTGGGCCAAGAGGCCGCTGAAGGTGGTTGTGAGCTGTTGGCCGCTACCAAGACTGTCAGTGAAGCTGGAAACCGACGTCTTCACCGTTGGGTAGAGACTCGAGGTAATCCATTGGTGGTCCACTTGGGCCGCAACCCGCGCCCGGAGCACTATTCGATTCGACGGCTTGGCCTTCACCTCGTACAAATCACTGTTGGGGCTTGTCGATATCATGAGCTGCGAATTCTCCATCGAGACCGGTTGCAAATCCGCGGCGAACACAGTTGCCGCACATGCGCACATGATGATCAGGACAAGCCACATTTTGAGCGCCGATTTGTCCACAGTAATCCTCCGCAGCGGATCATTCAAAGGTACCCGCCGGATTTGGAGCTGAATTTCGCGCCGGTCAAACCTACATCGATAGGTAGAGCGTTCTGCCGCGCCGTAGCTGAGGATGCGTTGATAGCCGGCATTCGGCGAGAGAACCGTTTATCCTTTCTCCGTCGGTATTTCAAGCCCAAATTCCCATATTCCCGCAAGCCTCTTCCGTCCCGTGCGGCGGTCCGCAGCGGGATAAGGCGGGGCCAACCTCGTGAGGTTGAAGAAGACCCGGGTTCTTCGTGAGTCGTCAGCTAACGACGCGGTAGCACAGGCAGGAGTGCCTGTGCTACCACCCGCTTCGACTCGAAACTCTCGGGTTCTTCGGCTCCCGTTGGCGGGGACGCGGCACGAGACTCTCTTTCCACATGCAAACTGGATTCGATTTAGTTTAGGTTTCTGTCCGCGCGGTTCGGTCTGCCCTGGCAGCGCGTGGACGTCGCAGCGTCAAAGTCACGATACGCATCGGAAGGCCCCGTCGGGCCCGCCGCGGCGAGACCACCTACTCATACCTCAGCGCCACCATGGGATCAACCTTGGTCGCCCGCCGGGCAGGGATATAGCAAGCCAGCAGTGCCGTGCCAATCAGCAAGATGGGAACTGCCCCGAAGGCAATGGGATCGTCGGGTGTGGTCCCAAACAGTAAGCTCGTCAGGACTCTTGTGAGTCCGAAAGCGCCCGCCATACCCACGATGGTTCCTGCCATCGCGAGCTCAAAACCCTGGGCAAGGATTAGGCGGAGAATGTCGTCTTTCCCCGCTCCCAGCGCCATGCGAATGCCAAACTCGTGGTTCCGCTGAGCAACGGAATACGAGATCACTCCGTAAAGGCCTATGGTGGCCAGCAGTAGCGCCAGGGCAGCAAAGAGGCCTGAAATGAGCATGGTGAGGCGCCGTGGGGCGACGGACTCCGAGACGATATTCTTCATTGTCCAGATATCGCCAAGGGGCTGATCGGGATCGACGGAGCGGATGATGCTGCGAACGTCGGCAACCGGGTTTGTGGGGTTCCGAGCCGCGCGAACCACCAAGGTCATTTCGGGCCAGGTCTCAAAGAAGTACATCAAGGTGGCAGGTTCTCCGGCCGCGCCATCCTCCTTCACGTCACCCACCACGCCGATAATGGAGCGCCAATTGCACGGACCTCCGCCACAGTTGACCCCGAAGCGCTTGCCGATTGGATCTTCACCGGGCCAGAAGCGACGCGCCATGGTTTCACTGATTACGGCAACCATTTTATCCGCGTCCGTGGCAACAAAAGATCGGCCCTGGAGCAGCGGGATTCCCATGGCGCGGAAGTAGCCGAGGCTTACCGAACGGTGGCCGGCATAGATAAGATCGGTGGGAGCACGGGGCGGACGGCCTTCGATGACAATGTCCTGGCCCCATGCCGGGCCTCCGTATAAGGGTTTGAAGTTGATGAGTCCCGCCGCTCGCACTTGGGGTGAAGCGGAAAGGCGTTCAAGCACATCTTTGTAGAAGGCATCCTCTCCCCCCTTGGTCCGCGCCAGATCAACGGTTACCACGTTGTTAGAGTCAAAGCCCAGGTTC
This sequence comes from Terriglobia bacterium, assembly GCA_052139985.1. Classification (GTDB taxonomy): domain Bacteria; phylum Acidobacteriota; class Terriglobia; order UBA7540; family UBA7540; genus Bog-366. The sequence goes on from JBKQVI010000146.1 coordinate 7,649, forward strand.
ACTTCTGAAAGCCGGACGAAGCTCTTAATCACCAAAACCGCACCCGTCGAAAGCATGGCCGCGAGAGCTACCTCGCCCGCAACCAACGCGGCGCGGAACGACTGCCGGCTCAAACTGGCAACCGGGCTTCGCAAGCCTTCCTTCAGGCTTTCGTTAAGGTCAAAGCCCGTGGCGCTCCAGGCGGGCGCCAGGCCGGTCAGGACCACGGTCAAGAGCAAGGCCGCAAAAGCAAAGGTAAGCACCCGAGTATCTATTCCGCCGCGCGCGATGGGTTGCCAGCCCACGGGAAGAGCGGAGTAGAAAATGCGGGTGCTGGCAATAGCGAACAGCAAACCCGCTAACCCTCCCAAAAGCGCCAGCACTGAACTTTCTGCCAGCATTTGCCCGATGATGCGCCCCCGGCTGGCGCCCATCGCGCGGCGCATGGAAATTTCCTTGTAGCGGCCCGTGGCGCGAGCGAGCAGAAGGTTTGCGAGATTTGCGCAGGCAATCAGCAGCACGAGGGCCGCAGCCACGAGAAGCACTAGCAGCGCCGGACGGAGTTCCCGTGCGTAGCGCTCCCGAACGCTCTCGACCGCAACCCGCTGATCCCCATTCCCCCAATCGGGAAACTGCCGCGCCCAGGGTGTGGTAATTGCTTCCATGTCTGCCTGCGCCTGAGCGAGGGTCACACCGGATTTTAACAGAGCGACGACGTTCAGGAACTCGCCGCCGTGCCCTCTATTCAGGTCTTGATCTGGCACCGGGATCCAGACCTCCTCCGGTGTTGTGGAAAATCGGAACCCAACGGGCAGCACTCCAATAATGCTGTAATTCTTGCCGTCGAGGATGATCGTCCTGCCGAGAATGCCCGTGTCTTCGCCGTATCGCGATCGCCAGAGCGAGTGGCTGATGATGGCCATGTGATCGCCCCCCGGCCCTTCCTCCGAGAACGTCCGCCCCAGAATAGGTTTGACTCCGAGCACGTGGAAGAATGTGGCTGAGACTTGCTTCGCGGGGAGGCGCTCGGGACCCTCGGCGCCAGTTACGTTCAAATAGCCGGTCATTACGCTCCAAACCGCTACGTCGTCGAAAACATGATTCTGCTCCCGCCAGAATTTGAAGGTCGGCGGATCGTTCGTTCCGGACTGCGGAATATTCTGAAAGTACCGCTTCACCATGACTAGCCGGTCGGAGTTGTCAAAAGGCAGCGGGCGTAACAGGAAATCGTTGGCGGAGGTAAAGATCGTAGTCGTCACGCCGATGCCAAGGCCGATCATAAGGACCGCCACGGCCGTGAAGCCAGGATTGTTGCGCAGCATCCGCAAGGCGAAGCGGAGGTCTTGCCAAAGCGTTTCAAGCCAACCGAGGCTGTTCATGGTATAAATCTCCTCGCGGATCAGCGTGGTGTTGCCGAGCTTGCGGTGAGCGGCGTAGCGAGCCTCTTCCGACGACATGCCCCGCGCAATGTTGTCATCGGTCTCGGCTTCGAGATACGCTTCAAGCTCGCGCGCCCGCTCCTCATCCCAATAGCAGCGGCGAAAGAATCGAGTCCAACTCACGTGAGTCCTCCAAGCGTAGCGCGGACCTGCTCTTGAGGTCCGCGGCTTTTGCCGTCCGTGGGCGACAGCTACTGACCACTAACCACTATCCACTAACCCCTGCTCTACTCATACCTCAGTGCCACCATGGGATCGACCCTGGTCGCGCGGCGTGCAGGAAGGTACGAAGCCAATAAAGCGACGCTGACGGCGGCGAGGACTGCGGCCAAGTAACTCGGTGGGTCCAAAAGCGGGACGCCGTAAATGACTTGGGACATCAGACGGGACGCCGCCAAAGCGCCGATCAATCCAATGACCGCGCCAATTCCGCCGAACTGTAGGCCCTGGCGCAGGACAAGTTTCAAGACGTCATTACGCCCAGCCCCGAGCGCCATTCGAATCCCGATCTCATGGGAACGCCGGCTGACGTGGTACGCCACCGTCGCATACAGCCCCACTGCCGCCAGAAAGATTCCCAGGATGCCGAGGCTCGCCAGCAGCTCGGCCCGCGTGCGCTCCGGCGCCAGGCCCTCCTGCATGTAGTCCTTGAAGGTCACCGCATTGACGATGGGAAGGTGTTGATCGACAGCCGCCGTTGCTTTCAGGATAGCAGGGAGGAAGGACCGGGGATCCCCGGCCGTTTCCACAAGCAGTACGCACTCGAACGAGAAGTTCTGCGTGAAAGGAAGGAACAGGTAGGGCTGGACGGGTTCATGAAGCCTGACGTATTTTCCTGCCTGGACCACGCCGACAATCTGAAAGTCCTTCTTGTCAATCCGGACTGATTTTCCCAGGGGGTCTTGGCCAGGCCAGAATCGGCGCGCCATGGCGTCATTGATGATGACGACCGGGGCGGTGGAGGGCAAATCGAACTCGTTGAACTCCCGCCCCTTCTCGATCCGTGCCCCAACCGTCGCAAAAAACTTCGGGGCCACAATGTTATAGCGAATCTTGAAAGAATCGGTTCCAGGAGGCGGCTGCACTCCGGGAATGACCACCGCCTCTTTTGCTCCCCCTTCGGCTTCCGTCATGGGAGCGCGCCCGGCATAGCTAGCGCGCACCACCCCCGGAACAGATTCCACGCGCGCCGCCAACGCCGGATAAAGGGAGGCGGCGTGGGCGGCGTCATAGCCATAAAGCGTGGGCGGCGCCACGGAAAGCATGACTACATTCTTCTTCGGGTCAAATCCGGGATTGATGGCCTGGCTGTAAGCCAAGCTTCGCAACAACAATGCCGAACCGGCCAGGAGGACCACGGCGAGCGCGATTTCACCGCACACGAGCAAACTGCGCAGGGGCAACCGCCGCCTAGCGCCTCCCCGCCCAGGGCTTTCACCTCGCAGGGCAGCCGTCAAATCGCCCTGCACGGCGCGAAGCGCCGGCGCCAGTCCAAAGATTAAAGCTGACAGAAGCGAGATAGCCGTGGTGAACAGCAGCACCCGGCCGTCGAGCTTGAGGTTCATATCCGACAGGCCGGGTACGAGCGCGGGCCCCAGCCTCATAAGCCACGCGGCCAGCAGGAGCCCCAGGGCCCCGCCCGCCACGGACAGGAGAAGCCCTTCGGTGAGAAGCTGCCCGACCAGGCGCCGCTGCCCCGCTCCCAGCGCCCGGCGCATGGCGATTTCGCGCTGTCTCCGCTCGGTTTGCGCGAGCAGCAGGTTGGCGACATTCGCGCAGGATATCAGAAGAACCAGGCCCACCATCGCCATCATGTAGATTTCCGTTTGCATTCCTTGGTACGTCCACTCGGAAGCCGGGCGAGCGAGGAATCTGATGTCGCGGTTGCTAGCAGGAAAAACTAGCGCCAGGCGTTGCGCGAGGCCCTCAAGCTGGGCGCGTGCTTCGCTGAGTTGGGCGCCCGGGCGTAAGCGGCCGGCGACCTCAAAAAACGAGCGGTTGTCGCGCGCCGCATCCCAACGCTCATCACCGGGAACCATCGTCTCCCAACCCTCCTTGGTGAGCCAGGTGTCGGGACCACCTTCCTGCTGCAAGCCGCAAAAGTCCTGGGGAGTGATGCCGATCACCGTGAATTCTCTCCCGTCGAGGAGGACGGTTTTGCCGGGCAGAGAGGGATCTCCTCCAAAGTAGTGCTGCCAGAGATGGTAGCTCACCACCACAGAGTGGGCCTCGGCGGCAGCCTGGCTGGGGGACGGTGAAAAAGTGCGTCCCCGCAGGGCCTTTACCCCCAGTGCCGTGAAGTAGTTCTGCGAGACCACTACGATGCTGAACTCCAGGCCCGCTCGCTGAGCCCCACCGCTGATGAAACCAGCGCGGTAGCCATAGGCCACCACGTCGGAAAAAGCGCCGATTTGCTGGCGAATGTCAAGATAATCGGGATACGAAGTAAAGTAATAATCGGTCTTCGGCCCGCCGGTCGAGATCATGGCCAAGTGCGCTGGGTCCCTCACCGGCCATGGCCGGAGAAGTTCGGTATCCACGATACTGAAAATCGTGGAATTGGCGCCTATGCCCAGCGCCAAAGAAAGCACGGCCACGGCCGCGATGCCGGGATTCTTGGTCAACATGCGGAGGCCGAAGCGAAAATCTTGCCAGAGCGTTTCAAGCCAACCGAGGCTGTTCATGTTATAGATCTCCTCACGAATCAGCGTAGTGTTGCCGAGCTTGCGGTGGGCGGCGTAGCGAGCCTCTTCCGGCGACATGCCACGGGCAATGTTCTCGTCGGTTTCGGCTTCGAGATACGCGTCCAGCTCGCGCGCCCGCTCTTCATCCCAATACCGGCGGCGAAAAAACCGGGTCCACAGCATGGTTTACTCGGTTCCCCGCAGGGGAACAATGTCATTAGCCGTAGGTGAAACCTACGGACAGCGCGCCCGCCTTCCAAAACCTTTTGCCGACCCTGAAAGGGTCGGATCCCTCTGCCGCCGACTTTCACATTCAACCCCCTGCGGGGTTGGCAGATTCGTTGCTCTGCTTCGCTACCGTAGGTTTCACCTACGGCTAATGATCTTGGGTCCCTTCGGGACCCCTGGAGTTTCTACATTTCAAAACAGCCGCAAGGAAAAAATCCCAGCCCTCTCCCCCAAGGGGGCGAGGGCTGGGAACTCATACTAAACTCGGTCTCCCTTTACAACATTTGCGGTCGTCGCAAGTGCAGAAACTCCAGGTGCCGGCTGGAAGCCGGCGCTACGGCTCAGGTCAGGACAGCACCGGGAAATGCTGCCGACCCTCACGGTGTTGTGACCAGAGGCAGTTCAACAAAGCTCGCTTGGCTCGGCGCATGATAGATGCGCTGCGTCGCTTTGCGGTAATCGCCCGGCTTGGCCCAGAAAATATTGGGCACGAAGGTTTGCGGATTTCGGTCATAGAGGGGGAACCAACTCGATTGAATCTGCACCATGATCCGGTGTCCCGGCAGAAAGACATGGTTCGCCGTGGGAAGGGCAAAACGGTAGAGTAGGGGTTTGTCAGCAGCAATCGGCTTGGGCGTTTCCAAGCTCTCGCGATATCGGCCGCGGAAGATATCGGCCGATATCATCAGTTGATAGCCCCCCAGATTGGGCTGGCTCGCCACTTCGTCAGGATAGACATCGATCAACTTGACCACCCAATCGGAGTCCGTGCCACTCGTGGAAGCGATGAGATTGGCTACCGGCTGCCCACTAATCTTCATCGGCGCTGTGAAAACATCGGAGACGAACGCCAGTACATCCGGGCGGCCTGAAGATTCCCGTTGGTCTTCCACCAGCCAATGGGGCCAGGGGTGTTCCTGGTCGTAGCCCATCGGGCGAACGGGCCGCGGCAGGTAGGGCACGGGTTTGGCGGGGTCGGAGATATATTCTTCGTACGCCGCCTCGCCTGTCTTCGGTGCTGCCAGGCTAAGCTTCAAACCGGCGGTGAGATAGAGAGGGGTCGCGCGCACCGTGCAGCCGCTCGCACAACCCATGGGCCAGCCGGGCAAGCGCCGCCAGGTATTCGTTCCGGTCTCGAAGATACTGACGGGCGGGATGTTGGCCTTAGGCGCGTCGTCCTTGAGATATTGATCGAGGAATGGCCGCAGGATCTCGCGGCGGAAGTACAGTCCGGTATCGCTGTTGAAGCGCAAGGGGCCGAGCGTGCTGCCGTCATCGATCTCCTGCCCGTGATTCCACGGGCCCATCACCAGGAAGACCGAGTTGTTATTGATATCCTTCGGCTTAATCGCTTTGTAGACGGCCATGGCGCCGTAAATATCCTCCTGGTCCCACAAACTGGCCACCAGCATCACCGGCACTTGTAGCGGTTGGGCAGCCAGCACCCGGTCCACGGCCTGATCGCTCCAAAACGCATCGTAGCTGGGATGCGCCAAAATCTTGCGCCAAAAGCCCACCTGCTCCAGCCCGTGGCGACGCCCAAGCTCACCCGCTGACCCGGCCTCCAAGTACTCGTCATAGTCGTCGAAGTGGCTCGTCCACCACTTCAGGTCCGATGAGCGTGTCGCCTCCTGGTTGTAGATGTAAGCCATATTCTGCTGGCGGAAGGCGCCATAGTGAAACCAATCGTCGCCCATCCAGCCATCGACCATGGGGTTCATGGGTACAGACACCTTGAGCGCGGGATGAGGGTTGACCAGCGCCATCAAGGGCAGAAACCCGTCGTAGGAGATGCCGATAATGCCGACCTTCCCGTTCGTTTCAGGCACGTTTTTCACCAGCCAATCAATCGTGTCGTAGGTGTCGGTGGCGTGATCGACGGGCGTTGGGTTCTGCGGCCCGTGCAGAGGGCGATTCATCACGTAATCGCCCTCGGAGCCATACTTGCCACGTACGTCCTGCACGGCACGGATATAGCCGCCTTCCAAAATAACTTCCAGGGCGTTGTCGTAGCCGTTCAGGATCGGGCCGAGGTGCGAGCTGTCGGCGTGGCTGGTGAGGGTTGCCGCACTGTAGGGAGTACGCGTCAAGAGGATGGGCGCCCGCTTGGCATCCCTGGGGATCAGGATGATGGTGTGCAGCTTCACACCGTCCCGCATCGGGATCATCACTTCGCGTTTGACATAGTCGAAGCTGTCCGTAACCGGCTCAAACTTGGCCGGCGTTTCGCTCGGAAAGTCGGGGTACTTGGGCCCGGGCGCAGGGGTCTGAGCCGCCGAGGGCGCCGCCAAGATCAGGGCGCCCAGCATCGGGGCGAGCAGAGTCAACTTCCGAACGGCGCCGACTGTCTTGATGATAGCCGCCAAGGCGCCGGCAACAGGCTCTTCATTGAGTAGTACTTTTTGAGATGTCACGGTTTCCTTTCCTATACTGGTGTCCTGGATGCAAAGCAGCCCATCGCCGCAAAACTGCCTAACGCATCTTCCGGTTTAAGAAACTTCTGACGCTGTGAACCGAGAATACTTCCACTGCGACGTGCGGTCAACTTGCGAGTCTGAGGCGCGCGTGCGACACAAAAGTTAAAGCCGAGATCCCCAAGACGTGGCACGGGCATCTTGCCCGTGTAAGATGATGGCCGGATGGCCCTGCCAAGAGCTTCTCCCTGTGGTTGGGACAAACCCCCGACCTCAACGACAGTCCCGCGCTAAACACTTCTGTGCGCGGTCTCACCGTCGCCGCGGCCGGCGTGGGGCACGACGTTTTGTCATCCTATCTGGCAAGCCTTGTAGCCCCTTTCCTACGGGTAGGAAATTACGGGCCGGAATTGTAAAATCTTTTCCTACCCGCAGGAAATGGGGCGATTTTCCTGTTGACAACATATCTTGCCTCTGGGCTAGGCTTAGAGGGTGAGCAGCGCGCCGCCGGACGGAATTAATTTCGGATGTAGCGCCGGCTTCCCGCCGGCACCCCCCCGCCGGCAAGATGCCGCGGTACGGGTCGTAACGCCGGCTTCCAGCCGGCACTGGCCGCGACGATGGCGGCGGTACATTTTCGGATGCTACCCCTCGGTCGGTGGCGGACAACCACCCCCGGCGCTAACGCGTCGCCGTCCTGAATCGGGAGGGGAGCCGTTGTTTGGCCGGCCCGGATGGGCGGCGTTCACCCTCGAAAGGCGATCGCTATCCCACGATGTGTATGAAAATACAAGTACTTAGAGGAAATTCGTGGAACTTCCAGGAAATTGTATGTGGCTGAGGATAAATAACTTAGCGCACCGACTGGGTGTCGGCCAGGGGAAAAAAGGGGAATAAAAAATAAGGGATAGTCCCACGATGTTGATGAAAACAAAGGAAGAAGGAAGTGACATATTGACTAATGCCACG